>JAZDLO010000235.1:0-63860 GCA_043801935.1 bacterium
CGCATCCGCGAGTGGCCGGGCAGATCAAGCGGCGCATTGCAGAGGCTGCCCCGGGAGCGGTGATAGTGTGCGAGGTGCCGCTGCTGTTCGAATCCCGTTGCGAGGTGTTGTTCGATCTCATCGTCACAGTGGAAGCGGGTCGGGAGAACCGTCGGCGGCGATCGGTCCACCGCTTCGACTTATCGATGTTCTCGGAACTCGAGGAGTTGCAAGCTTCGAGCGAACAGAGGGTGGCGGGCAGCGACCTGGCCTTCTTCAACGACGGTGAAGTCGAGCAACTGCGCGCGTTCGTACAGGGGGCGCACGCGCGGGCGCTGGGAATGCTTCGGGGGGGCCGGTGAGACGGTCACGGCGTAGTCGTAATCGGCGGTTGATGCGCTTGGTGATACCGGTGGTGGCGGTCGTGGTCGGGATAGCGATAGCTGTGGTGTGGATCGCGGCCACAGGAGCAGTGGTGCCCGGAGTGTCGGCGAAGTTCCATCCTATCCACTACCCCGAAGGGATCGCCCGGGTAGCGGAGCGATATGATCTCGACCCATATATGGTCGCGGCCGTGGTGCAGACGGAGAGCGGCTATGATCCCAGGGCTCTGTCTCCGGTCGGGGCGGTAGGTCTGATGCAGCTCATGCCCGACACGGCCACCTGGATAACCGGCTTGGAGAGCTGGAGGGGGCGGGATGAGCCTGTCCTGACCGACCCTGAGGACAATCTGGAATTGGGCGCCTGCTACCTGGCCTTTCTGCTGAAGCGCTTCGGTGGCGACACCCGGCCGGCGTTGGCCGCATACAACGCCGGACAGGGCACGGTCATCGTTTGGGTGGAGGCGGCTGGGGGTGGGGACTCCTTCAGCCTAGCCGATATCCGCTTCCCCGAGACGCGGAGTTTCGTCGAGCGGGTGGAGCACTATTGGGAGCTCTACGGCCGTATCCATCCCCATGTGTTCGCCGATGTCGTGACGGAGACGTGAGCAGTTTCAACATACGAGCGGACTACGAGCTGAAAGGGGATCAGTCCCAGGCTGTGTCCCGGCTGGCCGCTGGGCTGGACCGCGGTGACCCCTGCCAGACTCTGCTCGGCGTGACCGGCTCGGGCAAGACCTTCACTATGGCCAGCATCATCGCCCGGGCGGGAAGGCCGGCGCTGGTCATGGCTCCCAACAAGACCCTGGCTGCTCAGCTGTGCAACGAGTTCCGCGAGTTCTTCCCCGATAACGCCGTGGAGTATTTCGTCTCCTACTACGACTATTACCAGCCCGAGGCGTATCTTCCGGCCAGCGACACCTACATCGAGAAGGATTCTTCCATCAACCAGGAGATCGACCGCCTGCGGCACGCGGCCACCTCCAGCTTGCTGATGAGGGATGACGTGGTGATCGTGGCCTCGGTCTCCTGCATCTACGGCCTGGGCTCGCCCCAGGAATACCTAGGCCAGGTCGTGCTGCTGAAAGAAGGCGACGAGATCAGCCGCGACGAGGTGTTCGCCAAGCTTGTCAAGATCCACTACGAGCGCAATGACATCGGCTTCGCGCGAGGCAAGTTCCGGGTGCGTGGGGACAGCTTCGAGGTCTGGCCTGCGTACGACGACTACGCGGTGCGGGTGGCCCTCTGGGGCGAGCAAGTGGAGGAGATCGTGAAGGTCGACCCGCTCACGCATGAGATCGTGGCCCGGCTGCCGAACGTGGCTATCTACCCGGCCACTCACTTCGTTACCTCGGATGACGCCATCGAGCGGTCGCTGGTTGAGATCGTCGCCGAGCTGGAGCTCCGGGTGGCCGAGCTGGAAGCGCAGGGCAAGCAGCTGGAAGCCTTCCGCCTCCGCCAGCGGACGCAGTACGATATGGAGATGCTGCGCGAGCTTGGTTACTGTAACGGCATTGAGAACTACTCGCGCATACTCTCGGGGCGGCAACCCGGCGAGCCGCCGTATACCCTGCTCGACTTCTTCCCCAAGGACTTCGTCGTGTTCATCGACGAGTCGCACATGACCGTGCCTCAGCTGCACGGTATGTATGAGGGTGATCGCAGCCGCAAGACCATGCTGGTGGAGCACGGTTTTCGCCTGCCCTCGGCCCTCGACAACCGCCCTCTCCGCTTCGACGAGTTCATGCAAAGAGTCGCCCAGATGGTGTTCGTGTCCGCCACTCCCGGAACGTGGGAGACGTCGGTCTCGACACAGGTGGTAGAGCAGCTGGTTCGCCCCACGGGCCTGGTCGACCCGCGGGTGGAGGTTCGCTCGACTCACCACCAGATCGACGACCTGATGAACGAGATCCGCGTCCGGGTGGACAAAGGTCAGCGCACTCTGGTAACCACTCTCACCAAGAAGATGGCGGAGGATCTGACCGACTACCTGCTGGAGATGGGTTTTCGCGTGCGCTACCTGCACTCCGAGGTGGACACGCTGGAGCGCATCCGCACAGTGCGTGAGCTGAGGCTGGGCGAAGTGGATGTGCTCGTGGGTATCAACCTGTTGCGCGAGGGCCTCGACCTGCCCGAAGTGACCCTGGTGGCTATCCTCGACGCCGACAAAGAGGGCTTCCTTCGCGGCGAGACGGCGCTCATCCAGACCATCGGTCGGGCGGCGCGCAACATCGAAGGCACGGTCATCATGTACGCGGACAAGCGGACGGCAGCGATGGAGCGGGCCATCTCCGAGACCGACCGGCGCCGCGCTGCCCAGCTGGCCTTCAACGAGGAGCACGGGATCGAGCCCCGTACGATCGTGAAGGGGGTCTCCGATATTGCCGAGCTGCTGGGCATCAGCGGGAGCGTGCCCTACAAAGAGCGGCGCAAGACGGCTCGGGGCGAGGAGATGTCCGTCGAAGAGATGGAGCGACTCATGGCGACGCTCGAGGAGGAGATGTTCGCGGCCGCCGAAGAGCTGCGGTTCGAGTACGCCGCCAAGTTGCGGGACGAGATCAAGGACTTGGCTCGCGACTTGGTTCGGATGCGCGGGGACGGCGGTGACCCCGGCGACGGACCGGACCGAGGCACGGAGGCGGGGCGCGGCGCCCCGCGGCGCCCCGCGGCCCACCACAAGCGCTCTACTCGAGCACGACGTTCCGGACGTTCCTAAGGTCGGCGGGAGAGCCCGTCAGCTTCACATCCTCGAGGTTCCTGGGAAGCTTGAGCAGCAGATGCTTAAGCGTTCATTTCTCCGGCCTGGGCGTGCTTTCTTCTGGGGCCTGCCGGCATTCTGTACCGACGATCACACCGGGTGCCATTTGGCTCAGAGGGGACAGGCTGGAATAATGGACACAAAAGGACATCACCCGGGTAGGGACATAGTCAACGACCTCAGGCGAACGGCGGCCCGATGCCCCGTCGGCCCGCGCGCCGATAGACCAGAGGAAAGTGGATGACACGCAAATACGATCCTGAGCTGATCGAAACGAGATGGCAGAAGGTCTGGGAAAAAGAAGAGACCTTCATCATCCCCAACCCGCCCAGCGGGTCCACTCCCACAAACGGGGGCGGAGGCAAGGGCCGGGACGCCACCTATGTCCTGGAGATGTTCCCCTATCCATCGGGCAGCGCGCACATGGGGCATGTCAAGAACTACACCATGGGTGATGTCATCGCCCGCTACCGCCGCCACCTGGGACAGCGCGTGCTCCACCCGATGGGGTACGACGCTTTCGGCCTGAACTCCGAGAACATGGCCATCAGGACGGGCGAGCCCCCGGGACGCTTCACCGAGAGGGCCATCACCACCATCGACCGGCAGCTGCGCCGGCTGGGAGTGTCGATAGATTGGAGCCGGGAGATCGCCACCTGCCGGCCCGAGTACTACAAGTGGACTCAATGGCTCTTCCTCCAGCTGTACAAGAAGGGTCTGGCTTACAAGAAGGAGGCTCCGGTCAACTGGTGCTCTTCCTGCCAGACGGTGCTGGCCAACGAGCAGGTGATCGAGGGAGCGTGCGAGCGCTGCGACAGCTTGGTGGAGGCCAAGAAACTCACGCAGTGGTTCTTCCGCATCACCGACTACGCCGAACGGCTACTGCGGGACTTCGACAAACTGGAGTCTTGGCCGGAGCGGGTGCTGACGATGCAGCGCAACTGGATCGGCAAGTCGCAGGGGGCCGACGTGATCTTCACCATCGCCCCGGTCGAGGCAGGTGAGCCCGAGCCGGGGTTCGCCGGCGGCGCCGGCGCGGCCGCGAGCGGCCCCTCGCCCGAGGCCGGCAAAGCGGAGGCCGAAATAAGGGTGTTCACCACCAGACCCGATACCTTGTTCGGAGCGACCTTCTTCATCCTCGCGCCCGAGCACGCTCTGGTGGATGACTTGGTGCGTGGTCTGCCGCAAGAGCGGGAGGTCAAGCGGTATGTGGCCAAGGCTATGACTACCTCCACCATCGAGCGGGCCAGCATCGAAAAAGAAAAGACCGGCGTCTTCACCGGCCGCCACGCGATCAATCCCGTCACGGGTGGAAAGATCCCCGTGTACGTGGCCGACTACGTGCTCATGGACTATGGTACCGGCGCCATCATGGCGGTGCCGGGTCACGACGAGCGTGACTTCGCTTTCGCAAAGAAGTATGGGCTCGAGGTGATCGAGGTCATCTCCAGTCCGACGGAGCTCAAGGACGCACAGGGCGAGCTCCTGCAGGCCTACAGCGGTGACGGCCTGCTGGTGAACAGCGGTGCCTTCGACGGTCTGGCCAAGGCCGAAGGGATCGTCAAGATCACCGAGTGGCTCAAAGAGCAGCGTAAGGCCGATTTCGCCGTCAACTACAAGCTACGTGATTGGCTGGTGTCGCGCCAACGCTACTGGGGCGCTCCTATCCCTATCGTGTATTGCGATTCCTGCGGCGAGGTGCCGGTGCCCGAGGACCGGTTGCCGGTCCTGCTGCCGGATATCACGGACTACGCGCCGAAGGGTAGGTCGCCCCTGGCCGCGGCCGAGCACTGGGTGGGCACTGACTGCCCCGCCTGTGGCGGCCCGGCCAAGCGGGAGACGGACACCATGGACACGTTCGTCGATTCCTCCTGGTATTTCCTGCGCTACGCCTCGCCCTGGCGGGAGGACGTGGCCTTCGACCGGCAAGCGGTGGACTACTGGCTCCCGGTGGATCAGTACATCGGCGGGGTGGAACACGCCATCTTGCACCTCATGTACTCGCGCTTCTTCACCAAGGTTCTCTACGACTTGGGCCTGGTCGGTTTCGAGGAGCCGTTCAAGAACTTGTTCACCCAGGGGATGATCTACTACAAGGGCGCCAAGATGTCCAAGAGCAAGGGCAATGTGGTCGACCCCGACGACTACGTGGCCAAATACGGCGCCGACTCGTTGCGTTGCTACATCCTTTTCATGGGCCCGGGGGAGAGCGACGGCGAGTGGAACGACCAGGGGATCGAAGGCATCTATCGCTTCCTGGGCCGCGTATGGCGGCAGGTCACGGAGGCAGTGGAGGAGGGCCTGTTGGGTGGCGGGCTCGTGGGCAAGCCTGCGAAGCAGCGGGTATGGTCGTTCGACGAGTCTGCCCTTTCCCCGGCGGAGCGCGCCCTGCTGGTGAAGACCAACCGGGTGGTTCAGAAGGCCACCGCGGATATCGGAGTGCGCTTTCACTTCAACACGGCGCTGGCCGCCATAATGGAGCTCAACAACGAGATCGCTGCCGCTCGGGCGGCGGGCTTGGTGGGTACCGAGAGCGGGAACCGGGTCCTGGGCTTCGCGCTCGAGACCATGGTGAGGCTGCTGGAGCCTTTCGCCCCTCACCTGGGCGCCGAACTATGGGAGATGATGGGTCATCGGGCTATGTGGGACGCGCCCTGGCCCCGGGCCGACCCGCGCTTTTTGGCCGGGGAGACGGTCGAGCTGGCCGTTCAGATCAACGGTAAGGTGCGCGAACGGGTCGAGGTGGCCACAGACGCGGCTGCGCCGGATGTCCTGGCTGCCGCCAAAGCTCTCCCGGGTCTGGCCAAGTACCTGGAGGGGAAGACGGTGGTCAAAGAGGTAGTGGTTCCGGGTCGCTTGGTGAACCTCGTGGTGAAGTAGAGGGTGCGGCAATCCCAGAAGGGGCGGCCTTGCGGCCGCCCCTTCGCGTGTCTCGATGTCGCAACTTCTACTGTTGCCGGTTGGCCACCAGGTTGTCCACCACGTGGGGATCGGCCAACGTGGAGGTGTCGCCCAGGTCGCCGATCTCGTTGGCCGCGATCTTCTTGAGGATGCGGCGCATGATCTTACCGCTACGCGTCTTGGGTAGGCCGGGCGCCCACTGGATGGCATCCGGGGTGGCGATAGGACCGATCTCGGTGCGGACGTGCTTGACCAGTTCTTTCTTGAGCTCGTCCGTGGGTTCAACGCCGGCGTTGAGAGTCACGTACGCGTAGATGCCCTGACCCTTAATGGGGTGAGGCATGCCTACGACGGCGGCTTCGGCCACGGAGTCGTGGCTCACCAGAGCCGACTCGACCTCGGCGGTGCCCATTCTGTGGCCCGAGACGTTGATAACGTCGTCTACCCGTCCGGTGATCCAATGGTAGCCGTCTTCGTCGCGGCGGCAGCCGTCACCGGTGAAGTACATGCCCGGGTACTGGACGAAGTAGGTCTCGTGGAAGCGTTTCGGATCGCCGTACACTCCCCGCATCATGCCCGGCCACGGCCGCTTGATGCACAGGTTGCCCACGCCGGGGCCGGTGATCTGGTTGCCGTCCTCGTCGACGATGCACGGCTCCACCCCGAAGAAGGGGAGAGTGGCCGAACCCGGTTTGATCTTCATCGCTCCGGGCAGCGGGGTGATGAGGATGCCGCCGGTCTCGGTCTGCCACCAAGTGTCGACGATGGGGCAGCGCCCGCCCCCGATGACGTCGTGGTACCACAGCCACACTTCGGGGTTGATGGGCTCGCCCACCGTCCCCAGCACCCGGAGCGAGGAGAGGTCGTGTTTCTTGACCCAATCGTCGCCCTCGCGGGCGATGGCGCGCAGGGCGGTAGGGGCGGTATAGAAGACATTGACCTTGTACTTCTCGACCACCGACCAGAACCGGTCGGGGCTGGGGTAGCTGGGGACACCCTCGAACAGGATGCCCGTAGCCCCGTTGGCCAACGGGCCGTACACGATATAGGTATGGCCCGTCACCCAGCCGATGTCGGCCGTGCACCAGTAGACGTGCTCGGGACGGTAGTCGAAGATCAACTCATGGGTCATGCTGGCGAAGAGGAGGTAGCCCCCGGTGGTATGCATGACGCCTTTGGGCTTGCCCGTGGAACCGGACGTATAAAGGATGAAGAGCGGATCTTCGGCATCCACCTCTTCGCAGGGGCAATCGGTGGTGATATCGGAAGCGGCCAGCTCCTCGTGATACCAACTGTCGCGGCCGTCGACCCAGTTGATGCTCTCGGCGCCCGTGTGCTTGACGACGATACACGACTTGACGGCCGGGCTCTCGAGGAGGGCCGCGTCGGCCGCGGATTTGAGCGGTATCTGCTTGCCACCACGCAGGCCGGTGTCGGCAGTGATCATCAGGGTCGCGCCGGCGTCCACCGCGCGGTCGCGGAGCGAGTCGGAGGAGAAACCGCCGAACACCACGCAATGGATGGCGCCGATGCGCGCGCACGCCAGCATCGCCACGGGCAGCTCGGGGATCATGGGTAGATAGATGACGACCCGGTCACCCTTCTTGATGCCCTTCTTCTTGAGGACGTTGGCGAACTTGGTGACCTCCTCCCACAGCTGCCGATAGGTGATGGTGCGGGTCGAATCCGGGGAATCGCCCTCGAAGTAGTAGGCGACCTTGTCGGCCACCGGCGTATCCAGATAGCGGTCGAGACAGTTGTAGGCGACGTTGAGCTTCCCGCCCTCGAACCAGCGGATCTTGGCATCCGCGAAGCTGTGGTTCTGAACATAGTCCCATTTCTTGAACCAGTGCAGCCTCTTTTCGGCTTCCTCGGCCCAGAAGGAGTCGGAGTCGTCGAGAGAGCGCCTATACATCGCCTCGTATTGCTCCATGCTCGAGATCCATGCCGTTTTCCGGAACTCGGCGGGTACCTCGAAGATCTTCTCGTCCAGGGATTCGTTCGCCACCATTTCCTCCGCTTTTACCGTTTGAAGACGACAGCATTGCTTCCCCCGACGCCGCGACTCGGGGGTTCAACGCGTGTGAAACATTGAACATAGAATAACACAGCGGTCCCTGGGCGCAGCCCGACTCAGTGTGAGAAAGTAGGGGCGACGGGCCTAGAAATGGCCCACCTTCTGCAGTCGGACGGCTCGAGGAGGACAGATGTTCCTACAGGTCTGCGGAGCAGCACGCGAGGTCACAGGCTCGTGCTATGTGGTCGAGGTCGGCGCCAGCCGCTTTCTGGTTGACTGCGGAATGCACCAGGGAGGCGACAAGGAGGAAGCTCTCAACTTCGCTCCCTTTGTGTTCGATCCCCTGGAGTTGGATTTCATGGTGCTCACGCATGCTCATATCGACCACTCCGGAAGGATCCCGCGCTTGGTGAAGGAGGGCTTCCAGAAGCCCATCTATGCCACCGCGCCCACGAGCGACCTGGCCGAGATCATGTTGCTCGACTCCGCGTACATCCAGGAAACTGAGGCGGATTGGCGCACCCGCAAGGCCCGCCGGGCCGGGCGGCGAGTGGTCGAGCCGCTGTATACGCAGGACGATGCTCGCAAAGCGATCGGGCTGCTGGAACCCGTCGGATACAGGGTGCCCAAAGAGCTGGCTCCTGGTGTGACCGCAGTGTTTCACGACGCCGGGCATATTCTGGGGTCGGCTTTCTTGGAACTCCGGCTACAGGAGCAGGGGGAGAAGGTCAAGGTGCTCTTCAGTGGTGACGTGGGCCAGCCCGACCAACCGATCGTGCGCGATCCGGAGATCATCGAGCAGACCGACTACCTGACCATGGAGTCCACCTACGGTGACCGCCAGCACATTCGCAACGGACAACCGGTGGACGAGTTGGCGGCCATCCTCGAAGATGCTCAGCGTTCTGGGGGAAATGTGATCATTCCCGCCTTCGCCGTGGGCCGCACGCAGGAACTGCTCTACTTCCTGCGCGAGATCTTCGACAAGCGTCAACTGAACATGGAAGTCTATGTAGATAGCCCGTTGGCCTCCAGGGCCACCGAGGTCTTCCGCCGCCACAGGGAGGCATTCGACGACGAGGCCTGGAAGCTGGTGGGCGAGCCGGGCGGCATCTTCGACTTTCCTCGGCTTCACTACACTGCCAGTGCGGACGAGTCCCGAGCGCTGAACGGAAAGAAGGGGATCGTGATCATCTCGGCGAGCGGCATGGCGGATGCCGGCCGGGTCCGTCACCACCTGAAGCACAACTTGTGGCGTCCCGAAGCCCACGTGGTGATCGTCGGCTTCCAGGCTCAAAACACCCTGGGCCGTCGCCTACTTGACGGCGAGAAGCGGGTGCGGATCTTCGGAGAAGAGATCGCGGTCAAGGCTCACATCGACGAGATCACCGGACTTTCGGCGCATGCCGACCAAGGACAGCTTCTCGCCTGGGCCTCTCACTTCGTGCCGCCACGGCTCACAATCCTCACCCACGGCGAATTGAACGCCGCCATGACCTTGGAGAAGCTTCTCGAGGATAAGTTGCGCTTCCGCGTCGTGGTGGCGGAGAAGAACGAGACCTTCGACTTGGAGGAGGCCCCCGGTGACCTCTGACCCCGTGTGCGACGCTACGCTGTCGGAACGCGAAGCGGTCGCAGCTTCCTTCTACAACGGGCGCATCTATCTTTTTTGCTCGGAGGAGCACCGCCATCTCTTCGATGCCGATCCTGAGCGGTATGCCAAGAACGTCAAGGCTATGGCTCTCAAGGTGGGCGTCATGGGAGCGGCCTCAGGGAACTTTACGCCCGAGGTGCGCGCGGCCTCGCTCGAGTTGGGGCGAGTCGTGGCGGCGCGCGGGATGGTCCTGATCAGTGGGGCGGCGCCGGGCTTGCCTCTTGAGAGCGCTCGTGGGGCACAGACTGCCGGGGGCCTATCGATCGGGATATCTCCGGCTCTGAGTCTCGATGAGCACCTCCACGTCTACCACTCGCCGGTGGAGGGGTTCGACGTGCTGATCTATACGGGCAGCGGCCTGATGGGCCGGGAGATCGTCAATATCCGCTCCAGCGACATAGTCATCATAGTGAACGGGCACTCCGGGACCCTGGGCGAGTTTGCCATAGCCTACGACGAGGGTAAGTTGATCGGGGTGCTCCAGGGCAGTGGAGGCATCGCCGACATCGTCCCGGATCTGGTCGAAACCATCGACAAGGAGACTGGTGCGTCGATCATCTACGACCCCGACCCCGAGCGCTTGATCGATCGAGTCGTGGATCACTACGTGAACGTCCACTACCAGCGCCCGTCGGTGTTCATGCGTGAGGGGCGGGAGGGCGGCACGCGGGTGGTCGGTTGAGACCCGCGCCGGCATAGCGCCAACGCGGGGAGGACCTCATGCGGGCGATGCTTCTTGAATCAGCCGGGCGGCCATTGCGGGTGGCGCGGGTGCGGGCACCCGCGCCCGGGCCGGGACAACTGCGGGTCAAGGTTCACGGGTGCGGCATCTGCCGGACCGACCTGCACGTGCTGGACGGCGAACTGCGGCATCCCAAACTGCCGCTCATCCCCGGTCATCAGATCGTGGGCACGGTCGACGCCCTGGGCGAAGGCGTGACCGCCCCCGCCGCGGGGGAACGGGTGGGCATACCCTGGCTGGGCTGGACCTGCGGCCGCTGTCGCTACTGCCTGAGCGGCCGGGAGAACCTATGCGACCAAGCGAAGTTCACAGGCTACGACGTCGACGGCGGCTTCGCCGAGCACGCCGTGGCCGATCATCGCTTCGCTTTCCCCCTACCGTCCGGTTACCCCTCGGCTCAGGCTGCGCCTCTGCTCTGCGCCGGTCTCATCGGTTATCGTGCGCTGGGGATGACCGGCGATGCCGAGCGCCTCGGCATCTATGGCTACGGGGCGGCGGCGCACATCATAACCCAAGTCGCTCGACACCAGGCTCGCAGGGTGTTCGCTTTCACCCGTCCCGGCGATGCCTCCTCCCAGGAGTTCGCCCGGGAGATGGGAGCCGAGTGGGCGGGCGATACAGCCCAGGCTGCCCCCGAGGAACTCGACGCCGCCATCATCTTCGCGCCCGCCGGGGAATTGGTGCCGGTAGCTCTGCGGGCGGTGGCCAAGGGTGGGGTCGTGGTGTGCGCGGGTATCTACATGACCGACATCCCCTCGTTCGCGTACGAGATCCTGTGGGGAGAGCGGATGGTCCGGTCGGTGGCCAATCTGACCCGGCTGGACGGGAAGGAATTCCTGGCCCTTGCTCCTGAGGTCCCGGTGCGCACCGAGGTGGAGCTGTTTCCGCTCGAGGAAGCGAACGAGGCTCTCGAGCGCTTGCGCCGGGGAGCGATACGAGGGGCGGCCGTACTCGTGGTGGACGCCGAAGCTGAATGAGAGTGTGTGCGCGGGCGTACCGGCCCGCGCGACGAAAGGGGTGAGAACGTGCCGGTCCGTGCTCTGGTCTCGTACTCGATAGACCGGGTGGAAGTGCTTAACCCGGAAGGCGCAGTCGACGAAGCGCTCATGCCCGCTCTTGCCCCGGAAGACATCCGGCGTCTGTACGAACACATGGTGCTCACCCGGCAGTTCGACGAGCGCATGTTCAAGCTACAGCGCCAAGGAAGACTGGGCACGTTCGCCCGAGTGGCCGGCCAGGAGGGGGCTCAGGTGGGAGCCGCATTCGCGCTCCGGTCCGACGATTGGCTTGTCCCAGCTTTTCGGGAGACGGGGGCGCTCCTGCTGCGCGGCCTACCTCTGGAGCAGATCCTCCAGTTCTGGAGTGGAGATGAACGAGGCGCCGCCTTCCCCCGGGAACTGCGGACGCTCCCCATATCCATTCCCGTGGGCACCCACTTGTTGCACGCCGTGGGTATCGCCTGGGCGATGAAGCAGGCCGGTGAGAAAGTAGCCGCGCTCACGTTCTTCGGGGAGGGTGCTACTTCGGAGGGCGACTTCAGCGAGGCCATGAACATGGCCGGTGTCTTTCAGGTGCCGGTGGTGTTCTTCTGCCAGAACAACCAGTACGCCATCTCCGTTCCGTACACCAAGCAGACCGCTTCCTGCACTGTGGCGCAGAAAGCCCTCGCCTACGGGATGTTCGGAGTGCAGGTCGACGGCAACGATGTGTTCGCGGTCTATCGCGTGACTGCCGAAGCCCTGGATCGCGCCCGGGCTGGTCTGGGACCCACGCTCGTCGAGGCGCATACCTATCGGGTGGCCGACCACACTACCTCTGACGATGCCCGCCGCTATCGCTCGGAGGAGGAAGTGGAGGAGTGGAAACAACGGGATCCGATCGAGCGCTTGGCCCGATATATGCAGGCAGCCGGACTCTTGGACGACGCAGCCGCGGCGAACGCGGTCGCCCAGGCCGATCAGAGGGTGGCCGAGGCCGTCGCCGCCTTCGAGGCCATTCCTCCCCCGGGACCGGAGGAGATCTTCGAGCACGTCTACGCAGAAATGACCCCGCAACTGGTCGAGCAGCAGGCGGAGTTGATGGCCCGCCTGGCGAGGAGGCGGTGACCATGGCGCGTCTGAACATGGTTGAGGCCATCGACCAGGCTCTCCTTCAAGAGATGCAACTGGATGCCAGGGTCGTCGTGCTCGGTGAGGATGTGGGCAGGGATGGGGGGGTGTTCCGGGTCACGGACGGCCTGGTGGAGCGCTTTGGCGAAGAGCGGGTGATCGACACGCCCCTGGCGGAGTCAGGGATCGTGGGGATGGCCATCGGCATGGCCATCGCCGGTTATCGTCCCGTGGCCGAGATCCAGTTCGCGGGCTTCTCGTATCCGGCCTATGACCAACTGGTCTCTCATGCTTCGCGCATGCGCACTCGCAGCCGGGGTCAGTTCACAGTCCCCCTCGTGGTGCGAACGCCTTACGGCGGGGGGATACGCGCGCTGGAGCATCATTCCGAGAGCATGGAGGCGGTATTCGCCCATGTGCCCGGGCTCAAAGTGGTCATCCCCGGCGATCCATACGAGGCCAAGGGTCTTCTGGCCGCCGCGGTGCGCGATCCCGATCCGGTGATGTTCATGGAGCCGGCACGGATCTACCGAGCGATCAAGGCGGATGTGCCCGAGGAGCCGTATACCCTCCCCTTGGGCAGGGCCCGGGTAGTGCGTGAGGGCCGGGACCTCACGGCACTGGCCTGGGGAGCTCATGTCCGCACGTTGAAGGAGGCGGCACAACGCCTCGAAGCTGAAGGCACGGCCGACGTCGAGATCATCGATGTACGCAGCCTATCGCCTTTCGATTTCGAGACCGTCATCGCGAGCGTGGCCAAGACGGGCCGGGCGGTGGTGGTCCACGAGGCCCCCCGCAGCTGCGGTTTTGGAGCGGAGATATCGGCCCAGATAATGGAGCGCGCGGTCCTCCATCTTAGATCCCCGGTGTCGCGAGTCACCGGATTCGATACGATTCCTCCGTTGGCCAAACTGGAGGACTATTTCCAGCCCGACGTGGACCGAGTCGTGGAAGCTATCGAGGAAGCCGTCAAGTTCTAGTAGCCGTCCAGTCCTGACCGAAGGAGTCCACCGTGAAGTACGAGGAGTTTTTGGAGTTCGTCAAGAGCAGGCGCACGCTTCGGGCGTTCACGCCGGATCCCATACCGGACGAGTGGGTGGACAAGCTTCTTGAGGCGGCTCGTTGGGCGCCCACGGGTTTCAACATGCAGCCCATGGAGTTCCTGGTGGTCAAGGACCTGGATCTCCGCACGGGGATCAAGAAGATCGTCGATGATTACAAGAACAGCGACTTCTTCGCCTTGGAAGCTACCCGCGAAGAGTGGCAGGGCTCTCCTTGGGCCATCGAGACGCACGGCAAGTGGGATTGCCCGCTCGCGCCGGTCGATATTCTGGTCATGGGCGACACCCGCCGGCGAGTGGGATTGCCGATGGCAGCTCGTTACTCGAAGCAAAAAGGCGACTCCATCTTCGAGTCGTCGCTGTCCAACGCGTTCATGTACATGTGGCTTGCCGCTCACAGCATGGGTCTGGCTGCGCAGCCGATCTCAGGGGTCAAGTATCCGAAGGTGCAGGGTCTGGTCAAGCACCTCTTGAACCTGCCCGATTTCATCTACGTCTACGACATATTCCTGGTAGGGCGAAGCGCGATGGCGGAGGGGCCGTCGGCCAAGCTCATGCGTCACCTCGAGGAAATGGTGCACTACGACCGGGCCGCGGACGACGAGTTCCTGAGTGATTCGGAGCTCCACAAGCAGATCGTGAAACTGCGGGCCGGCAACGTGGCCCGGCACGTGGAGGCCGACAAGATCAACGAGTGAAGTGCGCGCGCCGGCGTCTGAGATGGGGCACGCGCCCGGGCCCTGAACGAACTGGTCCACAAACGCCCAGAGGGGAACACCGAGACTAGGGAGCGGCAGCCATGGCCTACGAATTCAGATTTCCCGATATTGGTGAAGGGGTCACCGAGGGAGAGCTTCTCGCCTGGAAGGTGAAAGAAGGCGATGTCGTCGTCGAAGACCAGACCCTGGCCGAATTGGAGACCGACAAGGCAGTGGTGGAGCTACCGTCACCGAGGGCCGGTCGGGTCAGCCGCCTCCATGGGGCCGAGGGCGACATCATCCAGGTGGGCGACGTGGTGGTGACCATCGAGGAGGCTCCGGCCGCCGGGCAGGCGGAGGCGCCCCCGTCGTCCCCGCCGGTCGAAGCCCCCACGGCGATCGGCGCAGACGTCCCCGCCGAAGCGATCCCCGTCGAAGCCGAGGCCGAGGCCTACACCGGCTCGGTGGTGGGTCGACTGGAAGAGGCCCCGGAAGAGGAGGCCGACGCGGCTGCTGTGACCTTGGCGTCTGCCCCCTCGGGGCTCAGGGCGCCTGCGCCGCCTGTAGCGTCCGCGGCACCAGGGGCCGGAGGGCTGGCTATGCCGTCCGTTCGCGCCTTCGCCCAGGAACTTGGGGTGGATCTTGCGACCATCCGGGGCACCGGCCCGGGCGGGCGGATCCTGAAGCAGGACGTGGAGGACGTCGCTGAAGCCGCGGCCTATGGTGCGACCGCGTCCGGCCCACCGGCGACTGCGGGCACCCTGCCGGGAACGGAGGCTACCCCAGTCGCGGCCGTCCCGCCGGCGGGGATCGCGGGATCTCCAGCTCTCGAGAGGCCGGCCCCAGCGCCTCCCGCCGAGCTCCCAAAGGTGGCGCCGATCATGGGAGGCACTATCGAGCAAGACGCTTTCGGTCTGGTGGAGCGAGTCGCGTTCCGGGGGGTCCGGCGGACCATGGCGAAACGCATGGCCGAATCGGTGGCCAAGCAAGCCCAGGTGACCACCATGGACGAAGCGGACGTCACCATCATCAAGCGCATCAGAGAGAAGGAGCGCACCATCGCGGCGGAGCGCGGGGTGCGCCTGACCTATCTGGCGTTCGTGGTCAAAGCGTGCACGGCTGCTCTCAAGCGTTTCCCCCGCCTCAACGCGGTCCTTGAGGAATCGGGGGAGGAATTCGTGCTCAAACGTTACTGCAACATCGGTATCGCGATCGACACAAAGAACGGTCTGGTCGTCCCCAATATCAAGGACGCCGACCGGAAGAGCATCTTCCGTATCGCCGAGGAGATCGTCGATCTGGTCGACCGGGCTGACGAGCGCCGCCTCAACCTGGACGATCTCCACGGGGGTACGTTCACCATCAGCAACTATGGGGCCGTGGGAAGCACCTTCGCCACTCCGGTCACGAACTACCCGGAGGCAGCCATCCTCGGGATGGGCCGCGTGCGTGAATTGCCGGTGGTCCGGGAGGGGAAAGTGGTGACCCGGTTGATCCTCCCCCTAGCGCTTACCATCGACCACCGGTTGATCGACGGGGCCGAGGCCGCTCGTTTTCTTAACCTGGTCATCGGCTACGTGGAAGACCCCGATCTGCTGCTCCTGGAAGGCGCCTAGTGGAGCTGAAGGACTGTGACGCGCTGCGCCTGGCCACGCGCGATTGCCGGCTGGTGCTTCTGACGGCGACCGAAAGCGAGGCCGAGCCCCTGCGGCGCGCGCTATTGGGGCTCGAACCCTACGTGGTGGCGACGAAGAAGCTCTTCGTCGGCCGGCTCGATCCCGGGCAGCGTTCGGCCCGCGAGGGCGCCACCGTGGTGCCGGTGCGAACGGCGCTGGCCATCAGCGGATGCGACAAGGCCAACGCCGCGCACGTACTCACCTGCCTTCTTCAGGCTATGAGGCCGAAGCCTTCGCTTGTCTTGCAGGTGGGCGTGGGCGGCGCCTTCCCATCGGTGGAGCGGGGGATGGGCGCGCGGGTCGGCGACATCGTCATCGCCACGAGGGAGATCTACTCCGACACCGGCAGTTCTAGTCCCGCCGGCTGGCTGTCGGCCGACGAGCTCGGGCTGCCGCTGGCCTGGGTGAACGGCGGTGAATTGGGCGGTGACTTCCCGCTGGACGCGCGTCTTGTGGAGGCTGCGGCCGCGGCGATCGAGACTGAAGCTTGGCCTGAGCCTCGCCCCAAAGTGGTCATCGGGCCATGTGTGACGGCCTCCCGGGTCACGGGGCTGCGGGCCGAGGGCGAAGAAGTGGTCCGCAAGTGGGGGGCCGTGGCCGAATCAATGGAAGGAGCTGCGGCGGCCCACATCTGCGCTCTCTACGGCATGCCGTTTCTGGAGGTCAGGGGGATCAGCAACCTGGTGGTCGACCGGGACCGGACTTCGTGGGAGGTGGACCGCGCCGTGGCGGCGGCGGCACGGGCTGCGCTCGCGGTGGGGGCCGCTCTCGAAAGGTTGCCCCTCGTCGCCGGGGATGCTCTCCCCGGAAGCGCGGGTCCGCCATCCCGGGATGCCGAGAAGGTCTGATATGGATCCTCTCCGCCTCGCCTACTCTCCCTGTCCGAACGACACGTACATCTTCCACGCCTGGGTCCATGGCCTGGTTCCCGGTGCTCCGCCCGTCCACGAGCGTCTCGAGGATATCGACACCCTCAATCAACTGGCCTTGAACGGAGAGGCGGACGTGATCAAGGTCTCGCTGCACGCGTTCGCCCATCTACTTGAGAGGTACGCCCTCTTGCATGCCGGCGGAGCGCTCGGGCGAGGCTGCGGCCCGCTGGTGGTCGCTCGCAAAGATTCTTGGCTGCGCCCGGCGCTTTCCGTCCAGCGGGTGGCTGCTCTCGTGGACCATCTCGGTCGTGCCCGGGTCGCCATCCCGGGAGAGCTCACGACCGGCGCGCTGCTGTTGGGACTCTTCGCCGGTGGGATCATCGACACGGTGGTAATGCCCTTCGATCGCATCATGCCCGCGGTGGCATCAGGCGAGGTGGACGCGGGCGTGATCATCCACGAAAGCCGTTTCACCTTTGGTTCGTACGGTCTGCGCCAGTTGGTGGACCTGGGGGAGTGGTGGGAAGACGCCACCGGGCTGCCCATCCCCCTGGGAGCGATCGCCGTGGCTCGGTCCTTGGACCGAGCGCTCCAGGCGGATGTGGAACGCGCGGTCCGTGCCAGCGTCGAGCACGCGTCCTCTCATGCCGAGGCGGCTTTCGAATACGTCCGCGAGCACGCTCAGGAGATGGACCTCACCGTGTGCCGGGCGCACATCGACCTGTACGTGAACGAGTTCACCAGAGACTTTGGCCCCGAGGGGGAGAGGGCGATCCGGCGGCTTCTGGGTACCGCGACCGAGCTGGGTCTGGCTCCCGGTGCGGACAAGGAGCTGTTCTGGGACAAATAACGGAACCATGTTCCACTCTACGGGATGATTGCTTGCCCGTCTTGTGCGAGGGGTGCTTTAATCAGCGAAAGAGATCCGTAGGCCACCGAGGGCCTCGGCGACAAGGAGGAGCACTTCTATGGCCGCTAAGCTCGTCAAGATCACCAAGGACACCCCGTGGAACGATAAGGTGCCTCTCCACGAGAATTGCTTCGCCTGGCCCATGGTCAATCCCAAGAGCTGCCCCGGGGCGCAATGCGAATTCGGCATCACTGAGCTCCATCCGCTCATCGGCCGTGCGCTGGACGACGTCCATGCCGAAGAAGACCACGTCTTCTACGGTCTGACCGGACGCGCTGAGGCCGTCGTCGACGGCGAGCATTACATCGTCGAGCCTGGAGACGCCCTGTGGGTGTCCAAGGGCAGCGTTCACAACTTCACCCCCCTGGGCGGCGAGAACTTCCGGTACGCCGTCTTTTTCGCGCCGGGACGCGCTTTCTGGACGCAGCAGAAGTAGTAGCAGCGGCCTCCCACGGTGTGCGCCCATCCTCTTAGTGAGGATGGGCGCATTTTCTTTCGCTAGGGAGGATCGCGCGGTGTGGACGCGGGCAGCCCCGAGGCTGCTATCCTACCGGTCTGATGCTGCACCTCACCGACATCTCCAAATCCTTCGGCACCCAAGCCGTCCTCGACGAGGCCAGCCTGCACGTGAAGCCGGGCATGCGCGTGGGCTTGGTGGGACCGAACGGGGCCGGCAAGACCACCCTACTGCGTCTCATCGTGGGCGAGATGTCGCTGGACGGGGGAGAGATCAGCGCGCGGAAAGATCTTCGCACCGGCTTCTTGCCCCAGGAGATCGAGGAGATCGCGGATCACGCGGTCATCGACGAGGTGCTTGCTTCGCATCTGGACATCCTGTCGGCGGAGCGGCGCATCGCCGAGCTGGGAGAGCGACTCGGCCGAGCCTATGAGGCGGTGGCGGGGCCTGCGGCCGCCGGCGCCGGAGACGCCGTTGCCAAGGCCGGCCTCGGAGTGGCCGACGCCGATCCCGACGAACTGCTGCGCGAACTCGGCGCGGTCCAGACCGCCTTCGAGAGTGCCCACGGCTACGAGCTGGAGACCCGAGCACAGAGTATCCTGCGCGGCATGGGCTTTCGCGAGAGCGACTTCGACCGGCCCATCGCCGAGCTCTCCGGGGGCTGGCGCATGCGGGTCGCCTTGTCTCGACTCCTCCTGGAGCAGCCCGATCTTCTCCTCATGGACGAGCCCACCAACCACCTCGACCTCGAGAGCCTCGTCTGGCTGGAGGAGTTCCTGCTCAACTGGCCGGGAGCGCTCATCGTCATCAGTCACGATCGCTATTTCCTCAACCGAATGGTCACCCACATCGCCGATCTCGACCGGGGGGTCATCGACCTCTATGCCGGCGACTACGACCATTACGAGGCTGAGAAGCGGCAGCGATACGAGGCGCTGGTCAACGCCGCCAAGAATCAACAGAGAGAGATCGACGCGGCTGAGAGTTTCATCCGTCGGTTTCGGGCAAAGAACACCAAGGCCAAGCAGGTTCAGCAGAAGATCCGGCAGCTCGAGCGCACCGAACGGATCGATGCCCCCACCCTGGGTCGCAAGACCATCAAGTTCCGCTTCCCCCAACCTCCCCGCAGCGGCCGGGTGGTAGCTGAGGTAAGGCACGTCAGGAAGAGCTACGGCGAAAACGTGGTCTATAAACGGCTCGAACTGGTCATCGAGCGCGGCGAGAAGATCGCCCTCGTGGGTCCCAACGGAGCGGGTAAGTCCACGCTGCTCAAGCTCCTGGCAGGGGTCATCGAGCCGGATGGTGGTGCGATCAAGCTGGGACACAACGTGCGTCGGGAGTACTTCGCCCAGCACCAGCTGGAAGTCCTTCATCCCGCCAGGACGGTCCTCAAGACCATGGAGGAGGCCGCCGGTCCCGCCGGACGCCTGCCCGAGGTGCGCGGCTACCTTGGCACCTTTCTTTTCGGCGAGGACGACATTACCAAGAAGGTAGGCGTGCTTTCCGGGGGAGAAAAAGCGCGTCTTGCTCTGGCCCGGATGCTGATAGACCCTGCAGGGCTACTCCTGCTCGACGAACCGACCAACCACCTGGATATGGACTCGCGCGCCGTCCTCATCGAGGCGTTGCGCCAGTTCGAGGGCTCAGTCGTCTTCATCAGCCACGACCGGCACCTGATCAATGCCATCGGCACCAAAGTCATCGAGGTGCGGGACGGTCGTCTGACCCACTACCTCGGGGACTGGGAGTACTACCAGTGGAAGAAGGGTCAGCAAGTGAAGCCGGCCGTCGCGCCCCCGGATGAATCGACGCCGCTCTCCCTTGCGACTCGGCAGGCGGCTGAAACGCGACCGCAGAAGGTCGCCGCCTCGGCTGCGGGTAGGGGCGGGGCGGTGACGGTCGAGCTGGGCTACAAGGAACGCAAAGAGCTGCAGAATCGATACCGCAAGGTGGAGAGGCGGATCCTTGTCGCCGAGGAGCGGCAGGCCACCCTGGCCGCCACCCTCAGCGATCCCGCTCATGCCTCCGACTACGAGCTTCTCACCGCCGCCTCTTCGGAAGCCACCGTTCTCTCCGGGGAGATCGCCGCTCTGTACGAAGAGTGGGGGAGCCTGGCCGAATCTCTCGGGACCACCGTCACCTGATGGGTGGAGGGCGTGCGAACGGATGGTCGGTCCCCCTGCGGCTACGGTCTTTCTCGACGGAATTGGATCTTCCCCCCGGCACGGACGTTCTGCGCCTTCGGGAGCCGGAAGCCTTGCCCGATGTGCCGGCCGCGGTGTCGACAGCCCTCTCCGCCCCCATCGGCTGTGCGCCGCTCGCCGAACTGTGCCGGGAGACACGTGCGCGAAAGGCGTGGCCGTCGGTGGTGGTCGTGGTGTCGGACAACACCCGCCCGGCGCCCTATCGGGGCGCGGACGGTATCCTCTGGCCCCTGCTCGAAGCTCTCCTGAGCGCGGGGCTAGCTCCCGAATCCGTAACGCTGCTGGTCGCCACGGGCACTCATCGGGTCCTCGACGACGCGGAAATGCGGGCCATGCTGGATGAGCGGGTGCCACGGGCCGGGGTGCGCCTCCGTTGTCACGACGCGGGCGATCGCGAAGCGCTGATCCACGTCGGCCGGACCGAGCACGGGGTCGAGGTGTTCATGAACCGTGAGTATGTGGAGGCGGACTTCAGGGTCCTTACCGGTGTGGTCGAGCCTCACTTCATGGCCGGCGCTTCCGGGGGCCGCAAGAGCATCTGCCCCGGGCTGTTGAACGTGGAGAGCGTGAGAGAGTTCCATGGGCCGGCAGTGTTGGCGGACGAGCGGGTCGCCGACCTCGTCCTCGAAGGCAATCCCTGCCATGACCTGTCCCTGGAGATCGCCCGCATGGCCAGGGCTGATCTCATACTCAACGCGACCATCCGTCAGGACGGCAGGACGGCGGGTGTCTTCGCCGGGGAGATGGAACTGGCGCACCTCGCGGCGGTGGATCATCTGCGCAGCTTCGCCCAACTGCCCCTCAGCCGTCTCTACGACGTCGTCGTCACCCATGGGGGGCACGTCGGCATCAACCATTATCAGGTGGCGAAGGCGGCGACTGCAGCCGCGAGGGCGGTCAGGGAGGGGGGCTACCTGGTCGTGGTGGCGGACACCACCGAGCCCGACCCGGTGGGCACCGCGCCATACCGCAAGATGCTTCGACTCCTCGGTGAGGTCGGTCCCGAAGAGTTCATGCGCTTGATCCAGGGGAAGAGGTGGGAGTTCGTCCACGACCAGTGGGAGGTGCAGGTGTGGGCCAAACTGCTCGGTCGCGTTCCCGCCGGCAACTTCTTCTACTTCAGCCCGCAGACGCCGTTCCACGACTACGCGATCCTGCCGTGCGCGGACCCTGCGCGGTTTCTCTCGGAAGGGAGCGGAGCCGAGCCCGGAGAGGTGGTCGCGGGATTCGTGCGGGCTGCGGTCGCCAGGGCCTGCGAGGAGTCTGAGGCTATGCTGGGGCGTGAACCGGCGATCGCCTACCTGGCCGACGGCCCCCACTGCGTCCCTGTGAGCCTGGATCCTACCGGTACTTGATCAGAGTGGGATAGGGGTTCACCGCCGCACCGCCCCCGGGGTGTATCTCGAAGTGCAGATGGACCGCGCCGCCGCTGGCGTTCCCCGTGTTTCCCGCATAGCCGATTACTTGGCCGGCCGTCACCCGATCCCCCTTGCCGACGCCGCTCTTGATCGATGACAAGTGCGCATAGTAATAGGTGTTGCCGTTATCGCCCTTAAGCCAGAGCGTGATGCCTCCCAGGCCCGAGTTCGTGGGGTTGGTGCTGCGGATGACCCCATCGACCACGGCGACAAGCGGAGTGTCGCGGGCGGTCATGATATCGGTGCCCTTGTGACTCCGTCCGCCCGAGCGTGGCGCCCCCCAGGTGTCGACGAAGCTGTTAGGTCCTTGCACGGGGAATACCCACCCGGCGCTTTTGTCGACGACAGGATCGGCCGCCTTGGGCTGCGTGGTCCCGCTCGAAGTGCCGCTGGTGGTGTTGGTGGTCTTGGCCTTCGTGGTGGCGGTGGCCGCCTTCTGCTTAGCTGCTGCCTCCTTAGCTGCCGCGGCTTTGGCTGCCGCGGCCTTGGCTGCCGCCTCTTTGGCTGCCGCCTCTTTGGCTGCCGCGGCCTTGCGCGCCTCCTCTTGGCGCCTACGCTCCTCCTCTTGAAGCGCCGCTACCCGAGCCCGGAGGTTATTGTAGTCGTCCTTTGAATCCTCCAAGGCCTGGAGCGTCTCCTCGGTGGCTGCCGCGAACTTCGCGGTTTCTTCTTGCTCCGCGGCCTTCGTGTCATTGAGTTCGGCGGCGAGCTGATCCAGCTCCGCGAGCCTGTCCCGGACGTCCGCCACGAGCTGACTGTCGTTCTGGGCGACGTGGCTCACCATGGCCAGCCGCTCGACGACTGCTCCCAGAGACATGTCGTCACCTGAGAACACCGCGCTCAGTACGTTCAGGGTCTCTGACCCCCGGTTCTTGTAGATCTCAGCGAGCCGGTCTCCGAGCCTGGCCTGAAGCTCGGCTAAGCTCTTCTGAGCTTTCTCCGTCTTGGCCTGCACCTCTTCGATGCGCATGCGCGTCTTCTCGAGACGGGTCTCGGCGTCGGCCTGTTTTTGGGCCAGTTTGTCCAGTCGAGCCTGCTCTGCCTTCAGCTCGGCCTTGGCTGCCGCGAGCTCCTCCTGGGCCGCCGCAAGGCTGGACGACGCGGCGGAAGCGGGACCGGGACCGAATACTTGTGAAGGGAGGACTGCGGCGAAGAGATTGCCGAAGAGTGCTGCGACCATCACCCATGCGGCGAGATGCGCTGCTCGTGACCTCAGGGCTGCGGATAGTCCTTGCGCCCGCAAAGAACCCGCGGCGCCCTTCCGTTTTACGTCAGGCGACATGCCAGGCAGTTTACCAGGGGAGGGCGACGGCTGCCACGCTGCCGCCGGGATCGGAACTACTGCGGCGGCTCTCGCCCCCGGGGGCTTCAACCCCCAGGTATCCACGCTGCGGTATGCTGAATCCCTACGCTTCTCGCACAAGGAGGAAGAGAATGCCGTCCTTCGACATAGTCAGCCGCGTCGACATGCAGGAGATGGACAACGCGGCCAACCAGGTGAGGAAAGAGATCAGGACCCGTTTTGACTTCCGCGGTTCGAAGAGTCAGATCGATCTGGATCGCAAGGAAGCCAGGATCCAAGTCCTCACCGAAGATGAGATGAAGTTGCGGGCGATCCGGGACATGCTCATCGCCAAGGCGGTGCGGCGTTCCATCGAAGCCGAGGCGCTCGTTTTCGGTCCGCCCGAGAAAGCCGGAGGCGACATGGTCAGGCAGACCATCACGATAACCAACGGCATCGATGTGGAGACAGCGCGCAAAGTGGTCAAGCTGGTCAAGGAGACAAAGCTCAAAGTGCAGGCGGCGATCCAAGGCGACGAGGTCCGCATCATCGGCAAGAAGCGCGACGATCTGCAGGACGTGATCAGCGCGCTGAAGGAGGCCGATCTGGGCATGCCTCTGCAATTCGTCAACTATCGGGAATGAAGAGGGCGGCTTCGTGAACGGGCAGCCGGCCGCGGGCGGGCACCCGCTCTTCTGGGGGGACGACCGCCTAGAGGGGATCCTCGAGTGGCCGGAGACGACTGAGGGGCGTGGGAGATCGGAAGAGCCCGCGCCCGGCGCGGTGGCCGGCGGAGTAGTGATCGCGCATCCGCACCCCCTCTATGGCGGCACCATGGCACAGCCGTTGGTGTATCGGGTCGCGCAGGCCTGCCTGAAGCACGGGATGGCCACTCTGCGCTTCAACTTCCGTGGGGTAGGTAGGAGTCGGGGGACATACAGCGGAGCGGAAGAGTATCGGGATGTGGAGGCCGCCGCCGCTTATCTGCGGGGGGAGCTGGCCGGCTCGGCCGGGGATACGGGGCCCGGCGCGCACGAGCTACCGGTGGCCCTGGCCGGCTACTCCTTCGGTAGTGTCATGGCGGCCGTAGCCGCCGTGGGAGAGGTCCCGGTTCAGGCGTTGGCCCTTGTCGCCCTTGTCGTAGCGTGGGACGAGATGCCCCCTCAGTTCATCGAGAGGCTGGCCGCTTTCCGCGGGCCCGTGCTGGCCGTCTGTGGGGATCGCGATGATTTGGCGCCTCCGCGGGAAGCCGACCGGGTCTTACGTAAACTAAAGCTTGACTTTAGCTTGAGTGTAGTGCAGGGAGCGGACCATTTCTTCGAGGGCAGACAGCGAGAGGTGGGTGAGCGGGTCGCCGCCTTTCTGGATGCGGCCTTTGGTGGACGCACGACTGCGCGCGGTGACTGGTAATGGAGCCCATCCGGTTAGTTTCGACCGGCGGTGGGTAGCATCCGGAACAGTCAGGTTCCCACGGGAGCCTCTTGGAGAAAGAGAACCGAGGAGAGTACGTATGAACATGAATGGCTCGAAGACCGAACAGAACCTCATGAAGGCATTCGCGGGCGAGTCGCAGGCCCGCAACCGGTACACCTTCTATGCGAAGGTAGCGGCCGAGGAGCATTACATGCAGATCGCCAACCTGTTCCTGGAGACCGCGGACAACGAGCGGGCCCACGCGTTCAGCTTCTTCAGCTTGCTCGATGGGGGCATGCCGGAGTTCACGGCGTCGTATCCCGCCGGACCGGTCCACACGACCGCCGAAAACCTGCTTGCAGCCGCTGAAGGCGAGTTGGCCGAGTGGGGGACGCTGTATCCTGATTTTGCTCAGACGGCGGAAGCTGAAGGTTTTAAGAAGGCCGCGGTCACCTTCCGCAAGGTCGCTGAGGTCGAGAAGTACCACGAGCGCCGTTACCGGAAACTGCTCGCCAACGTCGAAGCCGGCAAGGTATTCCGGAAAGACGGCCCCATCCTCTGGAAATGTCAAGAGTGTGGGTATGTCCATGAAGGTGACGAGGCTCCCAAGGTCTGCCCGGTGTGCACCAAGCCTCAACCTTACTTCGAGATGTACTGCGAAGCGTACTGATCGAGTCGAGCTAGGCACTCACCCGAAACATGGCGGGGCTCGGGGCGGGATGAACGCCCCGGGCCCCGCGTTCATTTCGCGCCCAGGTGGTCGCTTGGGGGACAGGGCGGCCAAGCTCGATCTTTCGTCGTAGTGGGGCTCCGGATGGCGGCCCATATGCTGCGGCCATGTCCGCTATCCCGACAAGACGGCTTTTCGTGTACATCGCCGCGGGTCTTGTGGTGCTCGTGGTCGGGACGCTCGGCGTGGTCTCGATGCGCGGCGGGTCGGCCGCTTCGGCCGATGGTGTCACTATCCTCGCGGGTGATCCAAACACAGTTGCGATCGCTGCCGGGAGCCCAGGGCTCTCGGCAGCGACGACGAGCACCACACAGACGCCCGTGATCTACGTTCAGGTGGTCGGAGCGGTGAGGCGTCCGGGCGTGTATCAGGTGGCTCCCGACGCCCGCGTCTTCCAGGCGGTTGTACAGGCCGGGGGCTTCACCGACGAAGCCGACCAGCAGAGCATTGCCCTGGCCGCTCGACTCACTGACGGCTGCAGGGTGTATGTCCCCCGAGTCGGTGAACCTGCCGTGGACCCGGTCGTGTCGCCCGCGCAGCAGGCCGAGGGCGCAGGAGAAGCGGCTACGGGCCCGGTCTCACTCAACACAGCCACCCTCGCCCAACTTGACTCTCTCCCGGGTATCGGTCCCGCGATCGCCCAGGACATCATCGCGTACCGGGAGGCCCGAGGCCCTTTCACGTCCATAGACCAGTTGACCGATGTTCCCGGCATCGGCCCGGCGAAGTTGGAGAAGCTCCGTCCCCTGGTGGGGCTCTGATCGGTCAGCCGCATGCCGGCCAAGCGCCATCGTGATCTGACCGGCCGGTTCGTTCGGCGGGTGGGGCTGGCGCGGACCACGACGATCGCGGTCGCAGTCGGTCTTTCGCTCGCCGCCGTCGGCGGCGCGAGGCCCATGGTTGCGCTCATCGGTCTGATACTCGCTCTGTTAGGCGCCCTCGGGGGGCTCTTGATGTCGCGTCTTGTGTCTGCAGATGCAGACAGAGCTTCGCTCGTGGTCGTGGCTTCGGTGGTGCTGGTGGGGTTGTTCGGCGGATACCTGGGGGGGAGCGCGCGGGTGATGGCGCTACTGGACAGCAGCCTCCAACGGCGGGTCGGAAGCACCATCACGGCGGAGCTGGTCATCACCGGCCAGGTACGCTCCAGCGGCGGCTGGCAGAGTGCTGCCGCTGTCGTCAGGGGGCCGGGAGGCCTTTTCCCCGGATCGGGCGGCATCTCGGCCAGCGCAGCCGCCGCAAAGGGCGAAACCGTTCTACTCGAGATAGCCCCGACCGAAGGGCCGCCCGGTGTGACTCTGCGCCAGGGCCTGATCGTCGCTGTCGAAGGGACGATCCAGGCGCCGGAAGGGCCCTCTGCCTCCGGATTCGACCAGGCGGCCTACCTGCGGCATCAAGGCATACGGGTCGTTCTCAGCGCCGACGGCAGTGACATCAGCATCCTTGGACGCCGAGGCGGTATCTCAGGCTGGTTCGATCGGCTGCGGTCCTCTGCTCGGGCCCATCTCAGCCGGGGACCCGACGCGCGACTGGACGAGGTCCTGAAAGGGGTCGTCCTGGGCGAAACCGGCGGCATCGACAAGGGATGGCTTGAGGCTTTCCGACGCTCAGGGACGGCGCACATGTTGTCCGTCAGCGGCCTGCACGTGGCCAGCATCGCGGCCATCATGATCGGTCTCGCCAGGCTGGTGAGAGCATCAAGGGGGGTGGGTTTCTTGCTGGCAGCCGCGGCCGCCATTCTCATGATCCCCTTCGTCGGGGCCTCCCCGCCCCTGGTCAGAGCGGCGGTAATGATCGTGGTCGTCTTGGCCGGCAGCTGGGCGGGAAGGCGGAGGGACCATTGGCAGGTGCTCGCTCTGGCTGCTGTCGTGGTGCTGGCGCTCAACCCGTTTGCCGTCTCTGACGTCGGATTCCAGCTTTCGTTTGCCGCTCTCGCCGGAATGCTCGCACTGGTCGGCCCTCTGCACAGGTCGTTGAAGCGTCTGCCAAGCGCTATCGGTTCGAATCTGGCGGTGTCTATCGCCGCGTCCCTCGGGACGGCCCCCGTCTCACTGTTGGTTTTCGACAGGACGTCTCTTATCGCGCCTCTGGCAAACCTGCTTGTCGTGCCCGTGTTACCGGTCATCACCGGGCTGGGGATGGCCGGCGTCTTTCTGGGATTCCTGTGGACTGGGTTCAGTACCGCGCTCGACACCCTGGCGGCCCTTCCCATGACTTGGGCGGTCCAGGTGTCCCGACTCCTTGCGTTCGCCCCCGTGCTGGACGTCCGCGATCTGGGCAGGGCCTTGCTAGCGGCGGGTGTAGGGGTCGCCGCGGTGCCGGCCGGCCTGGCCTTGACAGGCCGTGCGGTCGGCACCCCGTTCAACGTCCCCGTGCCGCTGTTCAAGCGATCCATCGGTTGGTTGCGCGCCCGGAGGCCGAAGAGTCGTCGTTGGGCCGTAGTGCTGGGAGTCGCGGTCGTGTTCGGTGGTCTTGCGCTCGGTGGCGTGGCCTACTCCCCACTCGTCCTCGGTCTGGAGACCGTGGCGACGCTAGCTCCGGGGAAAGGCTGGCCCGACCAGGTAGAGGTGCGGGTGCTGGATGTTGGGCAGGGGAGCGCAGTACTGGTGCGCACTCCTGGACATCGCGCTTTGCTCTTCGACGGTGGCCCAGCAGGTTGCGACCTGGCGCGACAGCTCCACACCTTGGGGGTGCGCAAGCTTGACCTCGTGGTGATATCGCACCCTCATGCAGACCATTTTGCCGGTCTGCTCGAGGCCGTCGACGGCCTCAAAATTGGTACGTTCGTCGACCAGACGGCTGTGGTGTCGGGCGGCCCCCCGGGAGGTTCTTCCGCACCCGGGACAGTCCAGGGCCCGGCAGCGCGCACGACCAACGGGGCGCGGGAGGCAGCGGACTACCTGGAACTACGGAGACGCATCGCCATCAGAGGCGGCCGGCACGTCCAGGCCGGCACCGGGTCCTTGATCGATGTGGACGGCGTGGCGATACGGTTCTTCGCTCCCTCCCGGCCTGTGACTTTGGTCGACGGTCCCGATCCGTGGCAGGATCGATCCGGCCCTCCGACGGGGGACGAGTTGAACGACAGCTCTCTGGTGGCCGTACTCAGCGCAGGCAGTATCGAGGTTCTGATTCCCGGCGACGCCGAGGCCGAGGTTCTGCAGGCCTACAAGCTTCCGCCCATCGACATCATCGTGGTGCCTCATCATGGCAGCCGGGGCGCGGTGTCGGGCAGGCTGTTGGAGGAATTGGAGGTGAAGGCGGCCTGCATCTCAGTGGGTGGGGGCAACTCGTTCGGTCACCCGGATCCCTCCACCATGTCGATGCTTCAGGCAGCGGTGGCCAGCGTGCTGCGCACGGATGAGGCGGGTTGGGTATCCTGTACCGTGAACGGGGATCGCGTGGTGCTGGCGACGGAAAGGAAACCCGGGCAGTGAGCGAGCAGGCCATCGGCGCCGACGACAGGTCGGGTTCGACGCGAAACGGGTCAGCTTCGATGCGACAGGGTCCCGTTTCCACGCGTCCTCCGCTGAAGCCTGCCTATCTCATTCTGGGTGACGATCTGCCCAAGGTCGAGCTTGCCCTGCGCCGGCTGAAGGCGCGGATCGTGGAGCAGTCGGGTAGCGACCTCAACATCGACGAGTTCGATGCGGCGGTGGATGGCGGCATCGAAGTGGTCAACGCCGCAAACACCCTGGCCTTTCTCGGGGGGACCAGATTGGTGCTGGTGCAGCAAGTGCAGGCGTGGCTCAAGGCGGACAAAGAGGCAGTCGCCGCTTACCTGAGGTCGCCGGCTCCCGATGCCTGCCTTGCTCTCGTGGCAGAGAAGATCGCCCCGGGGGATCTGCTGCGCACGACCATGGAGAAGCATGGCGAGGTACTCGAGTTCCCTGCTCCCAAAGAGGGACGATTGCCCCAATGGCTGACGCAGGAAGCAGGTCGGTTGCACCTGAGCCTGGGCATGGAAGAGGCTCGATTCATGGTCCAGCGCTGCGGAGACAACCAGAGCATATTGCTGCGCGAACTGGAGAAGCTGCAGATCTACGTCGACGGCCGGACGGTCACCGGTGATGATATCCGCCTTCTCACCACCGCCACGGTCGAAGCGAGCATCTTCGACCTTCTGGACTCGCTCGCTTTGGGGAGGGGAGCGGCGGCCTTCTCGGCGGCCGACGATCTGCTGGCGTCCGGGGAGCGGACCGAGGTGCTGTTCTACCGCATCCTCCGTCACTTCCAGAACTTGAGCCGGGTGGCGGCCCTCAGAGACGAAGGCATGAGCCGGGAGGCGATCCAGGCCGAGCTCAAGATGAAGGCCTTCCCCGTGCGCAAGCTGGTGGAGCAATCGGCCCTGCTGGGTGCAGACGGGATCGCCCACAGGCTCGCGGTACTCGCCGACACAGACGCCCGCATGAAGGGTCTGGGGGCTCTTCCTGCGGAGATGGAGCTACAGATGTGTCTCGGCCGGCTGTTGGCCGCGTGATTCGCGTACCGGCTCGGGCGGAACGGGCTCTAGAGTTGGGAGAGGAGCCGTGCCACCCTCGACTTCTTGCGCGCCGCGTTGTTGTCATGAATAGCGTTGCGCGCCGCGGCCTTGTCGATGGTGGAGGTCAGCTTCTTGGCTGTTTGAGCAGCGGTATCGGCATCGCCGGCGGTGATGGAGTCTTTCAGGCGCCGGAAGTGCGTCTTGATAGACGATTTGTAGCGCAGGTTCTCCAGTCGCTGCCTCTGAGCGATGCGCACTCGCTTACGCTGCTGCTTGGTATTAGCCAATCTTCATTCCTCCCATCTTCCCTTAAAAGTCGCAGCAGTTTAGCATAGCCCTAGCTCATGGGCAACGACACAAAGAGACGTCTGGCGGTCGCGGCCGCCTTTCTTGTGGCGGCGACTGCAGGTTCCCGGGTCTTGGGCTTGGTCCGGGAGATCATCATGGTCTCGTATCTCGGTCTGGGGCCGGACATGGGCGCCTTCACGGTAGCTTTCAAGGTCCCCAGCCTGGTGCGCACCCTGCTCGCCGACACTGCCCTTTCCGCAGCTTTCATCCCGGTCTTCTCCGGGCTGCTTGAGAAAGAGCGTCGTCGGGAGGCGTGGCAGGTCGCGTACACGGTCACCGTGCTCGCCACCGCCATCTTGGGCGTTGTCACGGTGTTGGGGATGATCTTCGCCCCTGCCGTGGTCAAGGTGGTGGCGCCGGGCTTCAGCGACGATCCCCAGATCGTCGCCCTGACCATTCATCTCATGCGGCTGATGTTCCCCACCGTGGTGATCCTCGGCATAGCCGGGATCTTCATGGGCGTCCTGAACTCCTACAACCACTTCACGCTTCCGGCGCTGGCGCCCATCGTGTGGAACCTCGTCATCATCGGAGTGGTGGTCGCCTTCTCGGCCGGCTACGGCTTCAAGGCCCTCGCCTGGGGCGTGCTCGTCGGCACGGTGGTCGAGCTACTCATGCAGGTGCCGGCGGTCTGGAAGCGCCGATGGAGGCGGGAGGCCGGCTACAGCCCCGCGTCCGACGGCCCCCAGGTCGAGCGGGGCTCCCCCTATCGTCTGACGCTGCGCAGCCCCGAGGTGCGCCGGGTCGGCATCCTCATCGGGCCGGTGATCCTCAGCCTGGGGATCATCAACTTCAACGCCTTTATCGACACCGTCGTCGCCACGCTCATCAGCATCCCGGCTCCGGCCATCATCGATAAGGCGTTCCGCTTGTTCCAGTTGCCGCAGGGGGTGTTCGCCATCGCCATCGGGACGGTGCTGTTCCCAGCTTTCTCGCGCAATGCCGCGGCAAAGCGCATGGCGGAGTTCCGCGAAGACCTGTCAACGGGTCTGCGCCAGATCTTCTTCGTGACCCTGCCCTTCGCCGCATTCTTCGCGGTCTTGGCGCTTCCCACGGTGCGGCTCATCTACGAGCATGGCAAGGTCACAAGCAGTGACACCGCTCTGGTAGCGTCGGCCCTCACGTTCTTCAGCGTCGGCATGGCCTTCGTGAGTGTCAACACCTTGCTCAACCGGGCCTTCTACAGCATCCAGAAGCCGTGGTTGCCGCTGTTCACGGGCGTGATCAACCTTGCTCTCAACGCGGGACTCGACCTCCTCCTCTACAAACCCCTGGGAGTGGGCGGGATCACGCTCTCGACTTCGTTGGTCAGCTTGTTCAACTTCTTCGGGCTCATGTTCCTACTCGGCCCGCGCATCGGCGGGGTGGACGCCCGCGGCGTGGCTTGGTCGGCCGCCCGGTCGATCGCGGCGCTCATCCCGCTGGCGACAGTCGGATATGGCGTATGGTGGGGGCTCGACGCGGCCCTGGGCCGGTCGCTGTGGGCACAGATCGTTTCGGTGGGCTTGGCGTACGTGCTCGGGGGGGCGACGTACTGCCTGGCCGCGTGGGCCATGCGCATGCCCGAACTGCGCGACGTCGTGCGTCTCATACGGCGGCGGCGCGAGCCGCGGGCGACGGAAGAGGTGATCGATCTCGAAGGTGGGGGCTAGGAGCGGCACGGGCCAGTCTTACCTGGCTCCGATTCTGTGACCAGCAGGCTGTAGGGCCTAAAGAAAGGGCGGCGTTTCAGACTGTATTGAAACGCCGCCCTCACATGTTGCTATAGCCTCCGTTGATCGTTCAAGACATGCGTCAGCTTGCGGCGGTCATCGCTTTCTGATGATCCGATTTGCAGTTCATAATACGCTTCAGAAGCCCTCGAAGACGTCTATGCTACGGTCAGGCGAGGTCGAAGCGGTCAAGGTTCATTACCTTGTCCCACGCCGCTACAAAGTCATGCAGGAACTGCTCTTGGGAGTCCTCACACCCATAGACTTCCGCGATGGCCCGGAGTTGGGAGTTGGAACCGAAGATGAGGTCGACGCGGGTGCCGGTCCACTTGAGTTCGCCCGTTGCGCGATCACGGCCCTCGAACACGTCTCCGTCGTCCGAGGTTGCCTTCCACGTCGTTCTCATGTCGAGCAGATTCACGAAGAAGTCATTGGTGAGCGTCTCTGGCCGCTTGGTGAAGACGCCGTGCTGGGACTGTCCGAAGTTGGCATTCAAGACGCGCAGGCCGCCAACGAGAACCGTCATCTCGGGAGCGGTCAGCGTCAGCAGTTGCGCGCGATCAACCAGTAGCTCCTCTGCCGACACGGCGTATTTGGTTTTGAGGTAGTTGCGGAACCCGTCTGCAGCCGGTTCGAGTACGGCGAATGACACCACGTCTGTTTGCTCCTGCGACGCATCTGTGCGTCCCGGAGTGAAGGGAACGGTCACATCGCGACCGGCATTCCTCGCCGCTTGCTCAACGGCGGTGCAACCGCCCAGAACGATCATGTCGGCAAGCGACACCATCTTTCCGCCGGACTGCGCGCTGTTGAACTCCTTCTGGATTCCCTCAAGGGTCCGCAGCACAGTCCTCAGTTGGGCCGGCTGATTGACTTCCCAATCCTTTTGCGGCGCAAGACGAATGCGCGCCCCGTTCGCACCGCCGCGCTTGTCGGAGCCGCGGAACGTGGACGCCGACGCCCAGGCGGTCGAGACCAGCTCCGAGAGAGACAGGCCCGAGGCAACGATCTTGCCCTTGAGGGCGGCGATGTCCTGCGCGTCGATCAACTCATAATCGACTGCGGGCACCGGGTCTTGCCAGATCAGTTCCTCTGCCGGGACCTCCGGACCGAGATAGCGCGAGCGTGGGCCCATGTCGCGGTGCGTCAGCTTGAACCAGGCCCTGGCGAAGGCATCTGCGAATCCTTCCGGGTTTTCGTGGAAACGCCGCGAGATCGGCTCGTAGATCGGGTCCATCCGCATGGCCATGTCGGCGGTCGTCATCATGGTCGGAACCCGCTTCGACGAATCTTCCGCATCCGGCGCGAGGTCCTTGTCGGCGACATCCTTCGGCGTCCACTGCCAGGCGTCGGCGGGGCTCTTCGTCAGCTCCCACTCGTGGCCGAACAGCATGTCGAAATAGCCCATGTCCCACCGGGTCGGGTTCGGCGTCCAGGGACCTTCGAGGCCGCTGCCGATGGCATCGGAGCCCTTGCCGCTGCCGAAGCTGCTCTTCCAGCCGAGGCCCTGCTCTTCGATGCCGGCGGCCTCGGGTTCCGGACCGACAAGGGCGGCATCGCCGGCACCATGGCATTTTCCGAAAGTGTGTCCTCCGGCGGTCAGCGCGACTGTTTCCTCGTCGTTCATCGCCATGCGCGCGAAGGTCTCCCGGATGTCGCGGCCCGACGCGACTGGGTCAGGATTACCGTTCGGCCCTTCCGGGTTCACGTAGATCAGACCCATCTGCACGGCGGCGAGAGGGTTTTCGAGGTCCCGGTCGCCGGAATAGCGCTTGTCACCAAGCCACTCGCTCTCGGTCCCCCAGTAAATATCCTCTTCCGGCTCCCAGACGTCCTCACGCCCGCCGCCGAATCCGAAGGTTTGTAACCCCATCGACTCGATGGCGCAGTTGCCGGCGAGGATCATCAGGTCGGCCCAGGAGATCTTGCTGCCGTATTTCTGCTTGATCGGCCACAGCAGACGGCGCGCCTTGTCGAGGTTCACGTTGTCAGGCCAGCTGTTGAGGGGCGCAAAGCGTTGGGTGCCGGACCCTGCGCCTCCCCGGCCGTCGCCGGTTCGGTATGTGCCTGCGCTGTGCCATGCCATCCGGATGAAGAGCCCTCCGTAGTGACCGTAGTCGGCCGGCCACCAGTCCTGCGAGTCCGTCATCAGCGCGTAGAGGTCCTTCTTCAGGGCCTCCAGGTCGAGCTTCTTGAATTCCTCCGCGTAGTTGAACTCCTCGCCCATCGGATTGCTCATGGGGGAGTTCTGATGAAGAAGCCTGAGGTTCAACTGGTTCGGCCACCAGTCCCGGTTCGACCTGCCACCGCGGGCCGTGGATCCCATTACCGGGCGCTTGCTACTGTCATTCATGAAGTTGCCTCCTATCGTTGTCTGATCTTGTCCGCCGTGGTGCCATGAATATGGTGATTCAGTGCCCATTTGCGCGCGCCGCACTGCCTTCCCTAGGCGGTCAAGCTTCTCAGTTCGAGCATCTGATTCAGAGTGCGCGTCCCGAGGCGCGCATCAAACTGCGCAAACCAATGGCGGAATTGAACCAATTCCGTCTCAGATAGTTCGTTTGCCCACTCCCCGATATTTCCAATCTCACACACGGGGTTTCCTCGTCGATTTCAGTATGCGCCAGCACCCCCGCGTGTCCGCGTGACACCGGCGGGGCGTCCACTGCGCTACGCGAACGGGCCGCCAACGCGGCACCCGTCGCTCCCCTCACAGGGCGGGGCCACTAGGCTGACTGAGACTGTGTGAGTTGTCATACAGCCCGTCGAGCGGGCTGCGGACACCCTGTCCGCCTCGGCTGAGCGCATGGGCGTAGACCATCGTGGTGCGCACATCCCTGTCGCCCGGAGCCCCTGGATGGTTCGGATGTCGTAGCCCGCAGCCGGCAAGTGAGGGTGGAACGAGTGCCAAAAGGTGAAGCTACCCGCGTGCTTGACGATACCGGTACGGCCGACGGCCTCCTTCACAGCCGGAAGCTGGACGTGCTTTTCGTGGATATGATGACGTCCCTCTTCTGCGGCCCGCCCGCGGCGGCCTCACCCTGCCGTTGCGCTAGAATACGTCCCCCATGGGACGCTTCGATCACATCCGCAACTTCTCCATAATCGCCCACATCGACCACGGGAAGTCGACGCTGGCGGACCGGATCCTGCAGATCACCAATACAGTGGCCGAGCGGGAGATGCGCGAGCAGGTGCTCGATCGCATGGACCTGGAGCGCGAGCGGGGCATCACCATCAAGGCTCAGGCCGTCCGCATCTACTACCATGCTGAGGACGGCCGGGAGTATCAGTTCAATCTCATAGACACGCCGGGCCACGTGGACTTCACGTATGAGGTGTCGCGGAGCCTGGCCGCCTGCGAGGGAGCCATCCTGGTAGTCGACGCCACTCAGGGGGTGGAGGCGCAGACTCTCGCGAACACCCTTCTCGCGCTCGAGAACGACCTGGAGATACTCCCCGTGCTCAACAAGATCGACCTGCCGGGAGCTGAGCCGGAGAAGCGGGCGGAGGAGATCGCCAGCGTCATAGGGTGTCCACGCTCGGATATCCTTCAGGTCTCAGCCAAGACCGGTGAAGGGGTGGCCGCGGTGCTCGAGGCGGTGGTGCAACGGATCCCGCCGCCCCAGGGCGACCCCGACGGGCCCCCCCGAGCTCTGATCTTCGATTCGTTCTACGATCAGTATCGGGGCGCCGTGGCCTTCGTGCGGGTGCGCGACGGCAGCTTCCGCAAGGACGACCCGTTGCTGGCCATGGTCACTCGGCGGCGGAGCGAGATCGAGGAGGTGGGCATCTTCAGCCCCGACATGCTCAAGACCGCCGTGCTCCATGCGGGCGAGGTGGGCTACATAATCCCCGGCATCAAAGAGGTGGCCGACCTGCGGGTCGGCGATACCTTGACCAGTGCCCGGCACCCGGCGATCGAGCCCTTGCCCGGCTACCGCGAGATCACGCCCATGGTGTTCTGCGGGCTTTTCCCCACCGAGGGCGAGGAGTATCCCGACCTCCGCGACGCTCTGGAGAAACTCAAGCTCAACGATGCCTCCCTGTTCTACGAGCCGGAGACCTCCAAGGCCCTGGGCTTCGGTTTTCGCTGCGGCTTTCTGGGCTTGCTCCACATGGAGATCGTCCGCGAGCGGCTGGAACGGGAGTTCGATCTGGATCTGCTCGCGACCACTCCCAACGTCCGCTACGAGGTCGAGTTGCTGAACGGAGAGGTCCTTTCCATCAGCAATCCGGTGGACTTTCCCGAATCCGGCGACATCAAGGAGGTGCGGGAGCCCTATATATCCGCCACCATCTTGGAGCCGGCCGAGTACGTGGGCGCGGTGATGGAGCTGTGCAAAGACAAGCGAGGCACTTTCCGTCACATGGAATACCTCACATCCGACCGGGTCCGTCTCGATTACGACCTGCCCTTGGCCGAGATCGTGCTCGACTTCTTCGATCTGCTCAAGACGCGGAGCCGGGGCTACGCCAGTCTCGACTACGAGCTCAAGGATTATGAGCCGGGCGATCTGGTCCGCCTCGATATCCGTATCGCCGGCGAGGTGGTCGATGCCCTCAGCCTCATAGTCCATGCAGACCGCGCCTATGCCATCGGGCGGGGTCTCGCGGAACGCCTGCGAAAAAAGATCCCCCGGCAGATGTTCGAAGTTGCCATCCAGGCGGCAGTCGGCAGTCGCATCATCGCCCGGGAGAGTGTGGCCCCCCTACGGAAGGACGTGCTGGCCAAATGCTACGGGGGTGACATCACGCGCAAGCGCAAGCTGTTGGAGAAGCAGAAGGCGGGGAAGAAGCGCATGAAGATGGTGGGAACCGTGGAGATCCCACAGGAGGCTTTCCTGGCCGTTCTCGATCTGGGCGAGGGGAAGGAAGGCAAGAAATGACGGTCGAATACCTGATACTCGGCGTGGTTCTGCTGGTCATGGGCGTCGTACAGATCTGGTTGCGGCATGGGCCGGGCTCGAAGGACCTCAGCGACGAGGGCGGCGCCGAGGAGGTGCCGTCCGCCGCCAGGATCCGTGGCGGGCGAGCCTGGGAGGCCTGGACGGCGGTGCTGGGCGTCGTCGGTATCGCCGCGGGGATCGCGCTCATCGTAATGGGAGTGCTGGGGCGGTAGCGAGCCGTTCCTTCTCCGCGCTCCTCTTCCGGGAGTCGGCGCGGCGTCCAAGGCGGTGGACATGACCATCAAGCACCTTTACGTTCACATCCCGTTCTGTCGGTCGCGCTGCGCCTATTGCGATTTCGCCTCCGAACCGATGGGCCCCCACCTGCTGGCCGGACGGGTGGAAGCCTATCTGGAGGCGCTGCGCGCGGAGCTCGCCGTCCACAGAGCCGCTGATCGTGGGCCTCAGGCGGCGACCCACAGCGTCGCTCGCGGCGACGCGCCTGCGGCGGGACCTGTCGAGACCATCTATGTGGGCGGCGGGACGCCGACGGCGTTGCCCGGCCGGGCCCTGGTGACGCTCGTCCGTGAGCTGGCGGCCCTGCAACGGCACGCGCAGGGCGGAGCCCAGGCCGCCGGCCCCCACGCGGCGCAGGGCACAGCATCGGGAGTGGCGGCCGGCGCGCAGCAGCCGCTCCGACCAGAATTCACCATAGAGGCTAATCCGGGCACCATCGACGCGGCCCTGCTGGAGCAACTGGCCGCCGCGGGAGTGACGCGGCTATCCCTGGGAGTGCAGTCGTTCGCGCCGGCGCTGCGCGCGGCGCTAGGCAGGCGGGTGGCGCAGAAGGAGATCGAGGCAGCTTTGGCGGCCATCGCGGCCACGCACTGGCGGGAGTGGAACCTCGACCTGGTGTTCGGCATCCCCGGGCAGACCTGGCGCGAGGCCGCCGCCGACCTCGACGCGGCCGTCGCGGCTCGGCCCGCCCACGTGTCCTTGTACGACCTCACCTACACCCCGGCGTTCCAGGCCCGCGTGGAGGCGGCGCTCGGCGCACAAGCGCGCCTCGCGGCCGCCGCCTTCGTGGAGCGACACTACGCCGAGGCTGTCGCCCGGCTGGAGGACGCCGGCTATCGGCGCTACGAGGTGTCGAACTTCGCCTTGCCCGGCCACGAGTGCCGTCATAACCAAGCCTATTGGCGCGGGGAAGACTACCTGGGCATCGGAGCCGCCGCCGTGTCCACGGCCGGCGGCGAGCGGCGCACCAACCCGCAGTCGGTCGAAGATTATCTTGTCGGCCGTCCTCCGGCGATCGAGGTCCTATCGCCGGCGACTCGTCTGTGGGAGAAGGCCATGCTGGGGCTGCGGACCAGCGAGGGAGTCGACGAGATCCCGGTTCTTCCTGTTCTCGAGAGCGACGCTCGGGGCCGTCTCCTGGCCCAGGGCTGCTTGGAGAGGCGCTGTGGTAAACTGCGCTTGAATCCAGGGTTTCTGGATGTCAGCAACGCGGTCATCTCGGCTCTTCTGGTGTCCCCGGAGGAGTCGTAGTTCATACACACGCCGGTGGACGATGGCACTCACAGAAAGACAACGGACGATCCTTAACGCTGTCACCGAGCGCTACATAGGCACTGGGGCGCCGGTCCCATCCAAGGAGTTGGCCGGCGCGGCCGGGCTGCCCGTCTCCTCGTCGACGGTACGGAATGAGTTCGCGCTGCTGGAAGAAAAGGGCTATCTCACCCATCCCCATACCTCTGCGGGACGGGTGCCTACCGACATGGGTTACCGGGAGTTCGTCGATCAACTTATGAGCGGGACCATCTCTCGGCCCGGCATCCATTCGGGAGCCCTAGGGGCCGTGTCACCTGAGGATCTGGCCGGTGAGGTCGATACCGCCCTCCATCAGGTGACCGACGCCATGTCGCGGGCCACCAACCTGCTCGCCCTCGCTCTGGCCCCCCGGGTGAGCGGCGCCCGCCTGTGCCACGTGGAGTTGCTCGCCCTCCATCCCAATCAGTTGATGTACGTGTTCATCGTGTCGACCGGCGGGGTCATGAAGGGCGTGATCGACTGGCCGCACTCCGTCGATCCGGGCCTGGTCGAGTGGGCGCGCACCTACCTCAACGAGACGCTCAACGACCAGACGCTCACCGCCCGGCTTATCCGGCGGGCGCTCGACAATCCTGAGCTGAGCCCCCGGGAAGGTGGATTCCTGCGGGCTTTGGCGCCGGCGTTCGAACAGCTGGTGGGCGAGCAGTACCAGGAAGAGCTCTTCGTCGGCGGAGCTTCCCGGCTGTTGATGGCGCCTCGGCTCCAGGACGTCTCGTCGCTCCACGATCTCCTATCTCTTCTTGAAGAACGCTTCCTCCTGCTCCGGGTACTCAGGGCCGCTTTGGGCACGGGAACGGTGGTGGTGCGGATCGGCAGCGAGCACGAAGCCACTGCTCTCCAGCCCTTCTCGGTGGTGGCAGCCAGCTATGGGTTACCACAGCGGCGCCTGGGCACGGTCAGTTTGGTGGGACCCACCCGCATGGACTACGAAACCGCCATCGCGACGGTGCGCGAGACGGCACAACTGCTATCTGACTTGGTCGGGGAACGCTACGAATGAAACGTGACTACTACGAGGTTCTCGGGGTCCCGCGTGACGCCGACATCCAGCAGATCAAGAAGGCCTATCGCAAGCTGGCCCGGGAGCACCACCCGGACGTCAACATCGACGACCCATCGTGCGAGGAGAAGTTCAAGGAGGCCACCGAAGCTTACGAGGTGCTGTGCGACGCTCAGAAACGCGACGTGTACAACGCCTACGGACATGAGGGCCTGCGCCGCGGCGCCGGTGGCGCCGGCGGCTTCGGCTTCGATGGGTTCTCCGGCTTCTCCGACCTCTTCGAAAACCTGTTCGGCTCTTTTGGGGGCGGTGCCTTCGGGGGCGGGAGCCCGTTCGGGGGGAGCGGACCGGTGGGACCGGCCCGGGGAGACGATCTCGCCATCGAGGTCGAGTTGACCCTGGAAGAGGCCGCTTTTGGGGTGGAAAAGGAGATCAGCTTCAAGGCCCAGGGTGTCTGTCCATCGTGTGAGGGCGCCGGTACGACCGACCCTTCTTCGATGAAGACCTGCTCCGAGTGCGGAGGCCAGGGGCGGGTGCGCACCGTCCGCCGGACCATGTTGGGCCAGTTCGTCCAGACCGGGGCTTGTCCGCGCTGCGCGGGGGCCGGGCAGGTCATCGAATCGCCCTGCGAAGAGTGCCGGGGTGCAGGTCGCATCGTTGCCGACCGCACGGTGACCGTACAGATCCCCGCCGGCATCGATGCCGGCCAGCGCATCCGGGTCTCCGGCCATGGCGGCGCGGGGGAGCGACGGGCGCGGGCCGGTGACCTCTACGTACGGATACGCGTGGCGGCGAACGACCTGTTCGAGCGGCGTGAAGATGACATCTTGTACGGGGCGGACCTCACCATGGTGCAGGCCGCGCTCGGCGTCACCTTGACCATCCCCACTCTGGACGGTGAGGAAGAGGTGGAGTTCGCGCCCGGTACGCAGCCGGGCGAAGTCAAGGTGCTGCGAGGCAAAGGGGTGCCTCGCCTCCACGGGCATGGTCGCGGCGACCAAGAGATCCACGTCCGTGTGCTGATCGCCCGCGATCTGGACGAGCAGCACAGGCGGCTCCTCCAGGATTTCGATGATACCTGTGGCCCCGAACAGTACAGCGCTCGTCCCGAAGGCGTTCTCCACAAGCTCCGTAACCTGTTCACGGGCTGATGGCGGAGGCTTCGGCCTTGAGTGGCGTCGACCAGGCGATGCGCGTGGTCCTTCCACGGACGGACGCAGAGGTCGCCGGAGCCATCCTGATGGATCTCCTGGGGCCGTTCGAGCAGCAGTGGGTGGCCGGCACCAACGGTGCGGCCGGTATCCCGGCTGCCGGCGGGCCAACGGCCGACAGAGCAGGCGAGATGGTCGCCCTGGTGTTCTACCGGGCCCCTGATGTCCGGTCGGTCGCCGGCCAGGCATGGGCTCTCGACGAGATCCTGGCTGCGCTGCCGGCGGCTATGCGCGATTCGGGACGCGTGTGGCTGGAGACGTACGACGTGTCTCGAGACTGGGTGGAGGGCTGGAAAGACCATTTCCGGCCCATCGTGATCGGCGACGTGCGCCTCCGGCCGCCGTGGGAACCGCCTCTCGGCCCCACGGGGACCGGGAGCTTGGCACGGCACGAGGGCGTCGCGGCGGCCGAGCCGGGCGCGCGTGAGCCGTTGGTGCCGGTCGACGTGGTCATCAACCCCGGTCTCGGCTTCGGCACCGGCCTGCATCCCACCACCCGCGGCACCTTGCAGCTGCTGCAGGAGGGCGCCGGACGACCCCGGGGCCCACTGGTGGACGCCGGCACCGGGTCGGGAGTGCTCGCCATCGCTGCCGCCAAACTGGGCTGGAAGCCCGTCATCGCGTTCGACAATGATCCCGCCGCTCTGCGGTCGGCCCGGGAGAACATCGAGCGCAACGGGGTCGAGGAGATGGTACGGGTGCGTGAGGCCGATGTGGCCGGCGCCTCCCCCGACTGGTTCTCAGGGGCGACTGTGGCGGCCAACATGACCCTGGAGTCGGTCACGGCTCTCGTTCGGAAGTTGGCCACTGGGTCCGCGGCCTTCCCCGGATGCGCCTCGGTCACTGCCAGGGTCGGACGGCTGGTGGTCTCGGGCATCCTCGCGGGCGAGCAGGAAAGAGAGCTCGTGCGCGTCGCCCGGCGGTGCAGCTTTGCACCGGGACTACGCATAGCCGAGGCCGAGTGGGTGAGCCTGGAACTGCTCCCGACCTCCTCGCCTCAGGGATAGGATAGATGGCCCGGCACCGCAAGGGGCGCAGCCACTCGGAGCGGCGCCGGGCGACACTGGTGAGGGCCGGTCTCATCCCGGCTGGCGATCCCACCGGGCGGTCTTCCAGCGTCGCCGGAGTGATCGTGCGCAAGGGCAAGAGTCTTGAGGTGGAGCCCTTGTTCCAGCCCGGCCCGGCGCTGCCGGTGGAGCGTGGTCCGATCCGGCCCCAGCCCGGTGATCTGGTGCTGTTCACCTTCTCCTACGGCTTCAAGGCGCGCATAGTCCGACCTTTGGGCAAGAGCAACGTGCTGCCCGACGTCATGGAGGCTCTACTCGTTGACCATCTGGTCCAGCGGGGGTTCAGTCCCGAGGTGCTGGCCGAGGCGGCGCGAGCGGCCGCACTTCAAGCGCGACCTGACTCCGATCGGACCGATCTGCGTGCCCTGTACACCTTCACGGTGGATCCGACAATGGCCCAAGATTTTGACGACGCTCTGTCCTTCGAGCGGACCGCGGAGGGGACCACCGTGTACGTGCACATCGCCGACGTCTCGTACTTCGTGGGCGAGGGGAAGGCTCTCGATCGGGAGGCCTTGCGGCGCGGGAACTCGGTGTATGTGGCGAGCGGGGTGGAGCCCATGCTGCCACCGATGCTCTCATCGGGGGTCTGCTCTCTCCGACCGGACGAAGACCGCAAGGCGGTCACCGTGGAGATGGAGGTGGACGACCGCGGACGCGTGCTCCAGACCCGTTTCTACCGGTCACTGATCCGGAGCGCGAAACGGCTCGACTACGAACAGCTGGAGCGCGTGTTCCGGGGAAAGGAGGCGGTGGATGCAGAGCTTGCCGAGCCTCTCGAGTGGGGCAGGGTGCTGGCTCAGCGGCTCAGGAAGATAAGGCACGAACGGGGCAGCCTGCGGATCGACACCCCCGAGCCCGAGTTCGAGTGGGACGAGGCCGGTCAGGTGATCGGGGCCGATCCCAGTGAGGAATTGGAGAGCCACTGGTTCATCGAGAGCTACATGGTCCTGGCCAACGAGCAGGTGGCTTCGTTCCTGGAGCGCGAGCACGTGCCCACGGTATTCCGGGTGCACGACCTGCCCGACCCGTTCCATGTCGACCACCTGCTCGACATCCTTTCCAGCCTCGGTCTACCCACGCCCGTTTTCGACCCGATGATGGCGACTCCCCCGGATATCCGCCGTGTCACTCGCGAGACCGCCGAGTGGGTCGATCGCTATACACCGGCTGGTCGGGGCAAGGCCGCCCTGGTGCAACAGGTGCTGAGGGCCCAGGCCCGGGCGGTCTACCAGACGGCCAACATCGGCCATTTCGGGCTGGCGTCTCCGACCTACTGCCACTTCACGTCGCCCATCCGGCGCTATCCCGACCTGCTGGTGCACCGGGGTCTGCTTGGGCGACTGGGTCTGGGCCCGGCGCCCATCACGTCGATGCTGCCGGACTGGGCAGAGCATTGCTCGCGCACCGAGCGCGAGGCCGCCAAAGTGGAACACAAGGCAGATGACATCGTGCTGGCCCATCTGCTCAAGCGACGTCTGGACGAGAAGGGCTGGCGTGAGAGCGTCTTCGAGGGCCAGGTGCTCAGTCTGACCCGGCGGGGGATGTTCATCCTCTTCGAGCGCCTGTTCCAGGGTTATCTGTCGGTGAGCGAGCTCCCCCGGGACCAGTATCGCCTCAACGAGTTGGAGACCGCTTTGGAAGCACGAAGGTCTGGCACAACATACAGGGTTGCTGATATTGTAAAAATAAGGGTACAGCTGGTGGATGAGACACGGGGTAGGATCGACCTGACTTTGGCGGAGGAAGAACTTGAATCCTGAGGAGCCCGATCGAGAAGACGTCGCTGAACCGTCCGAGACGTCCGAGACGGTAGAGACGCCCCCGGCCACGCCACCGGAGGGCGACGGTGTTCCTTCGGGCGGCCGAAAGCCCCGGAAGAAGCGCCGCCGCAGGACCGTTCTCATCATCGTCGGCGCGGTATTCGTGGTAGTGTTCGTCGCCTCATTCATTACCGCCGAGGCAATGAGCACCAACTCTTCCTGTAACAGTTGTCACGAGATGAACCCTTACTATGACAGCTGGAGCGCCTCGGTCCACAACGGCGCCGACTGTGTCGATTGTCACATCCCGCCCGGGTTCCCCAATTTCGTGAAGGCGAAGATCTTGTCTTTCGAGGAGCTTTGGGTTCATCTCACGGGCCAGCACTTGCCGCCGTTCGCGGTCACGCGCGAGCTGCCCCGGAGTAACTGTCTTGAGTGCCACACAGACGGAGGGGGGCAGACGGTGGGCACCACCACCTTCCCACACTCCGCCCATGCAGCGGTGCTGTGTGTCGACTGCCACGTACGCGAGGTCCATCGCACGGTTCACCCGCCGTACTTCGTCAAACCCATGCTCATGGCCCGATGCCTCGAGTGTCACGACAGCCGGATCGGGTCGCCGCCCAGCGAGTGCAGTACGTGTCACGAGCCGCCGCACGAAGCGCGCGGAGAGTGCGGCGGCTGCCACGGAAACAACAGCTTCTCGCAGATGACACCGGCGGATCATCCTCTGCCGCTGTCCGGCGGCCATATCGGTGTGCCCTGCGCGGACTGCCACGTGGCCAGGGCCGGCGTCGAGCTCATCCCGGGCACCTCTTTGGCAAAGCCGCCGGGGATCACCTGCGTCTCCTGCCACGAGGAGCAGCACCAGGGGCTGACCGACTGCGCTCAGTGTCACACCCTGGAGGGCTTCTCAGCTGCGAAAGCAAGCTTCCAGCATCCGCAGATAGGGCAGCACGTGCCGACGGGAACACGCATCCTCACCTGCCAGAGCTGCCACCCGTCCTCTGACTACGGGCAGTCGGACTGCACGAACTGTCACGAGGATGGGCCGCCAAGCGCGGGAGAATAGCGGCCTCCCATAGGCGCCTCGCTTCCCGGGCTGAGACTCACCGGCCGGGGTGCCGCGCGGGCGGGTCCAGAGGAGCATGCTTGCTATACTCCCGCAACCATGAGACCCACCGGCATCAAGCTCATCGCGCAGAATAAGAAGGCCTACCACGACTACCACGTCGAGGAGACGTTGGAGGCCGGCATCGCCCTCACCGGCACCGAGGTCAAGTCCCTGCGGGCCGGCCGGGTGAACCTGCGCGACAGCTACGCTGCTATCGAGAAGGGCGAGCTCTTTCTCATCGGCTCTCACATCAGCCCCTACGAGCAAGGCAACATCTTCAATCACGATCCCCTGCGCCCGCGCAAGCTACTGGTGCACGCCCGGGAGCTGCGCCGCCTGTACGGCAAGGTGCAGGTAGCCGGGTACACTTTGGTGCCCACCAAGCTGTACTTCAAGGATGGCCGGGTGAAGGTGGAGATCGGTCTGGCCAAGGGCAAGACCACCTACGACAAGCGCCAGACTTTGGCCAAGAAAGAGGCTCAACGCGATATGGAGAGGGCCTTCCGCTCCCGCGACAGGGAGTAGTCACTCCCTGCCGCAGCCCGGCCGGGCGAGGACCCATGCTGTATACTTGCATAGCTCAGTCAGCGCGGTTTCAGGAGCCGCATGTCTGGGTCTCGTGGGGGCGTCATGGTTTCGACGGGGCTCATGTCTGAGCTTAGGTAGCGAGCCGAGATCCCAGCCGTTCTCGTTAAACAGGCTGGAAAACACAATTGCCAAACCTGAATTGGCTCTGGCCGCTTAGTCTGACTAAGACTTAAGCGCCTGTCGCGCCTCCCGTGCCTGCCGGGGAGGGTCGTGGCATAAACCAGGCGGGCTCACTCTCGGCGAGTGCCGCCGGCGTCGAGGGAACATGAAGGTGGCTGGTCAAGCGCACCCTGCTCCTACGGGGGCGTGCGGCGAGAAACATAGTAGGGGCTACGCTCGTAGACACCTGGGCCAGACGGGTTTCGGACGGGGGTTCGATTCCCCCCGCCTCCACCAACCTCTCGGGACTACCCGATCTTAGGGTGATGAACCCCTTCCTCCCGCACGCCTTGCCACCATTGTGCACATGAGCACATCATCGCCTTTCGTGCGAGTATTCTACCTTATGAGCGCTTATTGCACTCTGCGCGCAATCATCGTATACTCACGATGGATAGTCTCGCGGTATTTGCGTTGGATCATGCGAAGAAGCGAGACCGGGGTGCGATGACCTCATAGGACCAGTATCGGTTGCCGGGAGTGCGTGACACTCCAGTCCTCTGAGAGAGCAAGTGGTGAGACCGACCCGGATGCCCGACACGTCTGTCGGGCCTATATGGGACGGAACGCTCTCAAGGAGGGGCAGCATGAAACTGAAGACGCCTCGACGGATCGGTCTTGGCTCCGCATTTGCAGTCGCGACTCTGGTCGTGGTCGTCCTTTCCGCCTCCCTGGCGTTGGCGGACAAGCCGACACAGTTGGAGATAAACAAGGTCCTGATCGCGGGCACCAGCGACTACGACGAGCAGGAGTTCTCGGTACAAGTTCAAGGACTTGGAGAACTGGTCTACGACCAGATTCACACCTTCGGGTCAAACAAGAAGATCACTCTTGACTTGCTTCCGGGCGAGTACACGATCACCGAGGTCGACATTCCCTCGGATATCCAGAGTAGCCACAGTAGCGGTCAACAAGTCACAGTGACCGAGGCAGAAAAGGCCACCGTCACGGTGACCAATACGTACATTGAGACCGAGAGAGAAGGCATCGAGGACTGGGCCGGCAACGGCGGCGAGAACAACTGCCAGTACGGTGGCTACTATCACTGGATCCTGACCGCCGGAGGAGGCGGCAGCACGGGATTCGAGGTCCTCTCGGCTGAACTTACGGTCCACTACAAGGGAGTCGCGGAGACGACCGTCACACAAGGCGAACGCCGGAGCGGCACGGGCAAGGGTGCCATGCACTTCGACGTTCATGGCGCGCCAGGGGAAGTCCTGAGCGCCTCTGCGACATACCGGTATATCGGCACGCCTGGCAACCTCGTTCTGACCATCAGCGACGCGACCTGCGACCTGGCGGAGACGGGTTCACTTCAGATCACCAAGGAGATCGTCGACGCACCTGACGCCACCTGGACCCCCGCGGACTTCTCGATCTCGGTGACGGGCCCATCGCCGGCGAAGACGGTCGTGCACTCCGGGGCGTTCCCGGCCGGCGGGGTGATCACCATCAACGATCTCGATCCAGGCACCTACACGATTACCGAATCCGACCCGGGCGCCAACTGGATCGTGACTGGCTCCGGGGACGTCAGCGTGGTCGTCCGCCAGACTACCGGCGTCACCATCACCAACACCTGGACGGAGGATGAGGACGAGATCCTCGGCTCTCTGGTGGTCACCAAGTCGATGGTGAACCCGCCCAACGGTACTCCCGTCACCCAGTTCTCGGTACAGGTGACCGGCCCCGGCGGCTACGACGTCACCCGGTCGTTCTTGGGCAACGGAACGGCCACGTTTGACGATCTTGCCCTTGGCGTATACACCGTGGCTGAGATCGCCGCGGGCGGTGACTACACGGTGGGCTACTCTCTGGACGACCAGATCACCTTGACCCCGACCGACCCTGACGGCGCCATCACCATCACCAACACCTGGTCCACGACTAGTAGAAGCCTGTCCCCGGACACCACGGAACCGACCGACACCACAGAGAGCTCCGATACCACTGCGTCGACGGATCTGCCCGCGACGACCGAGCCCACCGACGTCGAGGTCGAGACCACCGAACCAACGGACTCGCCCACCACCTCGGTAAGCTCGGGCCCGGTGACCTCTACGCCCACCCCGAGCGGCATCCAAACGGGTGGCGGCGGGACCGCCGGCCTCGGAGTCGGGATCTGGGCTCTCATCGCCATGGCGAGTGTCCTGGGTATCGGTCTTTCGGCCTCCGCCGTTCGGCTGCGCCAGAAGGCGAAGTAACTCTGTTGGAAAGCGGCCGCTCGTGACGACTAGACACGCCTACATGCAGATGCGGAGGCGCCGTGGTCCCCGATGGCCCGCGGCGCTCCTCCTCGCCGCGTCCTTGGTGATGGTCGTGACCGCGACCGCTCTGGCCACGAGTGAAGGCCAGGTTGTGAAGACCGCCTCCTCGGTGCCCTCTTCGACCAAGCAGACATTGGGCGCCATGATCTCGCCCACTTCCTCTGCAACCGCCATCGCCACCAGCTTGTCGACAACGACCACCATCTACATCCACGCGATCCCCCACCCTGTTCGCATCGTCATTCCTGCCATCGAGGTCGATGCGACCACCATAGACGTGGGTCTCCTCGACGGCGGGGACATGGAGGTGCCTCCCTTCGGGAAGGCTGGATGGTATGCATTGGGGCCGGCACCCGGAGCAGGCGGCCCCGCGGTTCTGGTCGCCCATGTGGACTCCACCAAGGGTCCGGACGTCTTTTACCGGCTGAAAGATCTGAAGCCCGGGGATGAGATCCTCGTCTACGGTGAGGACGGCGATCTGGCGACGTTCGTCATGGACACGAAGGAGCAGCAACTCAAGAGTGAACTACCGGTCGAACGCATTTGGAGCGACACCTGGGAGCCGGTCATCCGTCTCATCACCTGTGGGGGTGAGTTTGACCGCGATTCTCGGCACTACCTATCCAACGTCATTGTCTACGGGCACTTGACGAAGTAGGGAAGTCATTGCCGGCAATCGGCCGGAGCCGCCGACAGCGCCGGGGGGTGGAGGCCCGGTGGATGCCCGGTGCGGGCCTGGTGCTCGGCTCCGCCTTGCTCTCATTTGGGTCAGGCCTTATACTGCGGCCTTGATCAGGCAGCCCCAGTGTGTGGACGTCGATGGCGCACGCGGGGTGTAGCCGGGCTTCGAGCAGCAGGCACGTGAGCTCTGCGGGACGTGAGGGTCCTGCGGAGCTTTTTCTGCGTGTTTGGGGGTCAGTCATGGAGCTAGCCAGCAAGAAGACCAGTGTCGCCGCGCTGTCTGTGGCCTCCAACAGCCTGCTCATCATCCTCAAGGTCATCGTCGGCCTGCTCATCGGGTCGGTGTCGGTCCTGTCGGAAGCCATCCACTCTGGCGTCGACCTCATCGCCGCCGTGATCACCCTGTTCGCGGTGCGCGCATCTGGTCAAGAGGCGGACGAGCGGCATCCCTACGGCCACGGCAAGTTCGAGAACATCTCCGGGACCATCGAGGCGCTGCTCATCTTTGCAGCCGCCGCCTGGATCATCTATGAAGCCGTGCACAAGCTCATCCTTCCCCAGGAGATCGACATGCCCTATTGGGGAGTGGGGGTCATGCTCGTGTCCGCGCTCGTGAACACGGTGGTCTCGAAGCGTTTGTTCAAGGTCGGCAAGGCAACGGATTCGGTAGCTCTGCAGGCCGATGCCTGGCACCTGCGAACCGACGTGTACACCTCGCTGGGGGTAATGGGCGGGCTGCTGGTGATCTGGGTAGGGGGAATGATCTCTCCGGGTCTCGAACTGCGCTGGTTGGATCCCGTGGTCGCCATCCTGGTCGCGCTCATGATCATGAAGGCGGCCTACGATCTGACCCGGGAGTCGGCCCGCGATCTTCTTGACGTGAGCCTGCCCGATGAGGATGTGGAGTGGATCGCCGGTTTCGTCACCGAAGGCTGGCCTGCGGTACGGAGCTTTCATAATCTCCGCACGCGGAAAGCCGGGGCGAACCGCTTCATCGACTTCCATCTGGCGGTCGACGACCAGATGTCGGTGGCCGACGCCCACGCTCTGGGCGATGAGATCGTGGTGGCCATCAAAGAGCGACTGGCTGAGTCCCGGGTCCAGATACACGTGGAACCGTGCGATTTCACGTGTAAGGTCTCGTGCGCGAGCGGGTGCTCGGTTGACGAGGGGGGGCGGCGGCGCGGGCGAGGACTATCCGATGCCAGGCGAGCGCCGGAGGACGTCTAAAGCGCTGTTGCCCGGGGAACACGCCGCCACGCGGTGGCGGTTTCGCATTTCGGCGCTCTCAGGCATACTGGAAGCCTCTTGAACCAGACCAAGGAGGCGGGCGTGGCCAGCGGCGAGCCGGGGCAGGGGAATGGGGCGGCGGTGCCGGGTCGATCGGCAGCGGCTGGAGGCATGGCGGCGCAAGCAGGGGAGCCTGGACCGGCGGCTAGGCCCGGGCGGGCGCTGATCGAGGACGCCTTGCGGGCCGGCGCGTCTGCTCTCGACGAGGCGGCCGGTAAGCAGCTCTTCGCCGCGTATGGGATCCCGGTGCCACGGGGAGCTACGACCACCTCGCCCGATGAGGCCGTCCGGGTGGCGGGGGAGATCGGCTATCCCGTGGTGATGAAGGGGTCTTCTCCCCAGGTGCAGCACAAGACCGATGCCGGTCTGGTGCTTTTGGGTCTGATGGACGACGTTGAGGTCCGCGAAGGCTACCGAACGCTCGAGACCCGGGCGGACGCCGCCGGCGTCACGCTCGACGGGGTCCTGGTGGAGCACATGGTCGCCGGCAAGCGGGAGTTCGTAGTGGGCCTTATCCGCGATCACCTGTTCGGACCGGTGGTGATGTTCGGTCTGGGCGGCATTCTCACCGAGGCGCTCCACGATGTGGCCTTCGCCGTTGCCCCGCTCGACGACGCCGACGCGCACGAACTCCTCGAGCAGATAGAGGCCAAAGTCCTCTTGGGCCCCTTCCGGGGCTCGCCGGCGGTCGATCGCGATGCCTTGGCCGCCGTTATCAAGGCCGTTGGACGGATGGCCGCGGACCATCCCGAGATCCGGGAGATCGACGTCAACCCCTTGCTCATCGACGGCGGCACTCCCGTGGCGGTGGATGCCCTGATAGCCCTGGGCGAGCCGGTGGAGCCTTCGACCAGACCGCCGGCCGATATCTCCCGGTTGGACGCGCTGGTGGCTCCCCGCTGCGTCGCAGTGGTCGGCGCTTCCTCGGACACAGACAAGTGGGGCGGGATGTTGGTGGCCAACCTGGTACTAGGCGGCTTTCCGGGCACCATCTACCCGGTCAACCCCAAGGGAGGCACCATCCTCGGGCTACGCGTGCACGCGAGCGTCGCGGATCTCCCCGAGACTCCCGATCTGGTCATCGTGGCCGTCCATGCTTCTCTCGTTAACGCGGTGGTGGAGCAGTGCGGGCGCAAGGGCGTCTCGGCGCTGGTGGTGGTGTCGGCAGGATTCTCCGAGGCCGGCCCGGCGGGCGAGGCCCTGGAGGAGCAGTTGGTGGCAATCGCCGAGAAGTACGACATGGCCCTGGTAGGTCCGAACTGCATGGGTGTGATCTCCTCGCACAACGATCTCTACGGCACAGGTTTCATGTTGGTGAGGCCGGCACCTGGGGGAGCCAGCATGGTGTCGCAGTCCGGCAACTTGGGCCTGCAGTTGCTGGTGGCGGCCGAGAGGCGCAAGGGCGGGGTGGGTAAGTTCATCGGGGTCGGCAACGAGGCCATGATCGACGCCGTGGACTTCATCAACTACCTGCGCACGGACCCGGACACCAACACCATCGTCGCCTACATGGAGGGCTTCGACGACGGCCGGCGCCTTCTGGACGTCACTCGGACCACCACGCTGGAGAAGCCGGTGGTGGTGCTGCACGGCGGCGCGACCGACTACGGGAAGCAGGCGGCCGCTTCCCACACTGGGGCTATGGCCTCCTCGACTGCGGTGTTCGATGCCGCCGCCCGGCAATCGGGGATGATCGTGACCACCGACCCTGATGACTTCATGGACCTGGCTTTCGCTCTCTCCTACATGCCGCTTCCTCCGGGGAAACGGGTGGCCGTAGCCACTCTCGGCGGGGGATGGGGGGTGCTGGTGGCCGATGAGATCGCCCGATGCGGCCTGGAGTTGGCCGAACTGACTCCCGAGGTTGTCGAGGCGCTCAACGAATTGCTGCCGCCCTATTGGAGCCATTCCAACCCGATCGACATGGTGGCGACCATATCTGCCGGTGTCCCCGAAGCGGTGGTGGAGGCGCTGGCCGCCAGCGAGAGCGTCGACGCGGTCATCGTGATGGGAATAGTAGGCTCCATGAGCGAGAGCCGGCGCGTGGTCACCGAGATCGAGCATCTCAAGTCGGGCCTGGTGGGGAAGTCCGGGGGTGAAGACCTCGGCCGGGATGAGGAAGAGCCGGCCGAACCGGAACTGAGCGAGAGGGAGCTGGCTTTCATCGAGCAGACGGCGGCGCTGATGGACCGTTTCTGCAAACCCATAGCCAATATCTCGTCCAAGCCCATGAGCCAGGCTATCTTCTCGGTGGGAGGCCGGTTCTCGACCTTCGTCCTGCCGTCTCCACTCCGGGGAGTGCGGATCCTCGGCAAGATGGCCGACTACAGCGAGTATCTGCAGAAGAAGGGTCGCGAACTCCGCTGCTGAGCGAGCGTTACGCGCGCGTGCCTGTCGGGTCATGTATACACCGTTGGTCTCTCGGGGTAGCGGTGTAGGATGGTCGGCGTGAATGCTTATGACAAGTCAGCCGGGGTGTCGTCGGTTCCGGCCGGGATCGCCCGGGAGATGGCGGCCGAAGGCGGGCGGGTCACATTCGCCCGGTTCATGGAGCTTGCCCTGACCCATCCCACCGACGGCTACTACAGCCGGACTGGGCGTCTCCTCGGCCGGCGGGGTCACTTCAGCACCGCTCCCCACCTTTCGCCGGCTTTTCGCGGGGCGGTGAGCAGGTTGCTCACCGAGTTGGTGGACGCCTCCTTGGCGAACATTTCGCCGGGCGACGCCTCCCTTGTTGACGCTTCGCCGGTAGACGCTTCGCACGTGGCGGTTCCGGCGGCCGCCGGACCGTCCGGCGCGGACGCTGTCGGGCGGCAGCCGTTCGCGGTCATCGAGCTGGGGGGAGGAGAGGGCGACCTGGTCGGCGCCGTACTGGAGGGATGGCAGGGGGCTCGCCCGGAGTTGCGGGAACGCGTCGTCTACAGCATCGTGGAGATCGGCGAAGGCTTGCGCGCGCGTCAGCGAGCGGCCGTATCGGGGATGTTGGCGCGGGGCTGGGATGTGCGCTGGGCCGATGCTCTGACCGGAGCGGTGGCCGGGACGCGTCCTGGGGTGATTGTCGGGAACGAGTTCGTCGATGCGCTGCCCGTTCATCTAGTAGACGTTCGCGGACCGCGACCGCTTGAAGCTTGGGTCGACCTCGACCCGGACGGGGGCGGTCGGGTGAGCGAGCTCTGGGGCGACCTGTCGCGGGAGGCCAAGGCCGAGCTGCGCTTCTTGTTCGGCGGCGCGGAGGGCGACCGCCTTCGGAGTCTGAGCCGCGACGGCGTCATGGAACTGCGTCCCACGGTCGGGTCTCTCCTGCGGCAGATCGTCGCTGTCATGCCGGAAGGTTGCCTACTCACCGTCGACTACGGCGACTGGTTCAAGGGCGTCGAGGCCGGGACGGGGCGTTGGTGCGGTCCATCGGGTGAGCCATCATACGGTCGCACCGTGCGGGGCTATTTTAGGCATCAGCTGGTCACCGACCCCTACGTGCGCGTCGGGAACCAAGACCTGACCGCGGACGTGGACTTCCGTGCACTCGATCTCCACGGCCGCGAGTCCGGCTTCGAGACCGTGCTGTTCACGAGCGTCGCCGCTCTACTCCTGGCCGATGGGGGCGAGGCTGAGTTGAGCGTGCTCCAGGCGAGAGCGGGCGATTCACTCCAGGCGGATAGGGAGGCGGGGGTGTTGGAGGCCCTTCTCGACGAGCAGGGTCTCGGGGGGTCGTTCAAAGTCATGTTGCAGGTCAGGGGATAGGAGCCTCACGGACTCGGAGCCGGCGCAGCTTCGTACAGCGCCCGGTCGCCCGACCGGGTCAACTCCAGTCCCAGACCGGCGCTCAGTTTGATCAAGCGGGTGAGGATCGCATCGGCCTCCTCGCCGCTGACTGGAGCGGGAACGCCGGTCGATGCGTGCAGGTAAACGGGCACCACCTCCACCGATGGCGGTCCTTCGTGTGCCATGGTCACCCGGAGGACGAAGGCCTCCCCCGTCTCCCGGGAGTAATGGTCGAACACGAAGTCACCCAGGCTGTAGGCGATCAGCCTGTTGCGATAGAGCTCCAGTCCCTGGATCACGTGGGGGTGATGCCCTAGTATCAGGTCGGCTCCGACGTCCACAGCCTGATGAGCCAGCCGGCGCTGGTCCTGACTGGCCCGTCCCGTGTACTCAGTCCCCCAGTGGAAGCTCACGATCACGAAATCCGCCTTCTCGTTCGCGGAGGCGATGGCGGCGAGCAGCTTCTTACGGTCAGGCGTGGTGGGATTGACGCCCGGCTGTCTGGCGGTGGCCGCAAAGCCGCCCGGGACGATATCGGTGAAGGCCAGCACCGCGACGACGCCGGCGGGGGTGATGAGCAAGGCGGGCGCTTGCGCCGCCGAAGCATCGGCTCCGGCGCCGGCGTGCGCCACTCCAGCGTCATCCAGTCTGACGATCGTGTCGAGCAGAGCGGCCGGACCATAGTCAAGGGTGTGATTGTTGGCCAAGCTCACCACGTCGACGCCGGCCGAAACCAGGCCTCGGGTCATCAGGGGGCGGCCGCGGAAAGTGTACTCCTTGTAAGGGTTGCGGGTGCCCTTGTCGGAGACGGGTGACTCGAGATTGACGAAGGCGATGTGGGCTGTCTCCAGAAAAGGTCTGACCTCGGCCAGGACCGCCTCACCACCGTTCTCGTCGATGAATGCCCCCACTCCTCGGTCGCCGAGGACGTCGCCGCCGGCTGCCACCGTCAGTGGCAGAGGCGGCGCTTCGGTGGTCGAAGTGGTGGTCGACGTACTTGTCGACACGGTGGGCGAGGAGGCGGATGTGGTCACCGGGGAGAAGGTCGACGTGGTGGCCTGGGCCGTGGTCACAGTCACCGCCGGGGCCGGCTCCCTGGGGGTCGCGGCCCCTGCGGCCACGGTCGCCGAAGCTCGAGACGCGGATCCTGCCCCACCGGCGCCCCACAGGTAGAAACCGGTCAGCACGACGGCCGCCGCCCACAGAACCGCGGCGAGGATCGCCAGCGTGCGATTGGTGAAGAGCGCTCTCCCGGGTGTGTCCTTGGGGGCCATGCCTGTGAGTATAATAGCCGAACCTGCCAGGCGAGCGATGGTCGCAGCGCGCGGGCGAAGAGATCCGGCAAATCGCTGTCAATGGAGGCCTCCGAGGGCAATGCGTCCGGTCGGCAGAGGAGACAGAGGCAAGCAGGTCGTCGACATCCAGACGCGTCTGGCCGCATTGGATTTTTTCCTCGGCCGCGAAGGCGCCGATGGTTTCTTCGGCCCCCACACCGAGAGCGCCATACGTGCGTTCCAGCAGCGACGCTTGCTCCTCGCCGACGGTGTGGTCGAGGACAACACATGGACGGAGCTTGTGGAAGCAGGGTATGAACCGGGTGAGCGCCTGCTGTACCTGCGCGTGCCTTATATGCGAGGGGACGATGTGCTCTATCTGCAGCGCAAGCTCGACGAGTTGGGCTTCGATTGTGGTCCGGTGGACGGCATCTTCTCTCCGGCACTGGAGGTCGCGGTGACCGATTTCCAGCGGAATGCTGGGCTCAATGTCGACGGCATCGTGGGGGAGACCACCCTCGACCGGCTCCGCCGTCTCCGCCAGGTGAATCCTGACAACCACGCGGGAGGCATCCCCGATCGGATGGACGGTTACGTAGGAAGACGTTCCCTCCCCGGGCTGCGAGTGAGCATCGACCCGGCCCCTAGTGGCCCGGAGCGAGTCTCCCTGGAGAAAGATGGTCCGGTAGAGAATGATCTCAACCTCGCCTTGGGAAGACAGTTGGCTCACCTGCTCGAGAGCTCTGGGGCCCTCGTCTATCTGCTGGGCGAGATCGGTGCCGCGCTTCCGCTCTACGAGCGGACCGAGGCCGCGAACGCCTGGGGGCCGGACGTTCACGTGTGCATTCATCACAACTCTTTTGCCAACCCCCTGGCATGCGGAGCAGCGGCCTACTATTTCGCCAACCCCGTGTATCATTCCAGGAGCGGGAAACGTCTTGCGGGATACGTTGTGGACGCGCTTAGTCGCGAGTTGGGCCGGGTTGACCTGCGCAAGCATGGCCGCAACTACGCCTGCCTCCGCGAGGTAAAACCTCTGTCGGTCATGGTCGAGCCGGGCTTCTTGAATCACCCCGAAGAAGGCCCGCTTCTCGCCGATCCGGAAGTGATCTCCCGCGAAGCCTCTGCCATCCTGCACGGCATCGAAGCCTACCTGGCGCGTTTGTAGGGACTGCCGCTCGGCGCGGCACCCGGGGTCGCCGGCCGCCGCGCCGAGCAGATCGCTCCGGTTGGCCCCTGGCCAGGAAAATGGTAGAGTGCGTGGAACTTCGAGACGAGCGGCCTAGAGCCGCTTCAGCCCCGTAATCGATCAGGGAGGCTCCGATCAACACCGGCAGGTCAGGCGGCATCGGGCGTCGTCTCATTTCGATCCTCCTCAGTGTCGCGGTCATCGCCCTGGTGGGCAGCAGTGTCGCATGGGCCGAGCCCGCTGCGATCACCCAGGCCAAGAGCGAGGCTGAGGCTCTGCAGGAGCGCATCGACGAGCTCGGCGACCAAATGGACGCCGCCGTCGAGGATTACAACTACGCCAAGGCGAAGCTGAGCCAGACGAGGGCGGCCGCCGAGAAGACGCAAGGCAAGCTCACCCAAGCTGAGAAGGACCTGGACAAGGTCCGAGCTCAGCTTACCGAACGGGTGGTGGAGATCTACAAGCAGGGCCATCTGGGCATGCTTGACACCCTGGCGGGCGCTACCTCGTTCTCCGACCTCATCAACCGCCTCCGTCTGCTCGAACGCCTCAGTGCCCAGGACAGCGAGATGATCCAACAGGTAGAGACGTACCGGGACCGGGTGTCGGAGCGCAAGACCGAACTGGCCGCGCAGATCGAAGAGGAAAAAGTGCTCGCCGCCGAGGCCGAGTCCGGCAGGGCGAAGGTAGAAGAAAGTCTCGCCGCCAATGAGCGCGCCCTTGCCGGCAAGGAGGCGCAGATCGCGCAGCTGCAGAAAGAGGAGGCGGCGCGGCAGGCGAAGCTGGCTGCGGAGGCCAAGAAGGCCGCCGAGGAGGCGGCCCGCAAGGCCGCGGCTGCGGCTGCGGCGGCTCAGAAGGCCAAGGCCGCGAGCAAGTCGACCAGCACGAAGACCTCAGGCGGCTCCGGCGGGGTAAGCGTCTCTGTTCCCGATTCGGCCAACACCAGCGACGTCGTATCGATCGCGATGAAGTATCTGGGGAGCCCGTACTTGTGGGCCGGTGCCAGTCCCAGCGGGTTCGACTGCTCGGGCTTCGTCATGTACGTGTACGCCAAGGTGGGCGTCAGCCTGCCGCACTCCAGCCGCATGCAGTACGAGTATGGGCAACCGGTATCAAGGGGCAACTTGCAGCCCGGTGATCTGGTGTTTTTCCACAACCCTATCAGTCACGTGGGCATCTACATCGGTGACGGGAAGATGATCGATGCCGCGGGCACGGGCAAGGACGTGCGCATCAGCAACGTGTGGCGCAGCAGCTACACTGGCGCCCGCCGCATCATCCCTTAGATACAGGTGCGTATGGGCGTTCCCGCCGTCTATTACCATCCGCTGTTCCTCAAGCACGAGACGGGTGAGCATCCCGAGAACAAAGAACGCCTCGTGGTCGCCAGGCGGACCCTTCTCGATAGCGACCTCGAACTGGAGTGGGTCACGCCTGATCCGGCGCCTACGGAGGCGATCGCACGGGTCCACGACCCTGCCTACATCGAAACCGTTCGCGAGACGGCCGAGAGCGGTGGGGGCTGGCTGGACTGGGACACCGCCGTGTCTCCCCACTCCTATGAGGCTGCCCGTTTGGCCGCGGGTTCGGGCTTGGCGGCAGTCGACCGCTGCCTGTCCACCGGGCAGCTCGCCTTCATGCTCGTCCGGCCTCCGGGCCACCATGCCTGTCACTCGCGGGGCATGGGCTTCTGCCTCTTCAACAACATAGCCGTGGCTGCGGCCCATGCCCTCGATGGACTGGGGTTGGAGCGGGTGCTTATCGTAGACTGGGATGTGCACCACGGCAACGGGACGCAGGCCGCCTTCTACGACGATCCTCGGGTGCTCTTCTTCAGCATGCACGAGGGAGGCCATTTTCCCGGCACCGGTTTGGCCAAGGAGGTCGGGAGCGGTGACGCAGCCGGCTACACGGTCAACGTGCCCCTGCGCGCCGGCCAGTCCGACGGTGCGGTCCTCCTGGCCTTCGAATCGCTCCTTGCGCCCGTGGCCCGGGCTTTCAAGCCACAGCTGGTGCTTGTCTCAGCCGGGTACGACCCTCAAGAAGGAGACCCCCTCGGCGACCTCCGCTTCTCGGAGGCATCATTTCAGTGGATGGCGGCCCGCCTGCTGGCGCTTACGCAGGAGGTGGGCGCCGCCGGGCCTCTGTGCTTCCTCGAAGGTGGGTATGTGCCGGACATGTTGGCTGCCTCCATCGTCGCTACCTTGAAGGGCCTGCTGGGTGAGTCCCCGCCGTTCGAGCGCGTGGTCTCCGATACCGAGCTCGGTGACGTGCGCGACGCGCTGGAGGAAGTCCGCCCCTACTGGAAAGGTGTGCTCTAACTCAAAATCCCCTTAAGTCTCAGGCCGTTTGCACCGACACACTATGAGGAGAGATAGTCGGGCGCGGGCCCACGAGGGTCTGGAGGGGTCCATGAAGAGCGTAGATGAACTATTGCAGAAGGTGGTGGAGGCGGGTGCCTCTGACCTCCATCTAAAGGTGGGCAGTCCCCCGACGATCCGGGTGGACGGGGAACTCAGCGAATTGGACGAGCCGTCCTGCTCGCCCGAAGACACGAAGGATTACGCCGCCTCGCTCATGAGCGAGAAACAGATCCGGCGTTTCAGCGAGACCAACGAGATCGACTTCGCCTACAGCGCTCCGAACGTAGGCCGCTACCGCATCAACATCTACCGGCAACGGGGCACCATCTCCATCGCCCTGCGCCAAGTCGTGACCCGGGTACCCAATTTCAGCGAGTTGAACCTGCCCCCGGTTGTGCAGAAGCTGGCCCTTGAGCCGCGAGGAATGGTTCTGGTGACCGGCACCACCGGTTCGGGCAAGACCACCACTCTGGCGGCCATGATCGACCATATCAACAACCATCTGCGCAGGCACATCGTCACTATCGAGGACCCCATCGAGATCCTGCACCAGGATCGCAAGTGCATCGTGAACCAGCGCGAGGTGGGCCTCGATACCGAGAACTACGGAACGGCGCTCAAGTACGTGTTGCGCCAGGACCCGGATATCATCTTGATCGGGGAGATGCGCGACCAGGAGACGGTGCGCACCGCCCTGACCGCTGCTCAGACCGGTCACTTCGTCCTCAGCACCCTGCACACCATCGACGTGACGGAGACGGTCAACCGCATAATCGACTTCTTCCCCCTCTACCAGCAGAAGCAGGTGCGGATCATGCTGGCAGGCTCGCTGCGGGGCATCATCTCTCAGCGTCTGCTGGTGCGTGCCGATGGGGAGGGGCGGGTCCCGGCCGTGGAGGCCATGGTCATGACCGGACGCATCCGCGATCTGATCCTCGATCCGGCGCAGACCCACAACGTCCGCACGGCCGTGCAGGAAGGCGACTTCTACGGCATGCAGACGTTCGATCAGAGCCTGCTTGGCCTGTATGAGCGGGGTCTGGTCAATCTCACCGACGCACAGTTGATGGCGACCAGCCCCCACGATTTCCGACTTATGGTGCAGGCACGCGGTCACGAAGTGCCGGTGGTCGGGTAGCAACGGCGGTCGATCTGTAGAAAGAGGCGCCGTTGCCCTCGGCCATACGCGCCACCGCGACGAGGCGGCCCACCTAGGTCCGAGCTCGGGGCGCCCTCGTTGCCTGCTTGTCAGGGCGACGGGTGGTCGTCCTCTCACGCCCGGATGGCCGCGCTTTCTCTTTGCTCTTGAAGCCCACGAGCCAGTTGATCACTCCGGTCAGAACCGACACAAACGCCGCAGCCACCAGGATCCACACGAAGCTAGTCACAGTCAGCGCTGCCCCAGCCCAGATGAAGAGCTGGAGTATGAGGGCGTTGATCAGCACCGTCAGCACGGTCGCTATGAGGGCTATGAACGGCTTGCTCCGCGCCCGGCGTAGGGGGCGCACGAAGCTGCCGAGCAGCCCCAGGAGCAGGGCCAGGATCAACGCCACCCATGCCGCTGTCAGCTGGAATCTGCCCCTTGCCACGGTGTCCAGAAGGTAGAGCGCCAGGAAGATGGCGAGCGCGTTCGCGGTCCAGCGTAACCAGGACTTCACGCCTCGCCTCCCGCGCGGCCGGTGGCGGACGGGGTCTGACATGCGGTCTCATAGCGCAGCGCAAGCGCAGAGGCCAATTCACCGACCAGCTGTCTCGTCGAGGCCGGGTGCTCGAGCACCGCATCCCCGAGATAGCGGATGATCTCTTGGGCCATCCAGTGGTCGTCCAGATAGGGCATGCGGACCTTCAAGGAACCATCGGGGCCAGGTTCGCAGTGCGCTCCCCGATCTTCGAGATGGGTGCGCCAACGCGGATCGAAGCGGACGATCGCCCAGATGGCCACGTCGTCGGGTGAAAACGCCTGTCCGGTCTGACGCACAGCGAGGTCTACAGCGGGGCGCGGGACGAAGCCTGTATCGACGGGGCGAGCGCTTCGGATGCGCTCCAGCTTGAACGTGCGCTGCCCATCAGCCATGAGGCAGTAGGCTTCCAGATACCACCCATCCCGGGAGCGAAAGAGCAGGTACGGTTCCACCTGTCTTTAGCTGAGTTCGTGCCGGGACGAGGTGAAGTACTCGAGTACGACGACCTGGCGGTCCCGGATGGCGTGGTTGAGCACCTCGACGATGTCGTGATCGGGAGGGGGCAGGTCGTCGACGATGATGGTGCTCTCTCGGGCATCGGAACCGACCAGGGCCCAGACCTTCTCGCGTATCGAGGCGAGGGAATCCATGCCCTCCAAAGCGACTGCGTCGCCCAGGAGATCGAGTGCCAGCAAGAGCGCGCGCCCCATGACCGGTGACAGCCGCGCCGGGTGGGCGAAGATGCCGGCCATGACGTCGCGGATCACCCGGACCCCTTCATCGCAGGCTTCCGCGGTGAGGGCATACGTGCCCCCGCCGAAATTGACCAGGTTGATCAAGGACAGGTCGGTCTCGACCTCAGCGCGTGTGAGCCCCAGGTCGTCTTCGAGCGACCGCCAGGTGACCAGATCCGATCTTTGCTCGTCCACCAGGTAGTGGAGGAGGGCCATCGCCCGGACGAGATGCTCGGGTGCGATGGGATCGGGCTTGCCTCGGGGCCCCTTCTGCGAGCGAGACCGTGGGGGACGGCCGCCTGCCATCGTCCCGTCGCCTGCCATCGTCCCGTCGCCTGCGGCCGCCCCGTCGCCGGCCACCGTCCCTTCGTGGACCCGGCGTACTAACGACAGGTCCTGCCGCAAGCGTTCGCGCAACTCTAGAGGTTCCAGCAGCTCGCCGCACACGCCCAGGCCGACCACCCAAGAGAGAAGCACTCGCTCGTCCGCATAGGGGGCGGAAAACCGGGTGCAACCATCGGCGTCGTCAGCAAGCCAGGCGATGTGGGGCTCCAACCGCGCGACCCACCAAGCCAGGTCATCGTTCACCTTGATGGTAGCCGCTCCTCGCACCGGGCCGATAAGCCAAGGCGGACGGGCCCGATACTCCTCAGGATGGTAGTCCAGGGGAACGGAGAAGTCGCGTGTCTTCTCGGTGAGGAAAGACACCGTCCCTTGGATCCTGCCCACCCGGAACGTGCGGATGGCCCGGCGTGTGTGGTCGGAACCCACCACATACCAGCGACCCTGGATAAGGAAGAGGCTATAGGGGTCGAGAGTGCGCTCTTCCGGACTCCCGCCGGTGGATGGGTAGAGAAAGCGGACCGTCTTACCCCGCGTCACGGCATCCTCCAACCGGGCCAACTGCTTGCCGGCCCGTTGGGCGTCTTCGTCGGGGGCGAGCACCACCGGCAGCCGTTGCAGTTCGTCACGCATCGGGTCCGGTCGCCCTTGGGAGATGGCGGTGAGTGCCAGCCGCAAGGGCCGGGCGTAGGCGAACCGTCCGTCCAGGGCAGCCAGGGCCAGAGCGAGGGCATGCAGCTCCGCCGGGGTGAACTCGACGCCCGGGAGGCGGAAGTCTTCCTCGGGTAGGAAGTACAACTGCGAGTCGGCCGCCTCGGCGTCGCTCACGCTTCTGATCTCTATGCCGATCTTGGCGAGGTCAGTCCTATCGCCGTGAAAGCGACGCGCGAACGTATCGTCGGTCATCTCCGCGTACCCCTCTACGGACTCCTGCACTTCCCGCGCCGTGAACGGGCGCGGCTGGCTCAGCAGAAAGGAAAGGAGCGACAGCTGGCGTATGAGCTTGTCCTCGTCGCGGCTCATGCGGTAAGACTAGCGCAGAAGTGCCTCACTGGTCAGTATCTATCCGGACAGGGCCTTACAATGACCGTGACATGAGTAGATCGCCACATACGAGCGATGCGCCACCCGGCCAGGATGCCCGGCCCGGGTCGCCCGGACTGACCCTCGTCCTCGGGCCCGCAAATTCGGGCAAGATGGGCTACGCCCTCGAGTGGTGGCGCGCGAGGCTTTCCCTGCATCCCCTCGTCGTAGCGCCGACCGGTCCCGACTCCCAGGAATTGACCGCGGACATGGTCCGCCGTGCGGGGGCTCTCGTCGGCCAGTCCCCCGCCCTGACTTTCGACGGTCTGGTGCGGGTCATCCTGCAGCGGCCCCCGCGCCGCCTGACCGAGTTCGAGCGGAGTCTTGTGATGTCCCGGCTGCTGCGGCGGACGCCGTTGCGGTCGTTGGACAAGGTGGCCTTCCTCCCGGGCGCTGCGACCTCGCTGGCGGCATTGCTGCAACAACTAGGCGAGAGCGGCAGGACTTCGGAAGAGCTTGACGAGATCCTGACCCTATGGACGCGGTCGGAGCCCGGTGCGGCGGGTCTGGCCGACGACATCCGGCGCCTCAACGAAGCCTACGCGGACGCGCGCGATGGGTGGGGTCTCACCGATGGCCCAGCAGCGGTGCGTCACGCCGCCCGCGAGGTCGCCCAGGAGGCAAGGGACTGGGTGAGGCCGGTGGCCTTCTATGGATTCACTTCCTTCACGCCGGGGCAACGGGCGTTGATCGAGGCTTTGTCTCGCCGGGGACCGGTGCTGGTCACGCTTCCGTACGAGCGCTCGCGGCCGGCCAACTTGAGCACAGCGTCCGAGGTCTCATCGTGGAAGACCATCGCCACCGAGATAGTGGAACTCACTCCTCAGGTGCCTGCCTACTCCTCGCCGGCCATAGCCTATCTCGAGCGTCACTTCTTGGGCGATCCGCCTCTTCCCGATCCTCCCTCAGCACTCTCCGGGCCTCAAGGGGTCCGTTTTCTGCTTGCCTCTGGACAGCGCAACGAGGCCGAGTTGGCGGCTCAGCACATCTCCGCTCTCATACGAGAAGGCTTCCGCCCCGGAAACATCGCCGTCATCGTGCGCCGGATGCGGGCGTGGAGCGGCCTTCTTTCCCAGGTGTTCGATTCATGCGGCATCCCTTATCGCGTCGACGATCGGTGCACGTTCGCAGAGACCGGGCTGGGCAATGCCTTGCTCAGCGCGGTCAGGGGGGTGATACGCGACGATGCGGAAGCCATCCTCGCCTACCTACGCTGCCCCTACAGCGGGCTCGACATCGAGGCGGCAAGCGACCTGGAACTTCACTACCGGCGCGGCGCCGCCCGGGGGGCGCGCGCACTGGCCGAAATCGGAGAACACCGGCATCAGGGTGGGTTCGAACCCCTGTGGAGCGCTCTTGGCGCTGGTGAAGGTGGTCTGCGTGTCGACGTGTCCAGCCTGGAGGGCCTGGGTCGGCGCATGGTCATCGCCGGTCTGCGCGGCGCGGCCCAGGGCAGCCGGGAAATGGAAGAAGACGCCCGCGCGTTTCGCGCCCTTGGCGGAGCGCTCTCGACGTTAGAAGCTCTGACTTCCGGCGGTGATGCCTCCGAATGGCTGGATCCTGAGGCGGTGCTGCCGGCGCTGGCGAAGGTCACGGTTCCGGCTAGCCGCTCCGAGGCTCGGGACGCGGTGCATGTTCTCAGCGTTCAGCGGGCACGGGCCCGACGCTTTGACGCGGTGGTGGTCCTAGGGTTGGTCGAAGGCGAGTTCCCGGGGCGGCCGGACACGCCGTCTCTGCTCACCGGCGCCCAGCGAGCGCGCATCGACTCGTTGGCAGGAGGGGGGCTTCTCCCGCCGGAAGCGGATCAAGAGGGGGCGCTGTTCGCGAGCGCAGTCTCTCGAGCTTGGCAGCTGCTCTTCCTGAGCGCGCGGGATGCTGATGACGGCGGGGGACAGGCCATGCCCTCCTACTTCTGGCATATGGCCAAGGAACTACTTCGGGTGGGCGTGGTCGAGCACGAGCGACGGACTTTGGCCGATCTGACCTTCGAC
>JAZDLO010000245.1:0-21636 GCA_043801935.1 bacterium
GGTGTATGTGCTGGATGTTGGTCGTCTTGCCACAGAGTCCACACCCGTAGTAGACGATCTTGTAGTTGATCTCACGCGCCGCCATGTTGATTAAGGCCACTTCTCGCCCCTTGCAGGAGTCATTCCTCGCTTTCGGCGAGCAAGCCGTCTATAGCTTCGCTCGCCTCTCGCGAGTACTCTCCATCGAGGATCCCAGAGTTCTCAACACTATCTTCGGCAGGTTCGAAAACTGGCTTAAGCACCTCCAATGCCCGATTCGTATAAAGGCGAACCTTGCCTACCTGGGTCTCTCTGCCGAAAGTAAGGAGTAGAAGTATCTGTTCGGTCACTTGGACAACGTGAAGGTTGGATTCCCTGCCCTCGTGGAATAGAAGAGTGAACTCGCGTTCGTTCAGTATCTCAGCCAGTTGTCGGGTGGCCGCGAACGAACTGGCGGCCAACGCCGCGAGCGAGAGAGTGTCGGAATGGACGTCGGGGGGAGAGGTGGTGATAGGTTGCCCGCTCGTAGAAACCAAAGCCACAAAAGCAGAACCGGATACCCGTCGCAGTCTGTCGAGAACACCGTCTACCAGCCGCATCTGCTCGTCACTGACGATCAGGCCCCTGCGTGCCACGAGCGACCTCCCGGTGGTCGGAGTTTCCCACCAGTGTATACAAAAGCCGACGGCCTTGCCGAAATGCAGGGTCCCACCGATCCTAAAAACCGCTGTGCTATCATGACCGCCAGCCGATTGTGGCAGGAAAGGAGCGCATGTGAACCCTAAGAGCCTCAAGTACCACAGGGAGCACGACTGGGCCCGGGTAGAAGGTGACACCGCAGTCTTCGGTCTCACCGACTATGCCCAAGAGACACTCGGTGACATCGTTTACATCGAGCTCCCCGAGGTAGGCGCGGACGTCACCGCTGGGACGCCCTACGCGGAGGTGGAGTCGGTGAAGGCCGTCTCCGACGTGTATGCTCCGCTGAGCGGGTCGGTGGTCGAAGTGAACGACGAGGTCGTCGAAGCCCCTGAGTTGATCAACGAGAGCGCGTTCGATACCGGCTGGCTCGTCAAGGTGCGCTTGAGCGAGCCTGGGGAGCTCGATGACCTCATGACCGCCGAGGAGTATGAAGAGCTACTCGCTGAGGAAGAATAGAGATACTCAGGGGCCGGAGGCAACGTCCAGTCCCAGGTAGGAGGCACGGATCGAGGGCATATCTCTACCTTAGGTTGAAGGTTTTAGGTGCAACCGCTATAGTGAAGGTGTGGATGGCGTGGAAGACACTTCTTTTGAACGCCTGGTCAACATCCAGTCGTACAGCGATGAGGAGCTCAAGGAGCTCGGCCACCGACTGGCGGAGCAAGAAGCGGAGCTCTCCAAACGTAGACGTCTGCTCCACGGTGAGATCGACATCTTGAAGGCCGAGATGGTTCGGCGCCTTCGCGACAAGCACGGCGCCGGCCAGAGCTTAGTCAATGACGGAGATGTCGACGCCCTCAGCCAAATACTGAGCGGCCGTCCACCACGTGGCACCTCGGCAGGGGAGAAGTAGCCAGCCGTGACTGACGATGTAGAGCCGGTCGTTCGGGGTATCCAGAAGAGGTTTCGTGACCTTTCCGTCGATGTGCGCGAAGAGAGGGTCATCCGCTACATCGTCAAGCAACTACGGCTCGGGCGGGGTGTCGACGATATCATGGCCGACACGTACCTGGCCGACCATACCAGTGATGCGACCCGTGCCAATATGCTGCAACATCCGGCCGTCCTCAAGGCCATCGAAGAGGAGATAAAGCAGCAGTTCGCCGACTACCGGTCGGTCACTGGCTCTGGGCGCGAAGACAACGTGTCCGACTAAGGGTCAGATGGCTGCAGTGAACAATTGCCCCACATGCAGTTTTGAGAATACGGAGGACTCCAATTTCTGCCGTCGCTGTGGCAGTCGCTTGGCACCGACGGACCTCACCGAGACCACGATCATCTACGCGCTCGGTGAGCGGGAGGAGGCTGAGGGCGACTTCCTGGAGCGCACGAGCCCTCGTGAAGGGCCCGTGCTCCTCATACGCACAGGGGGAGGGAGAGAGGGGGAGACCCTCGCGTTGCACAGCGATGTCGTCACTATCGGTCGGAGCCCCCATAGCGACCTGTTTCTCGACGACGTGACGGTCTCGCGGCATCATGCGCGCGTCATACGGGACGAGAGCGGCTATCTGGTAGAAGACCTCAACAGTCTCAACGGCACCTACGTCAATCGCAAGCGCATAGAGCGGCACCGGCTTTTCGATGACGACGAGCTGCAGATAGGCAAATTCAAACTGGCCTTTCTCGAACCGAACGGCGGCATGTAGACAGACCCATGAAAGAACCTGAGAGAGCCACTGGACATGATGGCCGCGAGGGGCCGACCGGGAGGTCCGGTCGGCTACTGACTATCGGCCAGGTCGTCGAGCAGTTGCGGGCGGATTTTGCCGATCTCAGCATCACCAAGGTCCGGTATCTCGAGGATCGCGGGCTGCTCTCGCCGGTCAGGACCCCTGGCCGCTATCGCAAGTACAGCGGGTCTGACGTCAGGCGGCTCCGCACGATCTTGACACTTCAGCGTGACGAATACCTGCCCCTCGACGTTATCCGCCAACGCGTGGACCGAGGAACGGGCACCGTTCTCGGCCAGCCTCTTGCCTCTGCCGCTACGCCGCTTCACACCAGTGCCGCGCTCAAGCGAGAGGAGCTCGTCTACACGTGGGGAGAGGCTTGCGAGGCGGCCGGGGTGGATGATCAGTTCCTCCGCATGCTCGTCGAGTATCGGCTTATCGATCGGCCTCCGCAAGCCGGGACCGCCCTGACGGAGAGCGACCTGGAGGTCGCCCGGATCTGTCACCTCCTGTCCCGGTTCGGCGTCGAGCCGCGTAACCTAAGGCTCCTCAGTTCCTCGGTGGAAAGGGAGGCCTCGCTGCTCGAACAGGTGGCCACTCCATCCTTGCGCTCCACCCATCCCGATAAGCGCGAATATGGGGAGAGGATGCTGGAAGAACTGGGTTCTCTCCTCTCCAGACTGCTCCACCTGCTCCTTTACAAGGAATTGCGCAAGCTTCTCTGACCGGGGTCGGCGCACGGAGATCCGGCTGCGCCGCCGTCCCGAGACAGGCCCCGCGGCGTTTCCCTCCCAACCGTGTCACGTCGTACAATGTCACCGGCCTGCGCACGCCGGTGACACCGTCCTCGCACCAAGGAGAGACATGGAACTCGACAGCTTCATCCGCCATATCCCTGGTTTTCCCAAGGAAGGTATTCTGTTTCACGACATCATGCCCATGCTTCAGGATGCGAAAGCTTTGCGCTATGCAGTCGACCGGTTGGCCGACTTTGGCAAAGGCCGGCAGATCGACCTGATTCTTGGCGCGGAAGCCCGGGGCTTCATATTAGGGGCTGCGCTGGCTTACGCTATGGGTGTAGGTTTCGCCGCAGCGCGCAAACCCGGAAAACTGCCGTGGAAAGTCGCCCGGTGCGAGTACGACCTCGAGTACGGGACCGACGTACTAGAAATGCACGCGGACGCCATCAAGCCGGGACAGAGGGTGCTCATCCATGACGACCTTCTGGCCACCGGAGGTACCGCGCACGCCAAGATCCAACTGGTGGAAGAAGCCGGAGGCATCGTGGCGGGCCTGGCGTTCATCATCGAGCTTACCGACCTGCACGGACGGGACCGGCTGCAGGGCTACGACGTCTTCAGCCTTCTGCAGTACGACGTCTGAGCCGACGCGGCCCCAGGGCCCGGGGCCTAAGGCCTAAACATCCGTCCTGGGCGCCTGGGGAGGCCTGGGATGCCTCTACAGAGTAGCTCCGTCTGTCAGCTGAGGGCGATCATCAGTCGGTAGTTTACATAATGTACATTATCAGGCATTCAGATAAGGTGAGACACGCACCGACGACGTGCAGCTGAATCGACGAGTGACCGGCTGACCCCCGGCCGTGCGGTCCGATTATGCGATCTTGACCAAGCCCGGGCCGGATGTGACCCGGGCTCGGTTGTGCTCCTACTTAACCAGGTTCATCATGTTGAACATGGGCAGGTACATGGAGATTACGATCATTCCCACGAGACCGCCCACGAACATCATCATCACCGGTTCGATGATCGAGGTCAGTGACTTGACGGCCGCCTCCACCTCGTCCTCATAGAAGTCGGCGATCTTGTTGAGCATGGCGTCGAGCGCCCCGGTCTCTTCCCCGATGGAGATCATTTGCGTCACCATCGGAGGAAACACATCTACTCGGGAAAGCGGTCTGGCGATGGTTTCGCCGCCGCGCACACTCTCTTTGACATCCACCATGGAATCTTCGATGACCCAGTTACCCGAGGTCTTTCCGGTGATCTCTATGGCCTGCAGAATAGGCACGCCTGAGCCGACCAAGGTCGCCAGAGTGCGGCTGAAACGGGCCACAGCGATCTTCTGGATGACCGGTCCCAGCCTCATGGGCAGCTTCAGCTTGGCGCGGTCCCAGCCTCGCCGCCCTTGCTCCGTGTTCTTGAGTCGCACCAGGGCCCAGACCAGCAGGATGATCACCGGGAATATGATGAACCAGTAGCCTTTGAGCAGGTTGCTGATTCCCATCATCATCCTGGTAAGACTGGGCAGTTGGCCCCCGAGATCTTTGTACATGCTGGCGAAGATGGGGATTATGAACAGAAGCATGCCGATCATCACCAGGATCGCGAAACCGGCGATGAGGATCGGGTAGGTCATAGCGGCCTTGATCGACCGGCGAAGGCTATCGTCCTTCTCCAGCTGGGTGGCCAGCCGGTTCAGAGTCTGATCCAAGGCCCCGCCTGCCTCACCGGCCCGCACCATGGCAACATACAGTCGGTCGAAAGCGGCGGGGTGTTTGGCCATGGCATCCGACAGCGGCATCCCAGCCTCGACGTCTTCACGCACCGCTTTGATGATCTTGCTCAGTCGTGAGTTCTCGGTCTGCTCTTCAAGGATATACAGTGCCCGGAGCACGGCGAGACCGGCATTGATCATGGTCGCGAACTGGCGCGCGAACACCGCTTTGTCGCGCGCTTTGATCCGCTTCGAAGCCTCGAGCAACTCCCTGATGTCGGGCAGGCCCCGCTTTTCCTCCAACCGCAACACGGTGAAGCCCTTTCGCCGCAGTTCCGCAACCACCGCAGCCTTGGAGTCTCCCGCCAATTCGCCCGAGAACGGGCCGCCCCGGTCCCGCTTAGCTGTGTAGGTGAAGGTTCCCACGTCTGCCTCGCTCCTCCATCGGTATTCCGGTCACTCTAAGTTCATCGTATAGCGACGCTTCGCTTCTTCTATCGGTCCGGAGCTGCAAATGCTGAAGTGCCGGTCATCCTTGTCCCCCCCACTTCGCTTGTGAGCGAATGCTCAAGCCGCCCCCATTAGAAGGAGTCGCTCCAGATCATCGGGCACGGAGGAACGGCGGATCGCCAGATCTCGCGTGATGACACCGCGGCGCACCAAGTCGGCGAGCGATGAGTTCATCGTCTGCATCCCTTGCTGTGCCCCGGTTTGCATGACCGTGTAGAGCTGATGGGTCTTGCCTTCCCGGATCAGATTCCGGGCGGCAGGCGTTGAGATCAGCACCTCGCACGCAGCCGCTCTCCCCTGCCCACAAGCCCTCGGCAGCAACTGCTGAGTGATTATCCCCTCGAGAGTCGCCGCGATCTGTACGCGGATCTGCTCTTGCTGATGCGGTGGGAACACATCGATCATCCTGTCGATCGTCTGCGGGCAGTCTTGAGTGTGGAGCGTCGCAAAGACCAGGTGCCCCGTCTCGGCGGCGGTCAAGGCGATCTGGATCGTCTCGAGGTCACGCATCTCTCCGATGAGGATGATATCCGGGTCTTGGCGCAACGCCGAGCGAAGAGCCGCAGGAAAGGCCTTCGTGTCGGTACCCACCTCCCGTTGGTTCACCACACAACGCTTGTGCTGATGAAGGAATTCGATGGGATCCTCGATAGTGACGATGTGGTCCGGGCGCTGCTCGTTGATCTCGTCGATGATGGCGGCTAGGGTGGTGGACTTGCCCGATCCGGTCGGCCCGGTCACGAGCACGAACCCCCGAGGCTTGTGACAAAAGGAGTGCACGACCTTGGGCAGCCCCAACTCCTCGACCGTCTTAATGGCCACCGGTACCAACCGGAACGCTCCGCCGATAGTCCCCCTCTGGAAATACGCGTTCACACGGAACCGCGCCTCCCCATACAGCGAGTACGAGAAGTCGATCTCCCAGTCGGTCTCAAGCTTCTGGCGCTGGTCTTGAGAGAGGATGCTGTAGATGAGTTCTCGTGCCTCATTAGGCGACAGGACCGGATAATCCAGGCTACGCAGATGCCCATCGATGCGTACGACCGGGGGTACCCCTACTGCCAAGTGCAGGTCGGATGCTTGTTGGTTCAACACTTCTTTGAGGATTTCCGCCATATCCATGGATACCGCCCCTTACGTGACGCAATTGACCACAACTCACACGATTACCCGGGAGATCTCCTCGATGCTCGTGACTCCTTGCAGCACGCGCTGAAGGCCGTCTTCCCGGAGGGTGACCATCCCCTCAGCTTTGGCCACCCGCCCTATCTCATCGGCACTCTTGCGCTCGACGATGAGCCTTTCTATGGCTTCGCTCACAGGCATGATCTCGTAGATGCCGAGACGGCCCTTGTAGCCGGTGTTGTTGCAGCGGGCACAGCCCCCGGGGCGATTCAGCGTGATCTCCTTCCATCTGTCTATCGCCTCCTGGGGGAACTCGAGACGCTCCAACATCTCGTGAGTAGCTGGGTATGATTCGCGGCAGTGCTCGCACAGCTTCCTCACCAGTCGCTGGGCGATGACACAATCGACGGCTGAGGCGGTGAGAAAGGGCTCGACCCCCATCTCAGTGAGGCGCGACAGCGCGCCGGGAGCGTCGTTCGTGTGCAGCGTGGAAAGCACGAGGTGGCCGGTCAAGGCCGACTCGATCGCGATCTGAGCAGTGTCCCTGTCCCGGATCTCCCCCACCATGATGATGTCCGGGTCACATCGAAGGATGGAACGGAGCCCAGAGGCGAACGTGAGCCCTGCCTTCGGGTTGATCTGCACCTGGTTGATGCCGGCAAGGCGGTATTCCACCGGATCCTCCACGGTGATGATGTTCTTCTCCGGAGTGTTGAGGATGTTGAGGGTGCCGTAGAGAGTCGTCGACTTCCCCGAGCCGGTCGGCCCGGTGACAAGCACCGCTCCGTACGGCTTGGTGAAAGAGCGACGGTACCGGGTCAGCGCCCCGTCTGAGAATCCAAGTTCTTCCAGACGGAGCATGACGTTCGACCGGTCGAGCAAACGGATGACGATCTTCTCGCCGTACACGGTCGGCAGGGAAGCCACCCTCATGTCGATGGGCTTGTCTCCCACCGTGAGACCGATGCGCCCATCTTGCGGGACCCGTCGCTCGGCGATGTCCAGATCGGCCATGATCTTAAGGCGCGACACCACCCCGGCCTGCAACCGTTTGGGGATGGTCATGATCTCGTGGAGCACCCCGTCGTGACGGAACCGGATGAGCATCTCCCTGGCTTGAGGCTCGAAGTGGACGTCGGAAGCGCTCTCGTCGGCGGCCCGCGCCAACACTCCGTTGACGAGCTTGACGACCGGAGCGGCGTCGACCTGTTCTCTGATGTCCCGTAGCTCATCGAGGGAGGGTTCCTCTCCGCCGTCGGGGGCCCGAGTCTCAAGCTGCTCGGAGATCTGATCGTCGGCACGCCTCATCTTGGCCAGCATGTCGACGATGTCCTCACCAGTAGCGATGGCAGGCTCGATATCGAAGCCGGTAAGGATCCTCAAGTCGTCGATAGCGACGATGTTCGAAGGATCGGCCATGGCCACCAGAATGGTGTGCTCATCAACGAAGCTGACGGGGACGGCCGAATAGCGGCGGGCGTCTTTCTCGGAGACAAGATCGGTGGCGACCGGGTCCATCCGGATCTCGGTCAGGTCAAGATACCTGACCCCCAGGCGGCTGGCCAAGGCTTCCATAAGATCGCGTTTGGTCACCCAGCCCTTGGCCAGCGCGATGTCCCCGACGCGCAAATGAGAGACGCGTTGTTCGGCTAGGACTTCGTCGACCTGATCCGGCGTGAGGAGGCCCATTTCGATGAGCACGTCACCGGTGCGTTTGCCCACCACCTTGCGCTGCAGATTTTCCTCCCTGGCTGCCTGCATGGGTCCCGTTTCACCTTCTCCCCAGCTCGAGGCTCTCTCGCATCGTTTCTATCGGTGGCTGGAGGCCGGTCCACAGACGATACGAACCCGCCGCCTGCATCACCAGCATCTCCCTGCCATCAAGTACCGCAGCACCCTTCGCTTTGGCCGCAGCCACCAGGGCGGTGGGGCGTGGTCCGTAGATCACATCCATCACGACTTGGCGACTGCCAACAATATCGACAGGAATGGCCGACTCCTTGATTGTCCTCGCTAAGCCCACGGAAGTGGCGTTCACAAGCAGGTCGGCAGCCTGGACCCTTTCAATCAGATCCTCGTCGGTCACCGCCTCGCATGCCGACCGGCCCCATTCGGCAGCCGTCTCGCAGAGGGCCTCCGCGCGGCCGATCGTACGGTTGTGGATCCAGATCTCGGACGCCCCATCTTCGCTGAGGCCGGCGACTACCGCCCGGGCCGCTCCCCCCGCGCCGGCGACCAGACAGCGGAGACCCCGCGCACCGCCCGCCGTGACCGAGCGCAGCGCGGACAGGAAGCCCGTGACGTCCGTGTTGTACCCGCTGAGCCTACCCTGGTCGTTGACGATGGTGTTCACCGCGCCGATCCGAGCCGCGAGAGGAGCGACCTCATCAACGAGGCTGACAACCGTCTCCTTGTGGGGCACCGTGACATTGGCTCCCCGCATGCCAAGAGCCCTCAGGCCCTCGACGGCGGAGGCCAGCCGTTCCGGAGGCACGTCGAATGCCACGTAGATCATGTCCACGTCCTGGGCTCTGAAGGCCGCATTATGCATTCGAGGGGAGAGCGAGTGGCCGACGGGGTGACCCAGCACCGCCAGCAAACCGGTCTGGGCCGTGATCTCGAGGTGTCGCGCTTCCATGGGACCTCACCTCCGGCTATGGTCTGCACCGTGAATAGGCTGAACCGTGAATCAGCAGACTACCGCACTCCGGATGAATGCGGTGTATGACCTAGGTAAGAGGCTGGCGCGGCCCGGCGACCGGGCCGCGCCTCACTCGCGCCCTCTCCGGCAGTCCCCGGCAGGTGGCTGCCGCGCCGATGTGTTCCTATTGGGCCGGCGCGTTCTTCTTCGCTTGAAGGAACTCATCGTAGGAGGCAGTGAAGAAATGGTGGCCATCGGTGTCGCTAAGGACATAGTAGAGGTAGTCCACGTCGGCCGGCTCCAAGGCCGCGCGCAGGGTGGCCAAGCCCGGATTGGCGATCGGGGTGGGCGGCAGACCCTTGACCACGCGCGTGTTGTAGGGCGAGTCGACCTGAAGGTCCTCGGTCGTCAACGCTCCCGTCCACTTGTCGACCGCATAGCGTACTGTCGCGTCGATACCAAGGGACATATCTTCCTTGAGCCGGTTGTAGATCACCGCCGCCACCTGGGCCCTCTCGTCGGCGATGCTGGCTTCCTTCTCGATCAGGGAGGCCACGATGACGATCTCATACGGGGTCAGCCCCAATGCGGTGGCCTTGTCCCACGGAAGCGAAGCAGTCTTGGCCTCGAAAGCAGCCAGTTGAGCGCCGATCAATTCGGTGGCCCCGTCCCCCTTTAGAAGATAGTAGGTACTGGGGAACAGCAGTCCCTCGAGAGTTCCCACCTTAGGGACCGCGCCCCCGACTTTGGGCGCGACGAACTTCGTCGGCTGCCCGCTCAGTTCGACATAGGACGCGCCGTTGATCGTGCCTTCTTCGGTCAGCAGGGTTGCCACTTGGTCGGCGGCCAAGCCCTCGGGGATGGTCAGTTTGAAGCTAGCGGAACCCTGGCCTTGCTCGAGCTTGTCCACCACCTGGAGCAGTTCCTGGCCCAGGGTGAACTGGTAGATCCCCGGGCGCAGTGTGCCCTCGGTCCCGCGGGACTTGACGAGGTCCACGAATGCCGCCGCAGATTCGATCACTCCCTGCTCCTGCAGAAGCATCCCGACCTGGGTCGCCGTCATGCCCGGGTTGATGACTACACTGACGCTGGGGCCTTGTGCCGCCTTCGTGGTGCTGGTCGTGGACCGCCCCTGAACCCAGTTCACCCCCATGTTGGCGACCGCGGCCACGAGGGCGATGCCGACGAAGAAGGCGCCGACGATGAGGATACGGGTGGCCCAGCGCCTGGGCGGTCGGCCGCCGGGTCCCCAGGATCCACCTTTCCGGGCGGGCTCCGCGTACCACGGGTCTACCCCGCCGTGGCGGGGCTGATCTCGCCGGTCGGATGGTGTTTGATGTCCCCTGTAATCGTTCACGTGTCTCCTCGGGTACTCGCACGAGAGTCGAGATAGCCCTGCAACATGTAGCAAGCCGCGACGGCATCCTGCGGTACCTTCCGCGACCTTCCTTTTTCCGCCAGTTTAGAGGTGAACCGTTCGTCCCAGGTGACGACGGGGCGGGCGCCCCGCTCCTCGAGAAGCGCGACGAACGCGAGCACACTCTCCACCTGGCGATTCGTCCCCCCTGCCAATGGCCGCGGAAGTCCGACCACTATCATTCCCACCTCGAGTTCTCTCGCCACTTCCATTATCCTCAGAACCAGCTGCTCCTCATCTCGCTCCTGCACCACTTCCAGCGGAGAGCAGGTCATCCCCAGCGGGTCGGACAGCGCGAGCCCGGTCCGCCGGCCACCCAGGTCTATCCCCAGGATGCGCACTCATCCACCTAGTCCGGCCAGCACGGCTTGGCGGGCCGCCGCCAGGGCCTCGGGAAGCTTCGTCGGATCGCCGCCTCCGCCGCGGCCCAGCTTGGCGGTCCCCCCTCCCCTACCTTGGAACTCCTGGGCTGAGAGTTTCACCACCTGGCCGGCATCGACTCCGCCGACCCCCTGACTGACGCTCACCACAAGCGTCGCCTTACCCTGCAGATCGGCTCCCAGAGCCACCACTCCAGGCTGGATGCGATCCCGGACCTGATCGACCAGCCAAATCAGGTGATCCATATCTCGCGCCTCGACCACGTCTGCTACCAGGGATACGCCGTCACGCTGATCGGCGCTATCGGCGAGAGACCGAACGACATCCCGCGCCGTCTCCGATAGGTAGCCCCTCACTTCGATCTCTAAGACGTCCAGGCGCGAGCGCTGCTTCTCGAGAGCCAACAGGACCTGGTCCTCGGTGGTACCGAGTGCAGCGGATATTTCGGCCGCCAGACCGTCCCGCTTCCGGTAATAGGCCACAGCCGCCCGGCCGGAGATTGCCTCGACCCGGCGCATGTTGGCCCCAACGCTCCCCTCTGAAACGATCTTGAAGATCCCCAACTCGCTGGTGGAGCCGACATGCGTGCCCCCGCAAAGCTCACGGCTGAAATCGTCGACCTCCACCACCCGTACGAACTCTCCGTATTTTTCGCCGAATAGCGCCACTGCTCCCAGATCACGAGCGTGCTCGAGGCTTGTTGTGAAAGTGCGCACAGGATGATCTTCCACGATGCGCCGATTCACAAGCTCTTCGATCTCCGCCAGCCGCTTTGGGCCGAGGGGCTCGTGGTAGGCGAAATCAAAGCGGAACTTGTCCGCGCTCACCGACGATCCGGCTTGGGTGACATCCTTGCCTAAGCGGGCCCGCAGGGCGTAGTGGAGCAGGTGGGTAGCAGTGTGATTCGCCGCGACGTCGTGCCGATAGCTTGACGACAACGCGGCCCTCACCCGGGTGTTGGCCTCGATCTGCCCTTCCCCGAGGCGGGCGGTGATGACCTGGACCTGTCCATGCTGCTGCACGTCGACCACTTCGGCCTTCCCGGTATCTGATTCTATGACACCGCGGTCCGCGGTCTGGCCCCCCATCTCGGCGTAGAAAGGGCTCTCCCGTAGCGCCAGCAACACTCGGCCGTCGTCCAGCGCCTCGACGTTCTCTACCACGGTGTACAGGTCCTCAAGCTCATACCCCTTGAACTCCGTCGGACGAACTGTGTCGCGGGCGAACCTGGCGACCACATCCTGGTAGGCGCCTCCCCCTTTCTGAGCCTGGCGGGCCCGCCTGCGCTGTTCGTCCATGGCCGCCTCGAACTGGCCAAGGTCGAGACTGAGACCCCGCTCTTCCACGATCTCCCGCGTGACTTCCACGGGAAACCCGTACGTATCGTGGAGCTGAAAGGCCACCTGCCCTGGAATGACCTGGGTTCCCTCCTCCTTCGCTTGGACGATGGCCTCTTCTACCAGGACCAGCCCCTGATCGAGAGTGCGGTTGAAGCGCTCCTCCTCGGAATGCACCACGCGTAGAATAGTATCGCGTCGTTCGATAAGCTCCGGGTAAGCGTCGCCCATCAGTTCGATGGTCCGCTCCGCGAATCGACGCAAGAACGGCGGCTCCATGCCGGCCGAACGACTGAAGCGAGCCGCCCGACGAACGACCCGGCGAAGCACGTATCCCCGCCCCTCATTGCCAGGAACGACCCCATCGGCCACCAGGAACGTCATCGCGCGGGAATGATCGGCCAGCACCCGGAGGGCCACGTCGACCTCTTCTTCATCGCCAAAACGCTTGGCGGCGATCTCTTCTCCCAACTCGATCAGCGGCTTGAACAGATCGGTGAGGAAGACGGAGGCGACTTCCTGCTTGAGGGCGGCCACACGCTCCAGCCCCATGCCCGTATCGATGTTCTGGGTGGGCAGGGGGGCCAAGCGCTGGTTCTCATCCATGTTGTAGCCGGTGAAGACCAGGTTCCAGTACTCCACAAAACGATCGCAGTCACAGCCCGGCCGGCACTGCGGGTCGGCGCAGCCATGCTCAGGCCCACGATCGTAGTACAGCTCAGAGCATGGACCGCAAGGCCCGGTGGCTCCGACCGGACCCCAGAAGTTCGCGCTACGAGGTAGCCCGACCATGCGCTCCCGGGGCACTCCTGCGGCTTCCCAGAACCCCACCGCTTCGTGGTCGGCTTCGATCGCGTCGTCACCCTCGAAGTATGAGATCCACACATGCTCCGGGTCCAGTCCTAGGCAATCGAGGGAATACTCCCAGGCGAAGCGGATCGCCCCTTCTTTGAAGTAATCGCCCACAGAGAAATTACCTAGCATCTCGAAGAAGGTGCAGTGACGGGCAGTGAGACCGACCCGGTCGATGTCGGAGGTCCGGAAGCACTTCTGCACGCTCGTCAGGCGCGCGCTGGGCGGATCGGCGATTCCCATGAAGTAGGGCTTGAACTGTTGCATCCCCGCGGTGGTTAGCAGCACCGACGGATCCCTGTAAGGCACCAGGGAGGAACTCGGCACCAACAGGTGGTCTCGCTCCGTGAAATAGTCCAGATACATCTTCCGCAGTTCAGCCGTCGTCACGGATCAGACCTCGTCTCTCTCCCTGGCAGCCTTCACCAGAGACTCCTCCTCCGCCATGAACTGGCGCAGATTCTCGATCGATTTTCTAATGAGCCGCGATACGTGCATCTGGGAGATGCCGATGCGCGCAGCCACCTGGGTCTGGGTCATGCCCTCGAAGAACCGCAGATGCAGTATAAGGCGTTCACGAGGATCGAGGCGCCCCATGGCCGGCGCGAGGACCCGGCGGCGCTCGAAGACCTCGTAGGCCTCCTCCTCGGTGCCCAGGCAATCGAGGAGTTCGAGCGACTCGTCGTCGTCGCTCGATCCACCCGCGAAGATGGACACAGAGCTGTATGCTCGCCCACTCTCGAGAGCCTCGACCACCTCCTCCTCGCTCACCCCGGTCGCCGTCGCTAGTTCAGCGATGGTCGGAGAGCGCCGCAATTCCACCGTGAGCTGCTCGATCACCCGGTTCAGTCGCACGTTCAGATCCTGCAAAGCTCGCGGGACCTTGACCGCCCAGCCTTTATCCCGAAAATAGCGTTTGATCTCCCCCAAGATGGTGGGGGTCGCATACGTGGAAAGCTCGACCCCTCTGTCAAGATCGAAACGGTCCACGGCTTTGATGAGCCCGATCGACCCCACCTGGATCAGATCTTCCACGGGCTGGCCCCGGGAGGCAAAACGCCGTGCCAGGCTCTTGACCAGGGGCAGATAGCGGGTGATGAGCTCCTCTCGGGCTAAGGCGTCCTTCTGATCGCGCACACGGACCAGAAGGTCTCGTTCGGAGAGGTCACCGAGCGTCTCTCCATAGCGGACCGCATCTCCCGCCGACCGGGTCTGCCCGCGCCCTGGCTTCAATCCCGGCACCTATGACGTCCGCTTGTCCATCTCGAGCGCAAACTGACCAGCGGCCGCATCCTCCACGCGATAGCCATCCACCAGCGAATCCAACAGCACGCGCACATCGAGCAGACAGCCTCCGCACGGCTCGAACGGATCAGTGGCAAGAAGGGCGGCCTTGACGCTCTGGTTGCGGAGACCCTCTAGACGCAAGGTGAGTCCGTCGCCGCCTGCCGATATCTGAAGGACCACGTCGCCTTCTCCTTCCGGCTCTTCGGCCAGCAATGTCTCGACCGCCAATTGGACGTCGTCAAGTCGGTCGACGGGAAGGTCATGACGGCACGCGAAACCACCGATGAAAACACGGAGCAGTCGCAATGCGCGACTACCTCCGGCCGTGCGAAGTACTACGATGTCCGGAGAATCACTCACCTCTGTGAAAGCCGATGGCCCTATTGGGGCTGGGCGGCCCCCCCGAGGTGCTCTTCGATCTCTGTCTGTTTGTCGTGATAAGCCTCTCGGCCTCGCTCGATCGCCTGGTCGGCCCGTCCACGGAGGTCTGCGAACAACCTCTGCGCTTCGGTAGGAACATCCGTGAACGCCTCGGGCAGGCTCTTGCCCGTCTCTTGAGACACCCGGTAGGCCAAGAGCAGCGCCCCGCCTACGACCGCACCTGCGGCGAGAACGAACAGAGAACGACACACGCCCATCAGCCCTCCTTTCCTTTTCCCGTCAGGAATGACGTTATACCCTCGCTCACCCCGGCTGCGATACCCGCGGCCTTTCTCACCGGCTTCGACACTGCGCCGTGAACAGCCGTGGTGGTGTGCTCCGCGGTCTTGACGATCCCGGCAACCGAACCGGTGATCTGGTCGATCTTACCGAGCTCAGAGTTGACGCCATCGAGAGTAGCCTCGACCCGAGTCAGCAGAGGTATGACCCGCGTGTTGGCGTCCGCGAGCACACTGGTCAAGCGGCGGAAGACCGAAGCAAGGCGAAACAGCGCATAGGCAAGCCCCGCGCCGAAAGCAAGGAAGAAGATACCAATAGCGATCTTCATGAACGCGCCGGCATCCCATTCCATCTCCAGCCCCTTTCTGATCCACTCTCTTTCGGCTCGAGCCGGGTATCTTCCCTCTACAACTCGGCCGGCCCTGAAGCCGCCACAAACGCCAAGACTATATCACAGGCCCCGTTCTCCCCCGCTCTACGGGCAGGCGTTCCCCTTGATCATTCCACCGCGCCGTAGACATGATGGTCCCGGCCAGAACCACTACCTCCCCGTCATACAGAACCGCCGTCTGCCCTGGAGCCACTCCGCGGGCCGCCTCCTCCAGAGCGATCGGCACTTCAGACCCAGGCGACGACGCAGCCTCCGCGGCCCCCCCATTGCCCAGGTGAGCGGGCACCGCTTCGCCCGCCGAGCGCAACTGGACGTATCCCCGCGCGATCGGTCCGGGACGATGCCGAGTCAGGTGGCCTACTCTCACCGTCCCCACCGCCGACTCAGAAGCTTCGCCTATTGTGACCTGGCAACGTCCGGCATCGACTGCCACCACGTACCGCGGCTCAGGTGCTGCGATGCCCAGACCTTTGCGCTGCCCGATCGTGAAATTGTAGGTGCCCGAGTGCCGACCCACGACCCGTCCGTCCCGGTCGACGATGCTCCCGGGACGCTCCCCCAGACGTTCGCGCAGGAAGCGGCGATGGTCGTCATCGGGGACGAAGCAGATCTCCTGGCTTTCGGGGGCTGCGTGGCCCTCTAAGCCCGCCTGAGCGGCCAGCGCTCTGACTTCCACCTTGGTCATGCCGCCGAGCGGAAAGATCGCTCGCCGCAGGATATCGGGGGTCACTTCCGCTAGTACATATGACTGGTCTTTGCCCGGGTCCACCCCCCGGGTGAGAAAAGGGGGATCGCCGGTCAGCCGGGCATAGTGTCCGGTGGCGATCCAGGTGAGCCCCAGCCTGCGGGCTAGGTCGACCATGAGGCCGAGGCGGACGCGGGCGTTACACTTGGCACACGGATTGGGAGTCCGGCCCACCCCGTACTCGTCCACGAAATACTGCACCACCTGAGAGCGGAAAGCTTCCGATGCATCCACCGTCAGGTGAGGGATCCCCAGGCCGTGAGCAACTCGCCGAGCCCGGCGCACGGTCACCGGGGAACAGCAACTGCGGTCGTCGTACGATGCAGGATCGCTCCACAGCTTCAGGGTGGCGCCCACCACGCGGTACCCCTCCCGCTGCAGAAGCATGGCGGCCACAGCGCTGTCGACTCCTCCACTCATCCCGACAAGAACGCCGCGCTCGTCAGCCGTGCGATCGCGCGCCGACAACTCGAGGCCCGAGGAGACTGCGCTGCCCAAGGCTGCGTGGAGCGCCTCCACGGCGAGTTCGGCCGAGGTCTCTTTGGAAGGAGCCAGACCCAGGGCAGCGCCGATCTCCCGTTCCGAGATAGCCGCCGCTTGGAGCACCGAGGCACCCTTGGCCCTCATTGTCACCTCGCTCGCACAGGCGAGCGTGGCCGGGCAGCCGTATGCCTGATAGCTGGCCTCCTGCAAGGTACCTTCACCGACAGCCAGTTCGACGCGTACTAGTGCTCGACACGCAGCGCTCCCGGCCTCTCCCACGGCATCGGCCGCCTCCAGACGGCCGGCTCCGACGCATGAACGCAGACGCTCCGCGACCCGCTCGCCATAGGCGGCGCCGGGCCTCACTGTCCGTCCCTCCCTTTCTCCGGACACTTCTTCACCCTCTTACTACAGAGAGGGCCGGGATGACCCGGCCCTCGCCACACTCATATGCCAAACGGCAGGGTCATACCTGGCCAAGGTTGACCAGACTCTGGTTGAGAGTGCCCTCGTCGACATAACCGTTCCAGATCTCCTGGATGGTGCCCGTCCCGTCGACCAGGACCAACTCGGGCGGATAGCTCACCTTCAACAGCGTGGAGAGGTCGCCGTAAACACTTGGCGTCTTGTAGTCGTACAGGAGGAAGACATAGTCGCCAAAGGCCGACTGAAGCCGCGTCAGGCTTTCCAAGACGCTAGCGTCATCAGCGCTGCCCGTGACGTAGAACAACAGCACCACGGGCCGCCCCTGCTCGACCGCTTCGACGTACTCGCGCGGGGTGTCTTCGGTGGTTGTGAGACTAGTGAAAAGGAGATCGTTCACAGTCCCCGTGGATCCCCCGGGGGGCAGGGTGGGGGTGACAGCGATGGTCGAGGACGTGGTGATGACTTCGTCCCCGCCGCCACATCCCAAACTGAGGGTCGCAGCGAGCAGAAGAACGATCAGGACCGCCAATAATGTGCTTCGTCCGGACATCTCTTCCCTTCCTAAGAAGAATGCTCCACCTTGCCGTGTCTGACAGGCGCTTGAACCTGCCGAAGCAGGTGGGTGACTGTCCCTGAAAGGTAATACGCCGTTCAGGCGAACATGCCTCCCGAGCAAAATGTGTTGGCTCAAGTTAGGGCCAGATCACGCACAAGGTCGAGCAGCACGAGGTTAACACACGGCGATATGGTCGGCAACGAATCATCAGCATTTCGAAGCCTACGAGCGCCGCTCCCGACACAACACTTGTCGGCCGTGAAGCCTTACACCTTGAGGTATCGGTGACCGGGAACGTCCTCTTTGTCAGAAGGTCCTGATGCGAAGTTCGCGCAGTTGATCGTCCACTACCTTGGAGGGAGCGTCCGTCAACGGACAGGATCCGCTTTGGGTCTTGGGGAACGCGATGACCTCGCGGATGGAGGATTCCCCAGCCATGAGCATCACTGCCCGGTCGAGCCCCAGCCCGATACCACCATGGGGCGGGACGCCGTAGTCCATCGCTTCGACCAGAAACCCGAATTTGGCTTTGATCTGCTCGTCGTCGAGCCCCAAAGCCTCGAACACCGCCTCCTGCAACTGAGGATCGGAGATCCGCAGGGATCCGCTGCCGAGCTCCAACCCGTTCAGCACCAGGTCATATGCGTAGGTCCCGAGCTCAAGAGGCTTCTCCTTGAGATCCTCCAACCGCTCGAGCCGAGGCTTGGTGAAGGGATGATGCTGGGCCTTCAGGCGATTCTCTCTCTGATCGAACTCGAACATCGGAAAGTCGAGCACCCAGGCGAAAGCCCAGCCCTTGCGTTCCACTCCCAACCGGGTCGCCACGGCGAGCCGCAGCGCCCCCATGGCGGGCTCCACCACCCCTTGCCGATCGGCCACAAACAGCAGAAGATCCCCAGGTTCTCCGCCCAGACGGTCTACCAGCGCATGCAGCTGTTCGGGAGTCACGAACTTCTGAAGTGGCGAACGGACACCCTGATCTTCGATCCACACCGGGAGGACCCCCTGAGCACCGAACACCGCGGCTTCAGAGGCCAGCTCGTCCACATCCTTACGTGAGAACCGGCCCCCCTTCTCCGCTCTGAGCCCACGCACTACGCCACCGCCCGCAACGGTGTCGGAGAACACCCGGAAATCGATTTGTGTGGCTAGGTCTGTCACGTCCACGATCTCCATGGCGAATCTCAGATCGGGCTTGTCACTGCCGTAGCGGGCCATCGCTTCATGGTACGTGAGCCGGGGGAACGGTCTCGGGAGCTCCACTCCCAGCGTCGCGCGAAAAGCGGCCACGAACATACCTTCCACCACGTCCTGGATGTCCTTCTCATCGATGAAGCTCATCTCTAGATCGATCTGGGTGTGCTCCGGCTGCCGGTCGGCGCGTAGATCCTCATCACGGAAGGCCCGGGCGATCTGGAAATAGCGTTCAAAGCCGCTCATCATCAAGAGCTGCTTGAACAGCTGCGGCGATTGGGGCAAGGCGTAGAACTCCCCAGGCTGCAAGCGGCTCGGCACCAGGAAATCGCGGGCGCCTTCAGGCGTGCTCTTGGTGAGGATGGGAGTCTCCACGTCGATGAACTCCATCTCCCCCAAATACTGTCTGACCGCCTGCACCACCCGGTGTCGCAGCATGAGGTTGTGAAACATGCGCGGACGCCGTAGGTCGATGTATCGGTACTTGAGGCGCAGCGTCTCGTCGACTTCGACGTCGTCCTCTGGGAAGAAGGGGGGGGTTGCGGCCGCCGCGAGGATCTCCAGTTCTTCGACCACTACTTCCACGGCCCCCGTGGCCAGGTTGGGGTTGACACGCTCCGCGGAGCGCGCCACCACGGTCCCTGCGGCCGCAAGGACGAACTCGCCCCTGAGATCCTGCGCCTGTTGATGCACCGAGGGTCTGTTCTCCGCCTCGAAGACCAGTTGGAGGAGCCCTGTCCGGTCACGCAGATCGACGAAGATGAGCCCCCCGTGATCGCGGCGCCGCTGCACCCAGCCGGCCACCTTTACGCGCCGGCCTACGCTTTCCTCGCGGATGCTCCCGCACCATTCGTCCCTATATCTCACGGTCGGTCCTTTGCTCCTCGCTTGTTCTCACCCCACGTTTCAGGCGACCGCGACCCCTTGCGCCGCGTACGCGACCGCTTCTGCTCGCGGCACTCGGGCCTCCGCGCCCGTGCCCAGGTCGCGGACGGTCACCGCCGCGTCAAGCAGCTCCTCCTGACCCACGATGAACGCATACCGAGCTCCACTGCGACCGGCTTGCTTCATTTGTCCTTTGGCGCTCCTGCCCATGTAGTCAAGATCTACGGCCATTCCCTTGCTCCGCGCCTCGTGGGCCAAGGCGAACACGTCTTCGCGTGCGTCCGGAGTGAGAGCGACTAGGTAGGCGACTGGCGGCACCAAGGTGGGCGCCTCTCGGCCCGAGCGCGAGAGGGCGAGCAGGATGCGCTCCACCCCTGTGCCGAAGCCCACGCCCGGAACGGAAGGGCCGCCTATCGCCTCGACGAGATCGTCGTACCGGCCACCCCCTCCCACGCCCGACTGGGCCCCCAGGAGCGAGGACTGGAATTCAAATGTGGTACGGGTGTAGTAGTCCATGCCGCGCACGAGCGTGTGATCGTGGCTGAAAGCGATCCCTTGCATCTCCAGGCAGCGCTGGACCCGCTGCTGGTGCTCGGAACAGGAGGAGCAGAGGTGGTCGGACAGCCGGGGCGCAGCCTCCAGAGTGGCGAGGCACGAAGCCACTTTGCAGTCGAAGGCGCGCATCGGGTTGAGCCGGGCGCGCTCCCCGCATTCCGAGCACAACCTATCACCGGTCTCGGTCAGGAAGGCGCGCAATGTGACGAGATAGCCAGGCCGACAGTCGGAGCAGCCCATGGAATTCAGGTGAAGATCGAGGCCGCTGAGACCCAGTTCCCGGTACAGCGCCGCCAGCACCCCGATCACTTCGGCATCGAGCTCGGGAGCGTCAGAACCGAATGCCTCCACTCCCAGCTGATAGTGCTGGCGGTAGCGGCCCGATTGCGGACTCTCATAGCGGAACATCGGGCTGTGATAGTAGAGCTTCACAGGTTGCGCCAGCGTACGCATGCCGTGTTCTAGATAGGCCCGAGCCATCGGCGCCGTCCCCTCGGGTCGTAGCGTCATGCTGCGCCCGCCCAGGTCTTCGAACGTGTACATCTCCTTGCGCACGATGTCGGTGGACTCCCCCACACCCCGGGTGAAGAGCCTGGTCTCCTCGAACGTGGGGGTGTCTATCCGTCGGTATCCGTAGCGATGGAACACCTTTTCGGCACAGGCGATGACCCACCGACGCACCGGCTGGCTCTCCGGCAAGATGTCGTAGGTGCCCTTGGGTGCAGTGATGGGCTCAGCCATGGGGCTTGAGTCCGGAGAGGAAGGGATTGTGCGCCAGTTCGTCGCCCAGCGTCGTCGATTGCATATGACCAGGATGGACGGGAGTCGTATCAGGATAACGGGCCGCAAGCCGTCCCACAGAGGCCAGGAGCTCGGCGAAGTCGCCACCGGGGAAGTCGGTCCGCCCCACCGAGCGATAGAACAAAAGGTCGCCGCAGAAGAGATGTCCACCGATCTCGAAGGTCAGATCGCCGGGAGAGTGGCCGGGCGTGGCCACGATAGCGACCGGCAGCGCCCCCACCCGCAGCTCGCTGTCCTCGTCGACGACCTCTATCACCTCCGGACCCAAAGCCGGGATGGGATGTCCGGTGGCTGCGCACCCTTCGGTCCCGTTCAGCGTCTGCGCCACTATGGCCGAACAGTACACCCGTGCCCCCGTTGCCTCGGCCAAACCCCGGACCCCCTCCACGTGATCGAAGTGTCCGTGTGTGACCAGGATGCTTTCTAGAGTGAGACCCTCTCGCTCCACAAGACGGGCGAGCCGCTCGGCCTCCCCGCCCGGATCGACGGCGCACGCCCGCCGTTCGTCGTCCCACACCAGGTAGCAGTTCGCTTGCAGCGGCCCGACGGGCGCGCAGAGTATCTTCATGACCCGATCCCTCTTTT
>JAZDLO010000105.1:0-16662 GCA_043801935.1 bacterium
GGGGCTGTGTGGCCCTGGGGGGGCGGGGGGGGGGGGGGCCCCCGGGGGTGGGGGGGGCCCCCCCCGCCGCCGCACGTGTCCAAGATTCCGACGAGAGACCTCATGGTGAGCAGATCCTGATCCTTGTACTAGCCTATAGCCACGGTGCCGGTCTCACCAGTGCGAATGCGCACGCAATCCTCCATTCCCAGCACGAAGATCTTGCCGTCTCCGATGTTGCCGGTGCGGGCGCCTTGGATGATCGCTTCGATGGTCGGTGCGACGAACTCATCGTTCACCGCGATCTCGAGCTTCACCTTGCGGAGCAGGTTACCCGGCTCCACGTGGCTGCGGTAGATCTCCGCCACGCCCTTCTGCCGTCCTCGGCCCATCACGTCCGACACGGTCATGAGGTTGATCTCGGCCTCAGTCAGGGCTTCCACCACATCGTCGAGGCGGTCCGGTTGGATGATGGCCACTATGTATTTCATGCGGTTTCTCTCTTTCTGACTCGAGCTCGGATCTACAGATGAGGGGAGGCCGGGTAAGCGGGCACACCCATCTCCGGAACGTCAAGTCCGATCATTTCCTCGTCCCTGCTGCTGCGGATACCCTGGACCCTCTTCTGAATGCGGAAGAAGGCGTACATCATACCGAAGCCCCAGATCACGACAACCACTGCCGAGATGGCCTGGGCCGCCAGCTGTCCGCCGCCTCCCCCGTAGAACAGGCCGCGCACGGTCCCCTCCACGCCGCCCCAGCCGTCACCATAGCTGCCGTCCGCGAACAGACCGAGGGCGATAAGACCCCAGAGCCCGTTGACCCCGTGGACCGAGACAGCGCCGACCGGATCGTCCACCTTGAGCACCCGCTCGACGAACACGATCGCACCTACGACAAGGATACCCGCTATGGCGCCGATGATGAAAGCGCCCACCGGACTGACGAATGCGCACGGAGCGGTGATCGCCACGAGACCGGCCAGCATCCCGTTAGCCGTCATAGAGGGGTCGGGCTTGCCCCACACCTTCCATACCAGGAACATGGCCCCGAGGCAGCCTGCGGAACAGGCGATGAACGTGTTCACGATCACCACGGAGAAACGGAGGTCGGTGGCGGCCAACGTGGAGACACCGTTGAACCCGACCCACCCGAACACCAGGATGATCACACCGATCACCGCCAGCGGGATGTTGTGTCCAAGGATCGCTCGAGGCTTGCCGTCCTTACCGAACTTGCCGATGCGGGGTCCGAGGACTATGGCTCCCGCCAGGGCTGAGAAGCCGCCGATCGCGTGTACTACGCCCGAGCCCGCAAAGTCGATCGCACCGTGACCTATCCCCAGATTAGCACCAAGCGCCGATAGCCAGCCGCCGCCCCAGATCCAGTTACCGTAGAGGGGATAGACGATTGCTGCCATGAACGCTCCGTAGACCACGAAGGCTGAGAACTTCCAGCGTTCGGCCATGGATCCGGTCGGTATGGTAGCCGCGGTGTCCATGAACACCAATTGGAAGAAGAACATGGCGATGATGGCGACGTCGTAACTCATCCCAGACAGGAAGAAGCCCTGATGACCGATCAAACCCCAGCCGCCGACGCCGGCGGCCGCGTCCAGCGCCTGGGTACCACCAAGCGTCGCGAACGTGCCCGCGCCGCCATACTGGAAGGCGAAGCCGACGGCCCAGTACACCAGAGTCCCGATGGCGAAGATGACGAAATTGGTCATGATGACGTGCACCGCGTTCTTGGAACGGCAGAAGCCGGTCTCGACCAAGGCGAAACCGGCCTGCATGAAGAACACGAGAGCACCACCGAAGATGATGAAGAACATGTTCAACGAGATCTTCACGTGTCCCAGTTCCGCGGCTATCTCTGAGACGGAGGGGCTGCCCGGGCTACCCGCCACGACATCGGCCGCGGTGCCGGTGGCCGATCCGCTGGGATCGCCTGCGACGGCAAGACCGGTGATGAAGACGACGAGCAAACCCGCGATGGCGAGAACCCTGATGATGCTCTTCGTCATCGGAGACAAAGCCCAAGGAGCCTGTATCGTCAGAGGGGGTGGAGAGGTGTTCCTAGTTCTCGTGATAGATTTCCACATGGTTCCTCCTTATCAAGGGTGTGGCAGACGGCTCTTATGGTAAGAGACGGATACGGGTGTCGACATCCGCCGAATGGCAAGATTCCGTAGGACCGGGCTTGTACAATCGCAGCAAAGCAGGGCGCACACACCGCGAAGATTTCCCTCTAGCCCGTACAGGTGGCCAGTTCTTGTGTTTTGTGGGTTGGCCTAATGGCTAAAACAGACGCGAAATGGTATCCTGGCATCCGTCATGCCTGTCACGGTCGAACAGATACTCGCGCTCGACGTCCTCGAGGACGCCCGTCTCCTGGCTGGTCAGACTGGGCTCGACCGGAGAGTGACCTCGGTGACGGTGGGAGAGGTCCCCGACATCGCCGACTGGCTCTCCGGGGGGGAGATGGTCCTCTCTACCATGTTCGCGGTCAAAGGCGACCTGGAGCGCCAACGTGAATTCTGCCGGAGGGTGATGATGGCCGGAGCCGCGGCCCTGTTCGTCAAGACCACCCGATTCGTGGAGAACATGCCGGCTGATGTCATCAAGCTGGCCGACAAACGGGGATTCCCTATCGTCGAGGTGCCCCAGGGGTTGCGTTGGACGAGGCTGATGCAAGACGCTACCGAAGTCATCATCAACCGTCAGGCCTCGCAACTTGAGCAGTCCCAGTCCATCCACCGCAACCTTCTTGGCGTGGTCATAAGGGGTGGCGGCTGGCAAGAACTGGGCAGGGAGGCCTCGCGGCTGCTGGAGAGCCCCGTGGTAGTCCTCGACATCTCGCTGGAGGTATTGGCCGCTTCTCCGGACCTACCCGTTCCGGCTTCCGATCTCGAAGCGCGCTTGGAACAGGCCGAAGTGCGGGAGCGTTTCGCCGAGCTGGGCAGAAGCGAGAAGCTCTTCCGTCTAGAGGAGGAGGGCCTACCTGTGATGTTCGTGCTTCCGATCGTGGCCAGTCACAAGCGGCTGGGCTATGTGTGTGCACTTACCGAGGCTCCTGACCTGTCCTCGATGGAGACACTGGTCCTCGAGCACTCGGCCACCATCGCCGCGCTCGAGATGGCCCAGGATCGGGTACGCTTCGAGACTGAGGTGCGTTTGAAGGGCGACTTCGTGGACGATGTCATCAGCGGGGGAGAACGAACCGGTGATTCGTTGCTACGCCGGGGCGCCTTCTTGGGCTGCGACCTGAGCCGAGGGGCTACCGTAGTCCTGCTCGGAGTGGACGAGTTCGATGGGACCGTCGCCCGCAAGGGATTCGGTCAGGAGGAGCTTGACAAGAAGGTCGAACGGTTCTTCTCGCAATGCTCTCGTTTCGTCTCGTCGTCCGAGCCCTCGTCGCTCGTCAGTCTCAAGTCGGGCCACGTGCTGACCTTCTTGTGTGGGAAGACCGCCCAAGATAGCGCTGCTGTCGACCGCCTGAGCACCGCCCTGAAGGATATGGGTGAGGGCGGCGAACTCAGCGTCTCGGTGGGGATCGGCGGGTTCGTCGCCGACTCCACGCAAATGGATCGAGGCTACCAGGAGGCATTGGTGGCCCTGAAAGTGGGGCGGAAGCTCAACGGCCCGGGGAGTGTGCTGCACTTCCGCGACGTGGGCACCTACCGGCTTCTGCTGGACATCTGGGAGAGAGACCCCGATGAGGTCCGTTCCCTCTACGAGGAGACCATCGGACCGGTCGATCGCTACGATGAGGCGAACGGCACCCAGTTGACTCAGACCCTCGTGGTGTTCTTCAGGAACAACGAGAGCCTCACTAAGACCGCGGCGGAGCTCTACGCCCATCGGCACACCATCCGTTACCGGCTGGAGAAGATCGCGGATCTGAGCGGACTGAGCGTCTTTCAGACCGAGCACAAGGAGCGCCTCGGCTTGGGTCTCAAGGCCCGAAGCCTGCTCACCAGCTGATTCTTCTACAAATGTACAAGGGAACCCGATCACCCTTGTACGCTCGGCGATTCACTTCTCCCTCTTCCTAGGCTGTAATTGCATAGTCGTGTTTTTCCACGGCCGCGGGCCCTGGACAAAGGATCATACGCGGCGATTCGGCTGAGGAGCAGAAATGGCGAGCGTGAACACCGGAGATACGGCCTGGATGATCATGAGCACCGCGCTGGTGATGCTGATGACTCCCGGGCTGGCCTTCTTCTACGGCGGGTTGGTGCGCCGCAAGAACGTCCTCTCCATCATGATGCAGTGCCTCATGTTGGTGGGGGTGATCAGCATCCAGTGGGTGCTCTTTGGCTACAGCTTGGCCTTTGGCCCCGATCATGGCGGGATCATCGGCGGCCTGAGTTGGGCCGGCCTGCAGGGCGTAGGGCTGGATCCCAACCCAGACTACGCTGCCACCATCCCTCACCAATTGTTCATGATCTTCCAGATGATGTTCGCCGTCATCACACCGGCGCTCATAATCGGCGCCTTCGCCGAACGCATGAAGTTCAGCGCGTTCCTGCTCTTCTCGCTGCTCTGGGCGACCATCGTCTATGACCCCATGGCCCACTGGGTATGGGGTGTGGGTGGATTCCTGCGGGAATTCGGAGCCCTGGATTTCGCGGGCGGCACGGTGGTACACATCAATGCAGGCATGGCGGCATTGGCGGCTGCTTTGGTTCTCGGCAGGCGAAAGGGCTACCCGGACACATCGCCGCCTCACAATCTGCCGTTCGCCATCCTTGGCGCCGCTCTTTTGTGGTTCGGCTGGTTCGGCTTCAATGCAGGGAGCGCGCTGAGCTCGGGTCAGCTGGCGGTCTCGGCTTTCGTGGCTACCCATATGGCCGCGGCTGCTGCGGCGGTGGCCTGGGCTGTGATCGAATGGATCTTCGGCAGGCGTCCGACGGCGCTGGGTCTCATCTCGGGGGCGGTGGCCGGTCTCGTGGCGGTCACTCCCGCGGCGGGCTTCGTGACCCCCCTCGGGGCTATGGGCATCGGGGCTTTGGCCGGTCTTGTATGTTATGTAGCGGTCGTGGTGGCCAAGAAGAGACTGCGCTACGACGACTCGCTGGACGCCTTCGGTGTGCACGGCGTGGGCGGCATGTTGGGAGCGTTCCTCACCGGGCTATGGGCGACGAAAGCGGTCAATCCTGCTGGTGCGGACGGAGCGTTCCACGGCGATGCAAAACAGCTTCTGCTGCAGCTGGCTGCAGTGGTAGCGTGTGCGGTGTACTCCTTCGTTCTGTCGTTCGCCCTCCTCAAGCTGGTAGACAAGGTTGTAGGCCTGCGTGTGAGCGCGGACAGCGAGAGCATCGGCCTCGACCTGACCCAGCACAGCGAATCCGCGTACACCGTGGTCGGATAGACCCGCGATCAAGGAGAGCGACCGTGAAATACATCATCGCCATCATCCAACCAGACCGGTTGGACGAGGTGATCGCCGCCCTGAGCGAAGAAGAGATCAACCTCCTGACCGTGTCCGAAGTCATGGGCCGCGGCCGGCAGAAAGGGGTGGCTGAGGTCTACCGGAGCCACGTCGAGCGCGGAGGGTTGCTTCACAAGATCAAGGTCGAGATCGCCGTGAGCGACACTCGACTGTGGCAGACGGTCGACGCCATCACCCGGGGGGCCCGCACCGGCAGCATCGGTGACGGCAAGGTCTTCGTGTTGGATCTGGAGGAATGCCTCCGCATCCGCACCGGAGAAACCGGGGTGGCCGCTCTGGCCTAGGCCTCGGGTCCGTGCAGCCCCGGCCTGCCGTTCGGTCGGGTCGCGGGTCAGTCGGGCTCGATGATAGCGGCGGTCCCGTAGGCGAGGACCTCGGTCATGTTGTTGCCCAGGTCTGTTGCATCATACCTGACCGCCAAGACGGCGTTGGCGCCCATCTGATCGGCGTGCTGCACCATCCACTCGAAAGCTTCAGCCCGGGTCTGTTCGCACAGCTGGATGTACTCGGGGATCCGGCCACCCCCCAAGGTCCGCAGAGAGGCGGCCAACTGGCTACCGATCCATCGAGCTCTCACGGTCACCCCGCGGACCACACCCAGTGTGTGCACCACTCTAAAACCAGGGATAGTCAAACAAGTGGTCGTCATACGGTGGTCCATGTCGTCTCCTCTCATTCGGCGGCAGCGGGGCAACCTACTGGTTCCGGCTGCGCGATGGGGCCTCGCGACTCCTCCGCCGGTGCGCCGCCCCGCCGCTGAAGTGTCAGGTAGGTCCGACTGTATCGCGAAAGGCCATCGGGCGTGCGCCCGATGGCCTTTCGCGGAGACCTGGTTGGGGGGCCCGCCCGGCGGCCCGAGGTCGCCGGGCGGGACAGCAGGGTGGCTGTCTAGAGGATGGGAAGGTAGCGTGAGATCTCGTATGGGGTGATGAGGGTCTTATACTCGTCCCATTCCGCCCACTTGTTGCGGATGAGATAGTCACACACGTGATCGCCGAGCGCCTCGCGCACGAAGGTGGATTTCTCGAACTCCTTGATAGCCTGATAGAGATCCTCGGGTAGAGAGTCGATGCCGGCCGCCATGCGCTCCGCCTCGGTCATCTCGTAGATGTTGTTGCTCGCCTCCGGGGGAAGTTCCAGGCCCTTCTCTATCCCGTCCAGGCCGGCGGCAAGCATGGCTGCGAAGGCCAGATAGGGGTTGCAGGCCGGGTCGGGGTTGCGCAGCTCGACCCGGGTGGCGTTCTCTTTGCCCGGCTTGTAAAGGGGCACGCGCACCATGGCGGAGCGGTTGCGACGCGACCAGCATATGTACACTGGGGCCTCGTAGCCCGGCACCAACCGCTTGTACGAGTTGATCCACTGGTTGGTCACCAGGCAGATCTCTTTCACATGCTTGAGCAGACCGGCGACGTACGACTTACCGACCTTCGACAAGTTGTACTCGTCATCGGCGTCGAAGAAGGCGTTGCGATCGCCTTGGAACAACGACTGGTGCACATGCATTCCCGAGCCGTTCACCCCGAACATGGGCTTGGGCATGAAGGTGGCATAGAGGCCCTTCGCCTGAGCGATCTCTTTGACGGTCAGACGATAGGTCATGACCTGATCGGCCATGGTCATCGCGTCCCGGTAGCGGAGGTCGATCTCGTGTTGGGAGGGGGCCACCTCGTGGTGGGAGTACTCGACTGGGATGCCAAGGGCGTGCAGGGCGTTGATGGTGTCGCGGCGCAGGTCGGTGCCGGCATCCAGGGTGGTAAGGTCGAAGTACCCTCCGTGGTCCAGAACTTTGGTCCCGAGGCTGTCCTCGAAGTAGAAGAACTCCAGCTCCGGCCCGAGGTTCAGGGTGTAACCCAAGGCTTTGGCCTTGTCGACCACGTTCTTGAGGACGTTCCGCGGGTCCCCGACGTAGGGCTCGCCGCTAGGGGTGCGTATGTCGCAGAACATGCGGCCGGTGCCGCCGGCGCCGGCCCGCCAGGGAAGCACGGCGAAGGTGCTGGGGTCGGGCCAGGCCACCATATCGGACTCTTCGATGCGGGCGAAGCCCAGGATCGACGAGCCGTCGAAGCCCATGCCCTCGTCGAACGCCCCCTCGAGCTCAGCAGGGGTGACGGCGAAGCTCTTGAGAAACCCCAACACGTCCGTGAACCAGAAACGCACGAACTTGATCTGCTTGTCCTCGACGATACGGAGGACATCCTCCTTGGTCATCTTTTCCTCCATCAACTGCTCCTTTCAAGGTAGACGGGTGTCATCACTCTAGTAGACGTATAGTCTGCCGTAGGGCCTCGAGGTGTAGGGATAGATCTTGACGAACGGTTCGTGTAGCACTTCTTCCGGGGCCATCCCCATCACCCGGCAGTAGTCGGCGACGATATCGCGGATGCGCGTCTGATCGGCCTCGGAGGGCTGGGCCACGCGGACCTCCTTTCCCAACTGGTGCTCGGCGACCGCGCCTCGTATGTACATGACCCCAGCGTGCATGCCGGTGCCAACGTAGGAGCCGACGACCGGTCCTCCGTCGCGGCCGAGTCCCAGCACCACTATCTCACCGCCGGCCATGTACTCACCCAGGAAATCGCGGGCATGACCCCCGACCACGATGAGGGGCTGCCGGTCCTCGAAGGCCTTCATGTGGATGCCCACTCGGTAGCCGACATTGCCGCGTACATACACGCTGCCCCCCCGCATCCCATATCCTAGAACGTCCCCCGCATCACCGTTTATGACCACGAGGCCGGAATTCATGGTGTTGGCCACGCCGTCTTGGGCATTCTCGTTGACCACCAGCGTGGGACCGTTCATGAAGGCAGCCAGGTCGTTGCCCGGGACGCCGTTCACGATCACCGTCACCCCGGGAAAGGCCAGGCCCGTGCCGATGTAGCGCTGGCCGATGACGTTGTCCAGCACCACTTCTGTGGCTCCACGCTCCAGTTCTTCGCGGATCTGCTCGTTCAGAGTCTTGTAGTAGACGCCTTTGCCGTCGATGACCACCCGGCTCCCTTTGCGAGCGGTCTTTCCGCGCGTGGTGCCCGGCTGGCCGGCGGTGATCCGGGCCGGCTCGATGCCGGTGGGGCCTTTGCGGGCCGGTCCGGTGGGCACGCTGCGCACGACTGCGGAGTCCGGGGTCGCGACTCTGATCTCCTTGCCCTGTCCGATCATCGTCCGGCGGGCTTCACGCCCAGGATATCCAGGGTCATCTGGTCGAGCCCCAAGCCGCGCAGCCGCTCCCGGCTGCCGCGCAGGCTCTCGATGGCGTTGACGCCCAGGGCGCCCAGCACTTCGGCGATCTCGTGAGTCCAGGCATGCACCAGGTTGACTAGCTGGGAGGCGCCCCACTCGGGGTCCAAGCGCCGGGTGAGCTCCGGCCGCTGCGTACAGATGCCCCAGGAGCAGCAACCGGTGTGGCACTTCTGGCACACGTGGCACCCCACCGCGACCAAAGCCGCCGTGCCGATGGCGCAAGCGTCCGCACCCAGGGCGATGGCCTTTGCCACGTCGGCCGAGCTGCGGATGCTGCCGGCCGCCACGATCGAGGCGCGGTTGCGTATGCCCTCGTCGCGCAGGCGCTGATCGACGGTGGCGATCCCGATCTCTAGGGGGATCCCCACGTGATCGCGGATGATGGTGGGGGAGGCTCCTGTGCCGCCCCGGAAACCGTCCAGATAGATGATGTCCGCGCCGGCCCTGACCACGCCCGAGGCGATGGCAGCCACGTTGTGCACGCAGGCGATCTTGACCGACACCGGCTTGTAGCCCGTCGCTTCCTTCAGCGCGTAGATCAACTGCCGCAGATCCTCGATGGAATAGATGTCGTGATGGGGCGCGGGAGATAGGGCGTCGGTTCCCTGAGGGATCATCCGGGTGATGGAGACCTCGGAGTCGATCTTCTCCCCGGGCAAGTGGCCGCCGATACCCGGCTTGGCCCCCTGACCGATCTTGATCTCCACGGCCGCGCCGGCCTGCAGGTAGCTTGAATCCACGCCGAAGCGGCCAGAGGCGCACTGCACGATGATGTTGTCCTGATAGGGCTCCAGATCGGCGTGCAAACCGCCTTCACCCGTGTTCATGAACGTTCCCAGCTCCGTCGCCGCCAACGCCAGTGAGCGATGAACGTTCAGCGACACCGAGCCATAGCTCATCCCCCCGAACATGATGGGAGTCTCAAGCTTAAGTTGACGGTCAAGCTCTGTGAGGAGGCGCGGGGTGCCTGAGGCCGTGGGCGAGCTCCCCTTGCGACCGGTCGGCCCATCCGTGGCCACGTCGAGGGAATCGGGTTTGCGGCCGAGGAACGTGCGCATCTCCATGGGCTCGCGAAGCGGGTCGATGGAGGGGTTGGTCACTTGGCAGGCGTCGAGCAGCAGGTGGTCGAAGATCCGCAGATACGGGCGGTCGTTGCCCATGCCGGTGAGTTGCACGCCCCCGGTCTCGGCCTGCCGCCAGATAGCCTTGATGTAATCGGACGACATGTTATCGGAGTGTTTGAAGGCCAACTCGTTCTTCTTGATGCTGATCGCTCCACCGGGACAATAAGTCACGCAGCGGTGGCAGGCGGTGCACCTGGCGTGATCGGGGATAGGCCGCTTCTCCACCTCGTCGAAGGTGTACACGTTCCAGCCACATTGCTGGACACAGCGGCCGCATTGGGTACACGCGTCCTTGTCGATTACCACCCGGAACTCTGAGGGGATGAAGGTCGTCGATGCCATCACACCACTCCCGAGGCAGCCGCGCGCCGGGCCGCGCGCCGTTGGCCGGCGCTCACCCGGGTCTCCGCGAGGGCCTTCTTGCGACCCTTCTCGCTTACCCTGGCTACTACGGGCTCCCCAGCCAGCGGCATCCAACTCTCTGCAGGGTGCGGGCAGATCTCGCGGATGGCTGATTCCTCACTGGCCACGTAGAGTACGTCACCGTCCCGAGCGGCCACGAGCGGGCGCAGCTTGATGCGGTCGTTGAGAGCCACCATGCCATCGTTCATGCCCAGCACCACGGCAAAGGGCCCGTTTAGCAGAGCGGAGCCATAGACCATCCGCAGAGCCGTGAAAAGCTTGCGCTGCTCCTCGGGCATCAGGTCGATGTCTTTCCAGAAGGGGCTGGCCAAAGCTTTGCACGCTATCTCGACGGGTAAGCGGTGCCGCCTCAGCATGAGATCGAAGAGGTAGGTGATTACCTCGGTGTCGGTCTGCAGGGAGCACCGGTATCCGAACATCTCCAGATACCGCTGGTTGATGCCGTAGGAGCTGATCTCGCCATTGTGGACGATGGAGTAGTCGAGCAGGGTGAAAGGATGGGCTCCGCCCCACCAGCCCGGCGTGTTGGTTGGGAAGCGGCCGTGGCCGGTCCACGTCCAGCCATGGTATTCATCGATGCGGAAGAATTCCCCGATCTCCTCCGGGAAGCCCACGCCCTTGAACGCGCCCATGTTCTTGCCCGAGGAGGCGACGAAGGCTCCATCAAGGGAGGTGTTGATGTCCATCACCGTGTGGACGACGTAATCCTCCGGGCTCAACTGGGTCTCGCTCAGCCTCTCCTCGGTGATATCGAGGAAATACCGCCACAGAATCGGCTCGTTCTCGATGCCCCGGATAGGCTTGGTGGGGATGGGCTCATCCATGATCACCCGAAAGTGCTTCTTCAGGTAGAACTCAGTGTCGTCCTTGGCTCCCCCGTCGCTGTAGAGGAGGTGGAAGCAGAACAGGTGGGGCAGCTCGGGGTAGATGCCGTAGCCGGCAAACCCCCCGCCCAAGCCGTTGCCGCGGTCGTGCATGGAGGCCATGCTGCGCAGGGCCAGCTCGCCGCTCATGCGCTTGCCCGACTGATCGCATACCCCCATCAGACCGCAACCGCCGAGGATGCGTTGCTCGGATTCCTCCCGATAGGCCGGCCTGGGCGCGAGGTCCCGTCCGGGGGCGTGCGCGGCGCCCCGCCCGGCTGGCGCAGCCGGGCCGAGGTCTTGGAGGTCGCCAAGGTCGCGGGGACTCATTCCTCGCTCTCCCGCTGCGTGAGGATGGCGGTCAGTTCGTTGAAACCATCGGCGGGCAGTTCCGGCAGCCCCAGTTTTTCCCGGGCCGCCTGCCGGGGTGTGCCCAGCATGCCGGTGCTCGCGAACATCTCATAACTGGAACGCGCAGCCGCTGGTACTTTCTGCTGCTCCTGGGCCAATCGCTTGAGTCGCTGGAACACGTCGGCCATGCCCAGGCGACTGGGGCAGCGCTCGTAGCAGGTCAAACAGTCGAGGCAGCGCCACACGTCGGGGCGGTCGAGGACGGTCTCCAGATCGCCGGCCAACAACTGAGCGATGATCGCCGAGGGAACGAACTCTTTGTTGGTCTGGGCCACAGGACAGTCGGAGTCACAGGCCCGGCAACCGGCGCAGATCTGCAGCTCGTTGAGGTCGAAGGTCTGAGTCAAGGCCGTTCGCTGCCGGAGCTTCTCCGACCACTTCTCCAGGAACGGCGCTACGCTCACCCTGTGCATATGGAGCCCCAGATCTTGGGGGGCGAAGTCCAGCGCCAAGGCGATGAGTTCCGTGATATAGAGCACGGGGACTCCCGCGGCACTCGACTCGCGCAACAGCGTGGCTTGGTTGAGATCGAACTGCAGGAAACACGAGGGACAAGAAACCACCAGAGCATCCGCGCCCTGGTCGTGGATATCAGACAGCTTGCGCTCGCACATATCCAGCGAGGCCCGACGCTCGCCAACCCGGTCGAGGGCGTTGCCGCAACAATCCATTCTGGTCTCGTAGTCGACCACGGTGCCACCGAGCGCCCGCACCAATTGTTCGAACTTGGTCGGTGCTATCGGGCTGTCCCAGCGGACGGCGGGGCTGGGACGCAGCAGGTGGCAGCCGTGGTGGACGGCGATCTGCATACCCCAGAGCGGTTTGACCACGTGCTTGCTGAGAGCAGCGGGTCCCAGATCCTCACTGAGCCACTCGACAAGGTGCCACACGTCCACGTCGCCGCTGAAGACCAAGCCGCTCTCCGCCAGACGCCGGTTTATGGCCTGCTTTCGCCGCCAATCGACCTTGAGGTCCGAGAGCACCGACTTGAAAGTGGAGTAGCAGCCGTTGCAGGGGGTGAGGAGAGGCAATCCCTGGCGTTCGGCCACGGCCAGATTGCGCGCAGCCGTCGCGTAGTAGGCGTCCTCGTCCGCCGCTTTGACGAGCGTCGTTTCCGGGCAGCAGGTGAAACCGGCGACGTCCACCGAATCGACACCTAACTCGCGGAGCGTCAGCCGGGTGGCTTTTTCGATGAAGGGGAAGCGGGCAGGGATGGTGCATCCCCAAAAGATACTCATAGGTCTCATCGCATCATCACCGCCGATCTCAGTGCCAGTCCACCCCTACCGCCATCCCGGTGGCGGATCATCGGGAAGAATAGCAGCGAAGGTGCAAGCAGGTTTTATCCAGAAGGCCTGTCTTTGACCCCTCCTGATGTACGGGTGGATAGTATAACTGGGGCGGGCGCCGGGGATACGAGTTCAATCTCGCTCGAACGGCACACCCAAGCTACGAGGCGACACCACCCTCAGTGAGCGGAGCAAGCGGGCCAGCACTCGTCGAGATGGTTCCGGCAAGGCGGCCAGTACCCGATCCACCCACTCGGCATTGCCGATGTTCACCAGAAGCAGTGTTAGGATCATCAGCGGGAAAGGAGCTACCTGGAGGACCTGCGCGGGTATCCCTTGCAGACTGGGCTGCAATACGACGCTCAGCCACTGGAGGAGCCCGAAAAGATAGGCGCCCAAGGCCGCTCGGACCGGGTTCCATGCGCCGAAGATGACGATGGCGAGGACGATCCAGCCCAGCCCATCCAGCCCCGAGATGGTCCCCTTCCAGCCCGCTTTGACGCTGAGGGAGAACATGGGGCCGGCCAGGCCGACCAGCGCGCCGCCCAGGGCCGTGTAGACATAGCGGATGAGGTTTACTCGCGCCCCCCGGGCGAACGCGGCCTCCGGGCGTTCGCCGACCGCCCGCAGCACGAGGCCGGGCCGGGTCCGAAAGATCCACCACCAGGCTACGAAGATAAGGACGAAGCTGAAGTAGGTCATGAGGTCATGGCGGAAGAACAGGGTTCCGAGGATCGGTATGTCCTGCAGCCCCGGGATGGGGTGGACTGACAGCCGGGGACCTTTTTCGCCCATGTAGGGATTTCCAAGGAAGTAGGCGAGGTCGCGGCAGAAGAGCGTGAGGACGAAGCCCACGGCCACCTGCGATTGGCGCAGGCTGATGCTCCCGAAGGCGACCACGAGCGCTACCAGCGCACCGATGACGCAAGCGGCCAGAAAGCCCAAGGCGAGGCTGCCGGTGGTGACGGCGACTGCGAAGCTGCCCATGGCCGACAGCAAGATGGTGCCATTGACGGACAGATTGATGACGCCCGCGCGCTCGGCGAAGGTCTCACCGATGGTGGCCACCACGATGGGCGCCGCCGTGGCCAGCACTCCACCCAGACCGATGACCAGCGTGGCGCCGTCCATCAGGCCTCCTCCAAAGTGCCCGCCAGAGCGGGGCCTTCGTCCGTGAACGCCGGGCTCGCCGGGACTCTAGGCCCGGGATCTGCCCCTGGGTCCGCCGGAGGGGCCGCGCCCGGGGTGGCGGCACCGGTGGTGCGAGCGCGGCGGAGATACCGCTGCCGAGCTCCCTCCACAAGGAGCACGAACAGCACCAGCGCGCCTTGCAGCACTCCAGAGAGGGTGGAATCAAGTTTGAGGACGATGGGCAGCTGGATGCTACCGATGTTCAAAGCAGCGAAGAACAGCGCCACCGGAGCTACCCAGATCGCTCGATAGAGGATGAGCATGCCGATCATCAGGCCCAGGAAGCCATAGCCGCTGGAGATAGAGGGGATGAGGCGGTGATAGACGCTCGTCACTTGGATGGCCCCTGCCAATCCGGCCAGGCCGCCGCAGAAGAGAAAGGCCATCAGGCCATACTGCCAGGCGGGAACGCCGAGGAGGAAGGCGGCCCGGCCGTTCAGCCCCACCGCTTTGAGGCGTAGGCCGAAATAGGTCCGTTCGAGGAGGATGTAAACGACTATAACCGCCAGAATGCCCAGCCCGAGGGACCACAGGCTGAGGCGCAGGCCGCCGATGGTGGGCAGCGCCAGCTGGTCAGGGAAGGGCTCCGTGCCGCTCATGGAGCCGATGCCGGGCCGCTTCCAAGGCCCGAATATCAGCCACAGCGTCAGCGCTGTGGCCACGAAGTTGAGTCCCAATCCGCCGAAGATCTCGTTCACCCCACCGAAAGTCTTGAGGACTCCGGCCAAGGCGGCCCACAAGGCACCACCCACGATCCCGGCGATCATGGCCAGCACGATGATGAGCGCGGGAGAGAGCGCTGTCTCCTGCAAGAGGCGAAGGACCCAGGTGGTGAGCACGGCGCCGAGGACGATCTGCCCTTCCACTCCGATGTTCCATAGACCTGCAGCGAAGGTCACAAGCACTCCGGCTGCCGCCAGCAGGAGCGGCACCCACGCGACCAGCACGTTCGAGAAACTAAAGAGGGACCCCACCGCCCCCTTGGCGATCTGGAAATAGGCCTCGAAGGGCGGGGCTCCAGCCACCAGGAGGATGATGCTGGTGAGCAAGAAAGCGAGGACCAGGGCGCCTACCTGAATGCCCAAGTTGATCCAGGTCTTGCGGCTGAGGCGGCTGCGCCAAGAGGCCGCCGGACCCGAGGTGCGAGCCGTCTCAGGCATTGCCGGCGCCTACGGGGCTACCCCCGATGAGTTGCCCCAATTCGTCCACGGTGGTCGCCGTGGCATTCAGCGGCGCGGACACCCGGCCGGCGAAGAAAACCAGGATCCGGTCGCTATAGCGCAACAGCTCGTCCAGGTCGCTCGACGTGAAGATGATGGCCGCCCCCGCGTTGCAGCGCGCCTTGAGCTTGCTCCACAAATAGATGACCGATTCGATGTCCAGGCCACGAGTGGGATGTTCGAGGAGCATCAGCTTGGCTTCGGCTTTGACCAGGGCAAGCAGAGCCCGCTGCTGGTTGCCTCCCGACAGCGATTCGACCCGGTTGGCGGCCGTGCCCCGGATGTTGAACTCGGCGATGCGCTCTTCCGCCCGCTGCCGGCCTTTCTCCCGGTCGATGAAGAAGCCCGGCTTCTTCTGGGAAAGCAAGAAATGGTCGGCGAGCGTGAGGCCGGCGATCAAACCTTCCTCCAGCCGGGAGGCGGGTACATACGCCACTCCCTGCTTCTTGAAGTGGCGGTAGGGCCTACCCGTGAGGTCCGCGTCTGCGAGGGATATCCGGCCGCTGTTGGCCGGAACCAGACCGGCGCATGCCTGCAGGAGCAGGCTCTGGCCGCTGCCCTCCATTCCGGCAAGACCGATGGTCTCGCCGGCGCGCACCTCGAGATCAAGATCGTCGAAGCGGACGCGGCCTCGCTCCGCTCCCAACGCGGAGACACGGAGCAGCGCGCCGCCGGGAGCGCACGTGACCCGTTCGCCGGGAGAGATCTCGCGCTCGAACATCATCGTCACCAACTGCCGCACCCGGAACGGAGGCAACGCTTCTCCCACCAGCCTGCCCTGCCTGAGTACGGCCACGCGGGTACAGAGCTGTTGGACCTCTTCCAGCTTGTGCGAGACGAAGATCACCGTCTTGTCCTGGGCGGCCAGCCGGCGCAGGGTGTCGAAAAGCTCTGCCCTTTGGCGCGCGCCTATGCCCGTGGTCGGTTCGTCGAGTATCAGCACCCTCGCTCCGAGCCAGAGAAGGCGGAGGAGCTCGAGCTGTTGCCGCTCGCCCACGGTCAACGAACCTACTTCGGCCTTCAGGTCGATCGACAGTCCCAGCGAACGAGCCAACTCGGCAACAGCTGTACCCGCCTCCGCTCGTCGGGGGATGATCCGTCCGGGGGATCCGATCAACAGATTGTCGACCACCCGCATGGGGGGGAAGTCCAGAGGATCCTGGTGCAGCATGCCCACGCCGTGCTTGATGGCGTCGGCCGGGGATCGCATCCGCACCGGCCGCCCGTCCAGGAGGATCCGGCCGCCGTCCGCCGGTTGGAAGCCGGACAGGATCTTCATCAGGGTGCTTTTGCCTGCTCCGTTCTCACCCAGGATCCCCTGGACAGTGCCGGCGGGCACGAAGAGACTGATCCCGTCATTGGCCTTGACAGAGCCGAAATGCTTGCGGATGTCTGTGAGCTGGACTTCCATCTTCCTCGGGAATATGTCTCAGAACTGCATTCTAGGAAGCAAGAAAAAGGGGAG
>JAZDLO010000141.1:0-6324 GCA_043801935.1 bacterium
TGAAGACCGCCACGGGGGTGGATGCGGCCGAGTGTCTGGTGGACCACGTGCTCGAGGGACCCGGGTGAAGAAGCTGGAGGGAGCGGAGGTAGCCTGGGCGGCGCAGTTGGCCTGCCTGTTCGAGGTGAACGCGGAGAAGCCGGGCAACGTCTCCCGGGTCGCGGACTTCCGCGACGCCCGGTTCGAGGATTTCGTGGCCAGCGCGGTGGCCATCGGCCCTGCCTTTCAGGAGGTGGCCTACGCCTCGGTGGGGGAGACCATCCTGCGGGCGATGCGGGACACCCGGCGGTTCGTCCGCACCAACACCAACCTGGGCATGATCCTCCTGCTCGCTCCGCTGGCGAAGGCCGCTGCCGCAGACGGCGCAGGGGATGGACTTCCGGGGGCGCTGGCGCAGGTGCTGGCCGGCCTGACGGCGGAGGACGCCTCTAAGGCCTATCGTGCCATCCGCTTGGCAGAGGCCGCCGGGCTGGGAAAGGTGGACCGTCACGACGTGAGCCAGGAAGAAGTGGATCTGACCCTCCTGGAGGCCATGCTCCTGGCCCGGGACCGCGATTCCGTGGCCCGGGAATACGTCACGGGCTTCCAGATCACCTTCGGTCCGGGCTACCCGACCCTCCGGAGGACGTGGGACGAGGGCCGGAGGCTCTCAGAGTGCATCGTACAGACCTTCCTCACCGTGCTGGCCCAGGTACCGGACACGCTGATCGCACGCAAAGAGGGGGAGGCGGCGGCCGAGAAGGTCTCGTGGCGCGCGCAGGAGGTGCTGGCCATCGGGGGATGCTTCTCCGAGCGGGGCCGCGCGGAGCTGGACCGGTTCGATCATGAGCTCCGGGACGAACGGCACCGACTGAACCCGGGTACCACCGCCGATCTGGTGGCCGCATCCCTATTCGTGTTCCTGACCGAGGGAGGGATGCTTTCTCGGATGCCGGACCTGGTGGCGCGCTGGTGAGCCGTCAGCGGCCGCCTCGTAGTTCCCGGAGATCCGCTCCCACTATCCACCCGCCGTGCAGCGAGGTGGCCACCAACGCCCCGGCTACGCCCAACTCCGCCAGCCTCTGCAGGTCGCTCGGGGTGCGCACGCCGCCGCCCGCCACGAGGGAAAGGTACGGAAACGCTGCGCGCGCCGCTTCCAGGACCGCCCAGTCCGGCCCGGAGCCCGTTCCTACCTGGTCCAGGGATAGGAGTATCACTTGCGAAAGCCCCTCGCCGCAGAGCACCTCGAGAGCGGCGACTGGCTCAAGGCCGCGCAGGCTGGGGCAGAGGCTCAGAACGCCGTCGACCCCCGCGTCGACGCTGACAAGCGGATACTCCGGCAGGAGCGCATCCTGTATCTCCCGCAGCGCTTCTAGGCTCGGCAGCGTCTCCGAGCCAACGATCACGCGGGTGGCCCCGGCGTCCCGAAGCCGGATCGCGGAGGCCGCGGTGGCGGTCCCGGCGTCCACCCAGAACTCCGCGACCAGCGCATCCGCCAGGGTGCGTAGCGCCCGGTCATGACGCCCCTTGCCATGAATGGCGTCCAGGTCCGCAAGGTAGAAGGTCGTGCAGCCGGTCTCCCGCTGCAGAGCCTGGGCCACGGGCAAAGGTTCAGAACTGGAGGTCAGCACGCTTTCGACGGGGCGGTAGCGCTCCCGGCGGCCCTGCACCCCGTGGACCACCTGGCCCCCCATCAGATCTAGCACCGGGATGACGTCCATGCGGCCCCTCTGTTCTGCGATCCTTGTTCACGAGTTCGTGTCGGGAGGAGGCCGCGCCGGCTCTGATCCTTTCCAGTCGTTGCGCGGGGAAGGACTGGCCATACTGCGGGCCGTTCTAGACGACCTTCGCGCGTGGGGACGTTTCCCCGTCGTGACAACGCTCGATCGCCGCCTTCGCGGCACGTCTCTTCCCGCGGAGCGGGTCGTTGTGCTCGACGCCGAAGTATATCCCACCGGTCTGGTGGATCTGGCGAAGGAGTGCGGGGCAGTGCTGCTTATCGCCCCGGAGAGCAGGGGGATCCTGGAGCATCTGAGCGCGCTCGTGCGGGATGCGGGCGCGTGCCTGCTGGGAAGCCTGCCGGAGGGCGTGGCGGTGGCGGCGGACAAATGGGAATGCTACCGGCGTTTCGTGAGGGCGGGCCTTCCCACCCCGGAGACGGTGCGCACCACCCCCGCGGGCGCCGCCCAGGCCGCGGAGGAGCTGGGTTTCCCTCTGGTGGTCAAGCCCATCACCGGCGCGGGCTGCCACGGAGTGGGATTCGTGCCTCGGGCCCATCTTCTGCAGGCCGCCCTTGAGCTGTCGGCTCTCAGACATGCCGAGTATCTGCTCCTCCAGCGCTTCGTCGCCGGTACTCCCGCCAGCGTATCCTTGCTCGTGACCGGGAAGGATTCGCTGGCCCTCAGCCTGAATGAACAGTGGGTGCAGGCCGGTATCCCTTTCAGTTACCAGGGTGGAGTGGCCTCCATCTCCCACCAGAGGAGCGCCGAGGCGTTCCAGCTGGCTGAACGGGCCGTGGCCCTCGCGCCGGGGCTGCAGGGCTATGTGGGGGTGGACCTCGTGCTCGGTGATCGGGGGTGCCGGCTGCTCGAGATCAATCCCCGGCTCACCACCTCGTACGTGGGACTGCACCGGGTCATGAGGACCAACCTTGCCGAAGCCATCTGGCGCGCCTGCCGGGAGGGTGTTCTTCCGGAGTACGCGAACGTAGCGGGGGCCGCGGCGTTCGGGAAGGAGGAGCTTGATGGACCGTGAAGCCATCGACATAGTGGGCTGGGATATCGGCGGAGTCCAGGTGAAGGCGGCGTGGGTAATATGGGGCGCCGGGAAGCTCCGAGAGGTGCGAACCGCGGTTCGTCCTTTCGAGATCTGGCACGACCGGGAACTACTCTGCCCGGTCCTGGGCGAAGTCGCGGAGGAACTCGGGCTGCGTGGCGCACCGGCGATGGCCGTGACCATGACCGCCGAGCTGTCCGATGCCTTCCGCAGCAAGAGGGAAGGCGTGCTCTTCGTTCTCGACAGTGTCCGGCGCTCCTTCCCCGATACCGCTGTGCACGCACTGAGTGCCGCCGGGGAATTCGTGCCGCTGGAGTCCGCGCGCCGGCGACCGCTAGGCTTCGCGGCCACGAACTGGGTGGCTTCCGCCCTGTTCACGGCGGAGCGACACCCTGACTCGGTCCTTGTGGACGTGGGCGGCACCACCACGGACATCATCCCCATCAGGGACGGGCGCATTCTCTGCGACGGGCGGAGCGATCTGGACCGGCTAGGCTCGGGGGAGCTGGTGTACACGGGCGTGCTGCGGACCAATCCCAACACCCTCACCGGGACGGTGCCGGTGCGCGGCCGGCCCTGCCGGGTCGCGGCGGAGCACTTTGCGGTGATGGCGGACGTCTACCTGCTCCTTGGGAGGATATCCCCCCAGAGCTACACGTGCGCCACGCCGGACGGCCGGGCCAAGTCCCCGGAGGCGGCCGCCGAGCGCTTGGCCCGCCTGGTCTGCGCGGATGACGAGATGCTGAGCCGGGAAGAGATCCTCAAGCTGGCGTACTTCCTTTCCGAGAAGCAGTTGGCGCACGTGTCTGACGGACTACTCCAGGTTCTGTCTCGGCTGGAGGGCGCCTACGGGATGCCCCTCGTGCCTGCGGGGGCGGGGGCTTTCGTTGCAATCGAGGCCGGCCGTCGCCTCGGGCTCGAGGTTCTGGAGCCGGAACTACCGGGTGGGAGCCTGTCCTCCGGGGTACTACCCGCCGTGGCCGCGGCCTGCCTGCTGGCCCGGCGGCTGGAAGCCGGGCGATCGTGATCGACGCTGTGGTCAAGATCGGAGGGAGCCTGAGCCGCGGGAATCACCTGCGGGCCCTGTGCCGGGAAGTGGGGACACTCGGGCGCCGACACGGCCTGTTGATCGTGCCGGGAGGAGGCGCCTTCGCCGATACCGTCCGGAGGTACCACGCACGCTTCGCGCTGAGCGAGACCGCGGCGCACTGGATGGCCATCCTGGCCATGGACCAGTACGGGTACCTCCTGGCCGAGCTCGTTCCGGGAAGCTCGACGGTGCGTTCCTTGGAGGAAGCACGGGCGTGTGCCGAGAATGGGAGCGTACCCGTGCTTCTGCCCTTCGGCCTGGTCAGGCAAGGGGACACTTTGCCCCACAGCTGGGAGGTCACCTCGGACTCCATCTCAGTGTGGGTGGCGGCCCTGGCCGGGGCGTCGATGGTGGTTCTCCTCAAGGATAGGAAAGGATCCGGCGGCCGTCTGGACGAAACCGCCCAGCTTCCTCCAGGCACGGCGACCGTTCAGCAGTCGGTCGCCTGGGAGGGAGTGGACGGCTACCTGGCGCACCTACTCGAGGACATCCCCGTGGAGCTCTGGATCCTCAACGGCGAGCAGCCCGAGCGGCTGACGGAGCTGCTCACGACCGGCCGGACGCAGGGAGTGCGGCTACTTCCATCCATGTCTTCAGCCGGTGCACAGCCTCCTGATCCACCCGGCCGCTCACGCGGTCTCCTCGGCACACCGCCGAACGGACGCCTATGATGTCCGGATCGAGCTCACCGATGCGCGGCAGGTCCTCCGCGCCCAGGGAGCCGGCCAGAGCGCAGAACAGGCCGCGGGTGCGGCACTGGGCCACGAAGTCCTCCAGCTCTGCGGCGCCGAGCTCGGTCAGCAGCGAGCCACCGCTCTTGGAGGCCGTATCCAACATGCACCCGTCCACTCCCGCCGCCGCAGCCACGGCCGGCAGGTCCAAGGGAGGAAGCGCGCCCACTCTGTGCGCGTCGGCGTATGCGGTCGCCACGATCTGGACTCGGGGGTCCTGGTCCCGCGCAGCCCGGCAGACCGCCGCCAGCAGGGCCAGGGCGTCGCGAGGTTCGCGCGGGCCCATCAGCCCGACCTTGACGTACTGCACGCCGCAGCCGGCCGCCCCGGCGGCGGCCAGTGCCGCCGTCCCCGGCAGGTTCGGGATATCTCCGATGGCGACACTCACCGGCAGTTCCCGAGGCGTGAGGTCCCTCACGCGGCGGATCACATGGGGGAAGTTGGCTCCCAGCGAGCCTTCCAGAGGGCTCTTGACATCGATGATGTCCGCGCCCCCGGCCACGGCGGGGGCTACCTCTTCTTCGTACGCTACGCTCACCAGGAGTCGCATGTCGATCGCCTTTCGAGCATTCTCCCTTCTCACCACACTATACGCGGTGGCCGAGACTACACAAGCTAAGGCCTGAGGATGGCGCTGCACCCCGAGAAACACGCGGAAGCCGTGGTGGAAGGCTTCGCGCTGGAAACAGAGGACGGTCTGATCTTCACCGTAAAAGGCCTGGTGCATCCGCCCGATCGGATCATCGCCTATCTCCGCTACGTCCCCGACCCGGCCGGAGATCGGGAGCGCGACGGCACGCGCTATCGGCGCGTCTACCAGTTCCAGGAGCAGCAGTCGATATTGAGTATGCGCTGGCCCGCCTATCTTCGGGACGAACCCATGTTCGGCATCCCTCTGCAGGCCGTTCCCAGAGAACGTGTCCGCGAGGTCCACGATCCGTGCCTCCGGCTACGGTATCTCTTCGAGAGAGGCCCGGCCGATGCGCTCGAGGAGACGGCCCTCGCCCTGACCGAACTGCTCCGGACGACGGCCGGCGTTCCGCGGTCTGCCCTGGGCCTGTCCGGATCCCTTCTTCTGGGCCTCCACAGCGCTGCGTCGGATGTGGATCTCGTGGTCTACGGCGAGGAAGAGTGCCGAGCAGTCCATCGGGCCTTTGCCGCCCTGCTCGACGATCCGCTATCTTCCGTGCGCCGCCCCCGAGGGCAGGAACTCGCGGCCATCCACGCGGAGCACGGCCCGGACACCCCGCTGGCCCCGGCCGACTTCGCCCGCCATCAGGCGCGCAAAGTGAACGAGGGGAGTTTCCATGGGCGCCGCTACTTCCTGCGCTTCGTGAAGCGGCCCCACGAGGTGGCGGAGCGCTACGGCGATCCCCGGTACGAGCAATTGGGGACCGTTGTGATCCGGGCCCGCGTGTGGGATGACTCGGATACCATGTTCACTCCGTGCCGCTATGGGGTGACGGACGTGTCCTTTTTGGAAGCTGCTCCCGGAACAGCTCCGCGGGAGATCGTCTCCTTCCGTGGCCGGTTCACGGATCAGGCCGGCGGCGGCGATTGGGTGGTCGCAAGAGGCGGGTTGGAACTGGCGGTCCCCCGGCTGCTGCCCTGCTTCTCCCGGCTGGCCGTCGGGGGGCAAAGCGGTGACTACCTGGCCGGCCTGACGAACACACCGACCTCTCCCGCTAAGTAGCCCCGATTCTCCAACCCACTCTCGGCAGTGTTTTTTGCAGGACTCAGATAGGAGTC
>JAZDLO010000151.1:0-6142 GCA_043801935.1 bacterium
ACGGTGAACCGGGTCTTGGTCTTCGCCAGAAGACGCCGGCCCATTCTGGGTCTCAGGCGTGGGAGAGCCACCTGTAGGTACTGGGTTGCCACAAATGCAGCTAGACGACGGCCACCTCCTCCGCGGGCTCCGATTCGATGAGACGTTTCAGGTTCTGCATACCCCTCTCGTAGATCCGGTCCCATCGCCGACGGATCAGGAGAACGTCAGCCAAGGGGGCAACGACGGCCGGCTTCGGATCGTACTCGAGGGTGAAGGATGCCCGGGTGGACTCACCCACCGGCTCAAACCGCCAGCGCTTGTGCGCTTCTATTCCCATGAGCGGCACCTTGAACGTCCACCCCTCATTTTCTCTGTATTCGATCGTTTCCCATTCGGTGCTCATCCTGCGACCCAAGAAAGTGAGGTTGACGAATAGTCTCGCGCCTTCGCCCTTGGTCTTCTCGGTGAGGGGTTTCACTGCCTGGATGTAGTCGAGGTACTTTGGGATGTTGTGCCAATCGCCGGTGAAACGAACGACTTCTTCTATCGGTCGTGCTATGACGACCTGCTTCTCGATTGTGGTCATGGCTTCGGCCCCCCTACGTACAAAACAGATACTCCATACCTACGAAGGGGGTCGACCGAGATCAACATTGCCGGTTATGCCACGGCGGGGAGACTGAACCCGGAGCAACTCATAGCTATTGCCCGGTCACTCACGCCTGTCGAGTAGGGGCATGCTGGCTCACCCGTGCGGCGGGTAACTGAGCTACAGGGAGGCGGCTATTAGAACCGCAAACCGGCGTGAGGCCGATCTGCGGGTGCCTCAATAGCCTCGGGCGCGTCGCGGAGCTCAACTAGCCGTCAAGGTCAGCGAACGCCACATCATGCAGGGCCGGAACTGCCAGCCCCAAGAAGTCTCGATCACGTCGGGGTTGTTGCAGACGTTGCAGTAGGGGGCTTCCCGAAGCATCTCCCGGTACCGGGGCTGCCGGTAGAGGTGGGAGAGGGGGATGTCATAGCGACGAAAATCGCGGACATTGCCGAGGGGTACGTCCCGTCGCCGGCAATCTCGGAAGGAGCCATCGGGGAGCACCGTGAGGACCGCGTGAGGAAGGCGGCAACTGAAGGCCCGCAGGGCAGGATCCTCCCGGAGCAGGCGTAGATACTTGTTCGTCGCCTGCAAGGGGTATCCCGCCGCCCTAAGCTCCCGAGCAAGGTCGGCCGCCTGTCTTAGCTCCTCCTCGCTGAGTGCCAATCCGCCATGCCGAACGACAAACCCCCCGCTCTGCAGCTCCCCGATCTCCATGGGGCAGAAATACAGGCCGGCACCCCAGTGTTTCGCCACCGGAGCCACGCGGCGAAGTGCACCTGGGTTGAGGCGGGAAAGCACCGTGTTGACGAGCAGCCGCGGCCGGAGCGGGTCGTCGCGCAACCCGAGTGCGAACGAATCCAGGCGGTTGAAGAGGCCGGGCAACCCCCGCAGCCGGTCGTGATCTTCGCCGACATCGTCGAGACTGAGCATGAGCGTTCTCACCAGATCGCGCAGCGCCGGCCAAAGATCGGGAAGAAACCAGCCGTTGGTCATAAGTATGGTCGAGAGGCCGGCCGAAGAAGCTAATCGCAATAGGTCCTCGATATCTTCTCGAAGCAGGGGCTCGCCGCCCCACAGGACCAGCTGGCAGATGCCTGCTTCGGCCGCCTGACGATAGAGCCATGCTATGTCTGCGGTCGTCAGCTCCGCGTCTGCGGCCTGTCGGTCATCGCTCTCCGCGTAGCGCCACAAGCAGGCGGCGCAGCGGGCGTTGCAGCGGGCGGTCACCAGGTGGCTGAGAAAAAGCGGACGGTTCGCGAGGCGACCATGGATCATGTCCCGGAGGACGCGCGCGTCCGCCCGCCGGCGCAGGGCAAGGTCGTATCGAAGATCCCGGCCACTCTCCATGCCTCTGGGTACCCTGAAGACCGGCCGTATCAACCTCGGTGCCTCAACCCGGCCACTCCGTAGCCGGCGCGTGGGCTCGCGGTACCGGGTGAGACGGGGATGCAATGCCCGGTCCGGGCCGAGCCTGCGGAGGGTAAGGCGGCTGACCACCGGGGTATCATTGTGGCGGCTGCCAAGGTACTCGCCTTTGTATGCCACAGAAAGGAAGCGCGATGCGGATCTGTCAGTTACTGCGTTTGGTTTGCCTGTTCGCCGGGCTGGCCACCGTGGCGGCGGCCTGCGCTCCGGCCGCCACGCAGCCACCCGCCTTACTGCCCCCGGAAAACCCGCCCGCCGGCGCCGTGAGCGAATTCAGCACCGATTTCACCATCCACAGCATCCCCTACAGTGAGGTCTTTTCCGGCGGACCGCCCAAAGACGGAATCCCAGCCCTTGATAACCCGCGGTTTGTCAGCGTGAGCGAAGCAGACGAGTGGCTGGGCGACCTCGAACCGGTGACGGTCTTTCAGGAACAGGGCGATGTACGGGTCTATCCCTTGCAGATATTGATTTGGCACGAGATCGTGAACGACGTCGTGGGTGGTCGCCCCGTCGTCATCACCTTCTGCCCGCTCTGCAACACAGCCATCGTATTCGACGCCACCATCAGCGGTCGACCATTAGACTTCGGCACCACTGGGCGTCTGCGCTTCAGCAACCTGCTGATGTACGACCGGCAAACGGAGAGCTGGTGGCAGCAGGCCGGCGGCGACGCCGTCATCGGCGAGCTGACCGGCGCGCGCCTCACCTTCTTGCCCGCAGCGATCACCAGCTGGGACGAGGTGCGGAATAGGCATCCGGACGCGCAGGTCCTCTCCCGGGATACCGGTCACCGTCTTGATTACGGCCGTAACCCCTACCCCGGCTATGACGACGTCAATAGCTCTCCCTTCCTGTTTCGGGGGGATACGCCGGATCAACTGCCGGCCATGGCTCGCGTCACCACCGTTGAGCTGAATGGCGAGGCTGCGGCTTATCCCAATACGGTGCTGCAAGAAATCGGGGTGGTCAATGACGCCGTAGGCGGAGTTGAGGTCGTCGTCTTCTGGCAGCCGGGGCTGGCTTCCGCTCTCGACAGCGATAGCATTTCCGAAGGCCAGGATGTAGGCGCTAATGGCGTCTTCGAGAGAACGCTCAATGGACAGACTCTCAGCTTCACCATGAGCGGGGCGGGCATTACAGATGACCAGACAGGAAGCACCTGGAACATCCTGGGAGAGGCTACCGGTGGTTCATTGGTCGGCCAAGCTTTGGCGCCCGTGGTGAAAGTGGATCACTTCTGGTTCTCGTGGGCGGCCTTTCGCCCCGACACGCGGATCTATCAGCAGCCCTAGGCCTATGCATGCCACGCTGTGGCGGAGATCGGGGCGCACTCGCGCCAGGCCGCCGCGTGAGCACTCACTGAGCAACGCAGGTTGCCGGTGCAGTCCACTTGCCCTCGGTCGGTCGGCAAAGCACTGGTAGCGCGGCTCCTTCCCGCTCAAACGAGCCTCTTACGTCGCCTGGCCCTCTTATGCCTCATGGTGGAGCTGCCGACAATATCCACTGAGTAGTCGAAGATCGGTTCTCCTGACGAACGCCAAAAGGACCCGAGGTATGTCGCAGCTAAGGGAAGTGGGGATCCCCGCGCAGCCGCTCGACCGCTTTCTCCCTCTCCTGGGTGAAGCGGTAGTCGGCGAGGCCAATAGGGCCGTCGATGAGGCGCGCGACGCGATGGAGGGCCGTGTTTTCTGGCACGTGAACTCCACGGCTCGAGGCGGCGGCGTGGCGGAGATCCTCCAAGCGCTCCTGCCCTATGCCCGCGGCGCAGGCATCGATGCGAGATGGCTGGTGATCGGCGGGAAGTCCGAGTTCTTCCGCATCACCAAGCGCCTCCACAACGCCCTCCACGGCTCGACCGGCGACGGGAGCGCTTTGGGCGAACGAGAACGTGCCGTCTACGAGGACGTGATCCGGGCCAACGCCGATGAACTGCTCCAATCTATCCGCCCCGGCGACGTCTTGGTGCTTCACGACCCTCAGACCGCGGGCCTAGCACCGTATCTTATTGGCGCCGGCGCCATCGTCGTCTGGCGCAGTCACATCGGAAAGGAGCAGCCGAACGAGGAGGTCGAACGAGGGTGGGCATTCCTGGCTCCCTATCTCGACAGCGTTGCGGCCACCGTGTTCTCGCGCGAGGCCTACATTCCCGATTGCTGCGACCGCGAGCGGGCTGTCGTCATTCCGCCCTCCATCGATCCCTTCACGCCCAAGAACCAGGACCTGGAGGAGGCCAACGTTCGCGCCATCCTCGCCCGGTCGGGACTCGTCGGTGACAAAGGCGGCGGTCACGGCCCGGGCGGCGACGCCCCGTCGTTCGTGCGCCAGAACGGCTCGAGCGGCAACGTAGGGCGTCAAGCTGACGTCATCGGGAGGGGGAAAGCGCCCGACTGGGAGGCGCCGTTGGTGGTACAGGTCTCTCGTTGGGACCGTCTGAAGGATCCCGTCGGGGTGCTGAAGGGGTTTGCCCGGTTAGACGGGAACCTGCCCGAGGACGCCCGCCTCCTCCTGGCAGGCCCCGGCGGGAACTCCGTCGCGGACGATCCGGAATCGAGCGACATCTTTGAGAAACTGACGCAAGCGTGGCAAGACCTGCCGTCCGCAGACCGCAATCGGGTAAGCATCGCCTCGCTTCCCATGGCCGACTTGGAGGAGAACGCGGCGATCGTGAATGCGCTCCAGCGCCACGCCGCCGTCGTCGTCCAGAAGAGCCTCGACGAGGGCTTCGGCCTGACCGTGACCGAGGCGATGTGGAAGGGTCGGCCCATCGTCGCGACCGCAGTCGGAGGGATCCAGGACCAGATCACCCACGACGTCCACGGCCTCTTGGTTCAGGACCCCGAGAACCTGGGCGAGTTCGGTGACTCGCTGATCCGGGTGCTCAATGACCGGCCGCTGGCGAAGCGCCTCGGCGAGGAGGCACGAGAACGCGTTCGGGAGGAGTACCTTTGCGTGCGCCACCTTGTCCAGTATGCGAAGCTGCTGACAAGGCTCGACGCGTCGAGCCTCAAAGGCTGGTGTACCATCGAACCGGTTCTTCACCGATCAGGTGAGGGTTGTCCTATCGGTTCATCCGGTACGTCACTGTGACGCTCGCGGTGACCTCCATATTCTGGGGGTTGATCGGCGGGGGAGTGACCGAGGAATCCGCGCCGGCTTCGGCCGTGGCTCTTGTGTCGTATAGGGGATAAGGCTGCGACACGGAGCTCTCACTCAAGATGAGGGCCTCTCCGAGCCGAACCCCTTGGGCGGCCGCCAGGGCCTCGGCTTTGCTCTGGGCGTTGGCGACCGCCCTCGTCAAAGCGGTGGCGACCGCAGCGTTGTCCTCAGACAGTTGCCAACTGGGGCCGTAGACGTTGTCCGCCCCGGCCTCGATCACAGCCGCGAACACATCCCCGATTAGCGAAAGGTCGTCAAAGGTGACGGTGACCGTGTTCTGCGCGCGGTACCCGGTGGTCTTCTCCTGGCCGGACTGCTGGTCATAGTAGCGATTGGGAAAGACGACGACGTTGGCCGTCTCGATGGCCTTGTCGGCAATGCCCTCCGCTTTCAGCCGATCGAGCACTTTCTGCGTGTCTTTGGAGTTCGCGTCGAGGGCCTCGGCTGCCGTTGTCCCGTCGTTCTCCACGCTGACCTGGAGGGTCGCCTCGTCGGGGAGGGTGGTCACCGTGCCGGGGCCGGACACGCTGCTCGTGTTAAGGAAGGAGCCGTCGGCACTCGAGGTCTGCGTTCCCTCTCGGGTGCCGGTGGCGCCACCGCAGCCGGTGAGAAGCGCCCCGACGACAACGAGGGCGATCACGAGCGCGACTGTCAGCGGGAGCACCTTCTTCTTGAGTGGATGACCGGTTGTCACTGTTCCCCCTTTGCGGTAGGCACGAGGCTGGCTGCCCTGTCCCATCGGCGCCCCCGTGCTCGTTCGCCGAAAGTCGCCGCTATGACGCCGGCAAGTACCATAGGGTTCCTGCTTCCGAAGTCGGCCACGGAGGGCTTCTTTGGCGAGGCTGACTTAAGGCTCAAAGGGCTCGCGGACGCCTCGCTCGGGCGCAGGCTACGCTCCTTTTTTTTCTCAGGCAAATTGCGGCGATTTCATCTGAGCATCTCTTGCGTCTTCGGGTGCGGGCTGCCATGGTTTCGAGAGAG
>JAZDLO010000113.1:0-23037 GCA_043801935.1 bacterium
GGCGCCTAAGTTTAGAAGCTGGCGCGAATGCTGACAAGCTCCCGGGCGCGCCTATGCCCCAGCCTCGCCACCGCGGTTCGAGCCACCCCCGCCCCCGCCGCCGCTGGGACCGCCACCGGAGCGCCGCGGTCTCCGCCGCCCCGGGCGGCGTCCGCCGCCGGACCGCTCAGCGCCGCTTGCCTCGCCGGAAGTATCGCCCCGCCCGCCGCCGGGTTCTCCACCGGTTGCGCCGGCGGGTGCCTCGCCGGAAACCTGAGACTGCACCCGGCCTTTGCCGCCTCTCCGACCCCGTCCGCGGCGCGACCTCGACCGCCGGGAGCCGTCGGTCACGATGACCTCGTCCGGCTCCCCGTCCTTGCCGGTGATGATCTCAGCCTCGACCACCGCCAACGCGTCCGGCGTACATTCGGCCGTCGCCAGCCCTTCCGACCCAGAGGGATCTTCCAGGGCGGGGACGAAAAGCGGCTCTTCGACTTCTGGGACCACCATCAGCCCACCGCCCTCTTGGCATTGGCAGCCGCTGAGACGGATGTCGGTGTAAGACCCATCCTGGAACCGCACCGTGATCGCGTCCTTAGGTACGTTGTACCCGACGATGACCCCCTCGCCTGCCGGTGTGGAGACAGCGGTGCCTTTGGGGGGCGCCTCTTTGCGGAAGCGCACGTATTGATCCTGCTCGTACTTGAGACAACACATCAAGCGGCCGCACTGGCCCGATATCTTCATGGGATTGAGGGGCAGGTTCTGCTCCTTGGCCATCCGGATCGACACCGGATCTTCGTCGCCGGGGAACAGAGTGCAGCACAAGTTGCGGCCGCACGGGCCCAGCCCCCCCACCATGCGGGCCTCTTCTCGCGCTCCGACCTGACGAAGCTCGACTCGCATCTTGAGGGTCTTGGCCAAATCCGCCACCAGGCCTCGAAAATCGACGCGCTCGTCGGAGTAGAAACTGAAGGTGATCTTCTCGCCGCCGAACCCGATGTCGGCGTTCACGAGCTTCATGTCCAGACCGTGACTGGCGATCAACTCCCGGCAGGCGGCCATTGCCTCCTTGCGCAGACCCTCGCCGGCCGCCTGGGCCTCCAGGTCTTTGCCGGTGGCTACGCGGGTGATCTTCTTAAGCGGAGCAGGGATCTCGGAATCGTCGACGGCATGAGGCGGATCGACCACCTGGCCGATCTCGGTACCTTTCATGGTCTGGACGACTACACGATCTCCCCGGGAAAGCTCAAGTCCTGCGGGATCGAAATGATAGGTCTTGATCCCGTTGTGGAAAACGACCCCTACTACATCGGCCACTGAGTCAGGGCCTCCTTAATGGAACGAAACATGTCACCAATAGCGCATCGGGCATCGACATTATACCGGAGCCGCTCTTGAGCCTTACGTACGGCCATCACAGCCTGTGTATAGGCCAGGAGGCCTCCGGGGAGGGCGGCTGCCCGCAGCTCGTGGAGACGATCCTGGTTCAACGCGGCGCCCTCGGCGCCGGTGGAGACGAGAGCCAGGTCCCGATACCAGCTGGCGAAGACGCGAGTGACGGCCTGGAGCCCCTGAGTCTTGAGCCGCCGCTGTTGCCGTTTGAGCTTCTCGTCGTGGCGCTTTTCAAGCCAATTTCGGGTCCGGGCGTCACCGGCCCATTCCAAGGCCCGTTTCAACTCGTCGGCCGATTCGGCCACTCGCTCGGTGGCGCGGCTCTCGACCGTCGCCAACACCTCATCGAGAGCCACCTGAGTCTCCATGAGGCTCGCGGTGGGTAGATCCCGGGCCAGATCGAGCAGCAGACCACGCTGGCGGCGCGCGCTCTCCGAAGTGGCCAGCTCCCGAGCGTAGCTCAGATTACCGCCGGCCAGCCGAGCCATCAGGTCGGCTTCCTGTTGCGGCAGCCCGAACCTACTCACAAGATCGGCCGCCAAAGCGGGTACGGGTACGGGCGAGAAGGCCACCGACTGGCAGCGTGACGCGATCGTCGGCAGCAGCCGCTCGGGGCGATCGGTGACCAGGATGAAGTGCACGTGAGCCGGAGGCTCCTCCAGGGTCTTGAGAAAGGCGTTGGCCGCTTCGGCGTTGAAATTGTCGGCCTCCAGGAAGAGGTAGACTTTGGCCCGGGCTTCATAGGGGCGGTAAACGGCGTGTAGGTTGATCTCGGTGATCTCTTCCTTGCGAATGAAGTTGCCCTCCGGGACCACGATCTCCACATCGGGATGCAGCCCTTCCTGGACGCGGCGACAGGTAGTGCAGGCTCCGCAGCCGCCGTCGGCACAGGTCAGTCCCGCAGCGAAGGCGAGGGCGGCCTCGCTCTTGCCCACTCCAGGCGGACCTGAGAGCAGGTAGGCGTGCGAAGCTTCCTGCTCCAGCGCCCGGGAGAGGACGGCAACGGCCATCTCCTGCCCCACGATGTCGGCGAACAGACTCCTCATCACGACTCCCACGCCCTTGCGCCTGCGCGGCTTGCGGCCGCCTTCCACGGTTCCCCGCGCGGAGCGGCGCCTTGGGCGGCGCGGCCGGGGTCACGAGCGCCCGGCGGGCCACCGGCAACCTTCACTCGCCTCCTCGCAGCCTAGTGGCTGAACAGCTCCAACTCCTCTTCGATCAGGGCCCGCACCCGAGCCTGCACCTCTGCCTCGGTGCCCCGGGCTTCCACCCTGCGGATGCGATGGCGATGGAGCGTCAGCAGTGTCCGGTACCCCTCGGCCACCCGCTGGTGGAACTCGTCATCCTCGGCTTCTAGACGGTCGGGCACTGCCGCCACGCGGGTCGAACGGATCGAATCGTCCAGATCCAAGAACAATGTCAAGTCGGGGAACAGGCATTCGGTCCCCCAGACGTTGAGACTGATGATGTCATCGGTGCCCAGACCACGCCCGTAGCCTTGATACGCGAGCGATGAATCGAGGTAGCGGTCACACAACACCACCTGACCGTCGTCGAGAGCAGGCCTGATGACCTGCTCCACCAGATGCGCGCGGGCGGCAGCATACAACAGGGCCTCGGCCCGCGTCGACATGCCGTGATGGCGAGGGTCCAAAAGCAGGTCGCGTATGGACTCGCCCAGGGTGGTGCCTCCCGGTTCGCGCGTCACCAACACCACGTAGCCCCGTTCGCGGAGCGCGGTGGCCAGAAGCTCCATCTGGGTGGACTTACCGCACCCGTCGAGTCCTTCGAAGGTGATGAAGAGCCCTTTCAGCCCGCTCCCCAACCCCGCGAGCGCCGATTCGTCAAGAGTGGCGTCCTCGGGTGGCGAGGGAAAGCGGTCTGATGTGTCCGTCACCCCAGCGACTCCTGAGACCTAGGCCTCATCGTCGGCCGATCCGCCGCTTGGCGTCTGGGCGACGGCCACAGCGTCGGCACCGGGGGCGACCTCGGTACCAGCGGCGACGCCGGTCGGTCTCTTGCGGGGCGCGGCAGTCTTCCGCGCCGCCGGCTTCCGGGCCGCGGTCTTCGCCGCCGTTTTGCGAGCGCCGGTGGCCTTTGCGGCGCCAGCCTTGGCGGCGCCCGTTGTCTTCGCGGCGCCGGTCTTCGCAGTGCCGGTCTTCTTCGCCCCCACGGTCTCCTTGCCGGCCGCTTGAGCTTTCGCGACCCGGGCGGCTTGCTTCTCCCTATACTCGTCCTTCGTGGGACAGTGGGGATCGAGGCACAGGATCCACGGCCGCCGGCCTCCCAACACCTTTATCTTGGGACTGCCGCACTGGGCGCAGACCTCGCCTGTGCCGATGATGTCGCCGCGTTGGGGCAGCGGATACGTCTGGTCGCAGCCGGGGTAGCCTTCGCAGCCCACGAAGCGTTTCTTGGTCGCTTTGGACCGGATGATCCTGATCTTGTTCGTACCGCACTTGGGGCATTCGCCCAGGATCCGATCATCGGTGATGCCCTCGTAGATCTTGGCCGCCATTTGCTCGCGGTTCTGCTCCAAGGAAGTGTAGGCTTGGCGCAGTAAGTCACGGGAGATGGTCACCACTTGTTCCTTGGTCAGGTCCCGCTCGGAGATGAGGTCCATATCCTTCTCCAGCTGGGCCGTCATTTCCGGGGAGGCGATGCGTGGCGCGAACTCCTGCAGAGCTTCGGCCATCTTGATGCCCATCTCGGTCGGCTCCACTGGATTGCCGTGGACGTAGCCCCGGTCGTAGAGATTCTGGATGATGGCATGCCGGGTGGCTTTGGTCCCCAGGTTATGCTTCTCCATCAACTCGATGAGCGGCCCCTGGCCGAAGCGGGAGGGCGGTTGGGTCTCCTTAGCCTCCAGGTACTTCTCGACCAATTCCACGACATCGTCCTCGTGCAGGAGCGGTAGCTCCGAGTCCTTCTGCCGGCTGTAGGGGTAGTAGTCGAGCCAACCGGCTGAAACGACCCGGTTGCCCCGGGCGAAGAACGGCTCGTCGCTCAGTCGAAGGTCGATACGATTGGATTCCATGACCGCCTCATCGGCCAGAGTGGCCATGAACCGCCGCGCCACCAGCTCGTAAAGGCGCCATTCCCGGTCGCCCAACTGGCCCCGGCGGGGGGCCCCGGTGGGGTAGATGGGCGGATGGTCGGTGGTCCGCTTCTCGCCCCTGCTGGGGTGCAATGCCGGCCGGGCCAACAGCTCTCCGGCTTCGCGGCCGAACTCACCCTGGGCCAAGATGGTCAGCGCCTCCCGCAGGTCGAGCGACGACGGATACACCGTGTTGTCGGTCCGCGGGTAGCTGATATGACCCGACATGTACAGGTCTTCGGCGATGCGCATGGCCGCGGCCGCGCCGTAGCCGAGCGAGGTGGCTGCGCTGGTGAAGCTCGTCGTGTTGAACGGGGCCGGCCGAGGCACCTTGCGCCTGGTCTGCTTGACGGCGGTCACCCGGCCGGGACCGGCGAGTTTCTCGAACACCGCGGTAGCCCGGGCTTCATCGGTGAAACGCTCCTCCTTATGGACCGCGCCGAAGCCCTGTCCGCCGGCGTCCAAGTCCACCTTCACCACCCAGAAGGGCTCGGCCACGAAGGCCCGCCGCTCCTTCTCCCGTTCAACGACAAGCACCAGCGTCGGGGTCTGGACCCGCCCCACGCTGAGGAACTGGCTGCCCAACCGCGATGTGGCCAAGGAAACGAACCTGGTGAGCGTCGCCCCCCAGATGAGGTCGATGTCCTGACGCGCTTCCCCCGCGCGGGCCAGCGGCTCCGACAAGTGATCGAGGTGCGAGAAGGCCCGGGTGATCTCTCCCGGGGTCAGGGCCGAGAAACGCGCACGTCGCACGGTGCGCACCAACTTCGCGTTCTCCTCGACCGCCAGATTGAGGGCCTCCAGCCCGATGAGCTCCCCCTCGCGGTCGAAGTCGGTGGCGATGATGAGCGACGACGCATCCGCGGCCAGCTTCTTGACCGTGCGCACGACCGACTTGGCCGTCTCTGTCTTCACCAGGGGAGCATCGATGAGGGCCTTCGGCTCTACCTTCCTCCACTCGGAGTATTCCGGCGGGAAGTCTACCTGCACCACGTGACCCTTGAGTCCCACGGTGGTGGTCGCCGACCCCTCGGCATCGGTGAAGTAGTAATAGGGGATCCTCAAGTACGAGTCTTCTTTAACCCCGTTCTTGGCCAGGATCCCCGCTATCTTCTTCGCGGCGTCGTTCTTCTCGGTGATGATGAGTCGCAAGAGGCTGGCTCCTCGGCTGCTGGCGTTTCAGGGGCGAAAGATAGCATGCCCACGGGTCCGACCATGCAAACAAAAGAAAGAATCCGCCGGAGGGGACGTGACGCGGAGGCGGCGCGAGCCTCCGCGCGCAGGGTCAGTTGCCGGAAACGGCGTCGGCTACCTGGGGGAAGATCGAGAAGACACCGTCGAACCCTGTGATGCGGAAGATCTTGAGCAAGTAGGGATCGTCCACCACCAACCGCAGCTCGCCCTCAGTGGACTGCGTCTGCTGCTGCGTGTTCACCAACACTCCCAGAGCCGTCGAGTCGATGAAGTGCACCTCGGACAGATCGAGGACTAGGCGTCCCCCATTGGCGATGGCTTGTGTCAGACTCTCTTTGAGCCGGGGAGCGGTGTACACGTCCAGGTCGCCGCCCACATGGACGACCACTGCGTCTTCCCCGACATCCGTACGTATGGACAGATTCACGCGCTTCCCCTTAACCCTCTCAGGCCCACATCGGAAGGGCGCCTGCAGTGGGTCGCCCTCGGCCGTTCCAGTATTTGTTCCAGTATATACGTGTGCTCGCGAGCATTGAAGACAAGCCAGGCCGGTCGCTACTGAGCCGTGGAAGTGGTCGTGGACCCCGAGGTCGCGGTCGAGGAGGTGCTGCCGCTCGCGGTGGTGCTCGTGGCGCCCGCCGCCGTCGTGGTCGTCGCCTTCTTGCTGAGCTTCTCTATCTGTTCCTTCACCACCGGGACCATGTCACCGTTGGGTGCCAACTGAACGTACTTCTGCCACGCCAGTATAGCGGCCTCGGTGCGACCCAAGCTGTTCTGTGCCGTCCCCAACTTGAGGTACACGTCCGGGTTCTCTGGGTCCAGGGAGGTGAGCTTATTGAGAACTGTCACCGCCGACTCGTAGTCGGCGACGTTCGCATTCAAATAGAGATTGGCCAGCCGAAGGTAGATATCTTTCTGACTCGGGTCGATGGCGATGATCTGCTCAAGGTAGACCGCGGCCGTTCTCAGATCGTCGTTCTGCTGATAGAGCGTGGCCAAGCCCAGGAGAGCGACGGTGTCCTTCGGGTTCTGGTCCAGTGCGGCTTGGTAGGCGGCGACCTTCTCCTCAGGAGTCTGGGGATTGTCAGAGACCTGCTTGTCGCCGGTGAAGATGCTGGAGAGGTTGAAACCGGCCCCACCGTAGCCGACGCCCATGAACAAGAAGCCTGCCGCGAACACCACGGCCAGGAAGAGAGCCACCCACTTGGCCCACTTGTTGATGCGCTTACGATCGAGCAGCAAAGTCGTCTCCTCATGTTTCTTCCCGGCGTCTGCTCCGGCTCTCGCGAGCCGATCGGCAGTCCCACGCCGCAGATTGCCTGACAGATTATGCCGTATTCGCGTCCCAACGTCGACCATCGGCCGACGGGACTGCCGGCTGGGCTGCATTTGGGACGTATTGCGGGGCATCTACGGTTGCTTCGTGGCTTCTTCGCAGCTACGACCCGGTCGTGGTATAGCGCTTCTCAGTCCGCCCGACCGTCGTCAAGGCCCAGTTTCGCCCGCACGGCCGCGAACGCGGGCCCCACTTGGGCGAGGTCATCTGCAGGCGCCCGCTCCCCTTCGAGGGGCGGGCGGCGGTCGAAGATCACCGCACCGTCTACCATGCTCATCGTCACGTCGGCCGCAGTCGCCCCCCAGACCAGCGCCTCGATCGGGTCCGGTCCGCCAAGGCTGCCGCCCGTCGCCGACGCGGCAACGGGCAAGCCTACGGCGATGATGTCCGCCCGCTTGCCGGTCTCCAGGCTGCCTACAACATCATCCCAACCCAGAGCGCGGGCTCCGTCCAGGGTGGCCATCCGGAGGACGGCCGTCTCGGAGAGACCTGAGGCTGGGGTGCCCTCCTCGAGAGCGGGAGCCGCACCCCAGGGGCGGGCCGATGTTGCGCTCGTCGGGTCGGGCGAGGGGCGCGCGCCGCCTGACGCGCGCGCCCGGCTCGCCGCCAGCGCAGCCCGCATCTCGGCGAACATGTCCAGGCTCTCGTTCGAGCCCAGGCTGTCGGTCCCCAACCCCACGGTGATCCCAGCCCCCAGCAGTTCCATCACGGGTGCAGAACCGCATTGCAGACGCAGGTTGGAGCGGGGACAATGAGCCACTGATGTGCCGCTCTCGGCGAGCGCGGCCACGTCGCTGTTGCCGATCTGTACGCAGTGCACGGCCAGCATGCGCGGCCCCAGTGCCTGGGTCTGGGCCACGTAGACGATCGGGCTTGTGCCCGGCGACTTCCAGCGTCGCCCCTTCCACATGTGCGCCGCCCGATAGGCCTGGGCGATCGCGCCGGTACCTCGCTCCAACAACTCCACCTCGGCCAGCGATTCGGCCAGGTGTGTGGCCAGGCGCAATCCCTTCCGCCGGCCGTACCGCGCCACCTCCCGGTACAGCCTGGCGGAGACGGTGTAGGGGGCGTGCGGAGAAAGCCCGGCTTCTACTAGAGGCCCACATTCGCTCTGTAGCTCGGCGAGTCGCGCTTTCAGCCGCTCCATCGTCATGGGCAGCTCGGCGTCATCCAAGCCGAACACCTCCAGGTAGACTCGGGCGCGCAGCCCGGCCGCGCCCGCCGCGCGCGCCGTCGTCCAGCCCCCGAACGACGTGTCGCCGATAGAGGTCACCCCGCTACGGGCGCATTCGTACGCACCCCACAAGGCCGAAGCCCCATAGTCCGCGGAGTCGAGCTTCCGCCGGGCCAGGAGCAGACGGAGCATCCATTCCCCGAACCCGCACGGGCGGGTGAAATCAAGAAAGGCCGAGTACTCCAGGTGAGTATGGGTGTTCACCAAGCCGGGCAGGAGGGCGCAACCGGGGAACGGGCGCACCGGCGCTCCGGGATAACGCGTCCGCAACTGCTCCGCCGGGCCAACCGCCCCGATCGTCCCGTCCGTGACCAGCAGCGCGCCGCCCGCGATCGGCGGTCCACTGATGGGAAGGACCCAGTCGGCTTCAAAAAGCATATTCACCTGGTACCGTCATGCCTCCTACCCTCCGACGGGGCGACGGCTCAAGCGAGAATCAGAGCGGCCCCTGGGTCGACGAGCCGGACCAGGGTCAGCGGAAGAGCGTGGCGAATGAGCTCACTACGGCGTCCCAGAGCCACGAGGGCGCCACCCCGATGGCCAACGTGGCGATGGCACTCACCGCCAAAGCCACGGCCATCCCGCCGGTTATGGGCCCTTTCACCGCGTACTCTTCTTCCGGCTCCTTGAAGAACATGAAGATGATCACGCGCAGATAGTAGTAGACGGAGACGGCGCTCAGGAGCACGCCTATGACGGCCAGCCACACCAGGTCGGCCCGCACCACTGCGCCAAAAACGTAGAACTTACCGATGAACCCCGCCGTGCCCGGGATCCCGGCAAGCGACAGCAAGAACAGCGACAGCAGCACACCGGCCCAAGGCGACCGCCGCCCCAGACCGGCCATCCGGCTGAGCGAATAGTTGAACGTATCCGGCTGCTGCGCCTTCAGATATGTGAGCACCCCGAACGCGCCCAAGTTCATGAACGTATAGGCGGCCAGATAGATGAGCACCCCTTGTCCGGGATATGAATTCTTGCTCCAGCCCATGGCCCCCACGCCTGCGAGCAGGTAACCGGCGTGAGCGATGGAGGAATAGGCCAGCATCCGCTTCACATTGGTCTGCACCAGGGCGAACAAGTTGCCGGCCAGCATGGTAACCACAGAAAGTACGATGAAGAGCACGCCCCACTGCACCGCCGTTCCAGGGAAGGCGACGATGAACGCCGCCATGATCACCGAGAAGGCCGCCGCCTTCGGCCCCACCGAGAAGAACGCCGCTACCGGAGTGGGCGCTCCCTGGTAGACGTCCGGAGTCCACATGTGGAACGGCGCCGCCGAGACCTTGAAGGCCAAGCCGATGGCCACCAGGAACACGGCGAATATCACCCCGACCGTAGCTCCCTCGGCGCCCAGCGCCCGACCGACCGCCTCAAAGTTGGTGGACCCCGCCTGCCCATACACCAGCGAGATGCCGTACAGCATGATGGCCGAGGCGAACGAGCCGGTCAGGAAGTACTTGAGCGACGACTCGTTGGACCGCACCCGGTAGCGGAAGAAAGCGGCCAGCAGGTAGCTGCTGATGGCCATCAGTTCGAGCGCCACATAGAAGAGGATGAAGTCGCGCGAAGCAGCCATCAGGTTCATACCGATGACGGCGAAGAGCACCAAGGCGTAGTACTCACCCAGATGGCGACGGTGGGCCTCCAGATAGCTCGACGACATGAGTATCGTGAGCCCTGCCGCGGCCGCGAAGAGCACCTTGAAGAAGATGGCCCAGTCGTTGAACACCACCATGCCGGCGAAGGCCACCCGGTCTTGCCCCAGAAGTCCCAACGATACCGCCAGCGACCCGACGAGACCGGCGAGGGCGATGGCCAGGATGGCGGTCTTGCCGGCCTTGAGGAAGGGCTCCACCAGCAGGATAACGCAGGCGGCCGCCAAAAGGACCAGCTCGGGGATCACGGGGACGATGTCAGGCGCCTGCATCTAGAACCCCCCGAAGACTGAGCCGGCCAGGTGGAGCAGGCCGCTGCCGTGCTCCGCCAGGTAGGGTTGCACTTGCGAGATGATGTTCTGCGCCGGCGCGTGGAGCAGATTGAGGAAGGTGTGGGGATAGATGCCGATCCAGATCGCCATCCCCACCAGCGGCACCAAAGTTATGATCTCCCGAGCGCTCAGGTCCTTGAGAGAGAGCCACTTCTCGTTCGCCTGCTGGAACATGGTCCGCTGATACATCCACAAGAGATAGGCCGCGCCCAGCACGACGCCCACCGAGGCGATGATGGCGAACACCTTGAGGTATTGGAACACCCCCACCAGGATGAGGAACTCGCCCACGAATCCGCTCAGACCCGGCAGGCCCAGGCTCCCCAGCACGAACAGGCTGAAGAAGGCGGCCGCCACCGGCATGGGCCGGGCCATCCCCCCGTAATCCTTGATCAGCCGGGTGTGAGTGCGGTCGTAGAAGAAACCCACCATCATGAACAGAGCGCCCGTGAGGACTCCGTGGTTGACCATCTGCAAGACGGAACCCTCGATGCCCTGCTGGTTGAACGTGAACAGCCCGGCCGTGACGAACCCCATATGGCTCACCGAGGAATAGGCCACCAGGCGCTTCATATCGGGCTGCACGAGCGACATGGCCGCCCCGTACACCACCGCTATCACCGACAAGATGAGCACCGGTATCACCGCCCGCACCGCCATCTCGGGGAAGAACCCGATGCAGAAGCGGATCATGCCGTAAACGCCCATCTTCAACAGCACGCCGGCCAGGATCACCGAGCCGGCCGTGGGCGCTTCGGTATGGGCGTCGGGGAGCCAGGTGTGCACCGGGAACATGGGCACCTTGATGGCGAAAGCTATGAAGAAGGCCGCGAACGCCCAAGCCGCGACAGTTCCCGGGAAACCGACCTGCTGCAGGGTCAAGATGTCGAAAGTCAGGCCGCCGCCGTGCTTGGCGTTCCACCAGACGATGGCCAGGATGGCCACCAGCATGAGCACCGAGCCCGCGAACGTGAACAAGAAGAACTTGATGGCCGCGTACACCCGCCGCGCCCCGCCCCACAGGCCGATGATGAAATACATGGGGATGAGCTGGATCTCCCAGAACAGGTAGAACAGGAAGAGATCCATCGACACGAACACGCCCAACATCCCGGTCTCCAGCACCAGCAGGCTGATGAAGAAGGCCAGACCCCGATCCTTGATGGAATTCCACGAACCCAGGATGGCTACCACCGAGAGCAGGGTGGTGAGCAAGACCAGGACCAGCGAGATGCCGTCGATGCCCAGATGATAGGCGATGCCCAGATTGGCGATCCAGCTGACGTTCTCCTGGAATTGGTACTCGGCGTTGCCGGTCTGGAACTGGGTGGCCAGGAAAACGGCCAGCGCCAAAGTGACGATGCTGGCGCCGAGGGCCGTGACCTTGTACGCGCGAGGGCGTTTGCGCATGAAGATGAGCATGACCAGGGCGCCCAACACGGGCAGGAAGGTCAGAAACGTGAGCCCCCTGAACCCCAGCTGTGTCGCGAAATCGAATCCCACTATCTCACTCCGTCCTCGTCGGCGCTCTAGAGGAAGACGACCACTGTCACGATGACGAACACCCCGATGAACATCACCAGCAGATAGTTCTGCACCCTGCCCGTCTGGAGCGGCCGCACTCCGCTGCCCGCCTGCTGCCACAGCCAGGCGACTCCATGTACGGCGCCGTCGATGACGTACTCATCGAACCGGTGCCACACCCAGCGCGACCCGTCGACGGTCAGCTTCACCACGGTGGCGGCATAGAACTCGTCGATATAGAACTTGTTGTAGACCACCTTGTAGACCGGGCGGAGCCGCGCCCCCACGATAAGCGGCAGATCCTTGGGCCTGCGCACGTACATGAGCCAGGCGAGGGCGATACCCATCATGGCCACGACCAGCGAGATCACCATCAGCGCGTAGTCGATCGCAGCCAAGCTGTGCTCCTCGAACCCCAGGATGTGATTAGCCGGAGCGAACACCGGCTCCAGGAAGCGTTGGATGACGCCGAGCTTGCCCGGCAGGCCCAGGAAGCCGCCCAGTAGGGAAGCCACCGCAAGCACCGCCAAGGGCACGACCATCGACCAGGGGCTCTCGTGCACGTGCTTCCCGGTCTCCTCGTCCATCCGCGGTTTCCCGAAGAAGGTCATGAAGATCATGCGGAAAGTGTAGAAGGCGGTGATGAAAGCCGCGATGAGGCCCACCGCCCAGAACAGATACTTGCCGTCCCGCCACACGGAGCCCAGGATATCGTCCTTGGACCAGAACCCGGCGAAGGGGAAGATGCCCGATAGCGCCAGCGCTCCGGCCACCAGGGTGTAGTAGGTGGCGGGGATCCGCTTGGCCAAGCCGCCCATCCGGTCCATGTCTTGCTCGCCGCCGAGCGAGTGGATCACCGAGCCGGCCCCGAGGAAAAGCAGGGCCTTGAAGAACGCATGGGTCATCAAGTGGAAGATGGCGATAGCCCACGCCCCGACCCCCAAGGCCATGAACATGTAGCCCAGTTGCGACACGGTCGAATAGGCGAGGACCTTCTTGATGTCTTTCTGGCAGATGCCGATGACGGCCGCGAAGATGGCCGTGAAGGTGCCGACGGCGCCCACGACCAACAGCGCCGTGGGAGCACTGGCGAAGATCACCGCGCTCCGCGCCACCAGGTACACCCCGGCGGTGACCATGGTGGCGGCGTGGATCAGAGCCGAGACCGGGGTCGGACCTTCCATGGCATCGGGCAGCCACACGTGCAGCGGGAACTGAGCAGACTTGCCCATGGCCCCCATGAAGAGCAGCAGTGCAATACCGATGAGCACACCTTGCCCCGCCGCGCCGGCAACCACCTGTTCGAAGACGCCGACATAATCCAGCGTGCCGAACGTGACGAAGATGAGCATCACGCCCAGGCCGAAGCCGAAGTCGCCCACTCTGTTGACGATGAATGCCTTCTTGCCGGCGGCGGCCGCTTCGGGCTTGTGATAGTAGTAGCCGATGAGGTAGTAGGAGCAGAGCCCTACCGCTTCCCAGCCGAAGTAGAGGAGCAAGTAGTTGTTCGCCAGCACCAGGAGCAGCATGCTGAAGGCGAACAGGCTCATGTAGGCGAAGAACCTGTAGTAGCCGGGGTCGCCGTGCATGTAACCCTTGGAATAGATGAAGATCAGCAGCCCCACCCCGGTGACCACCAGCAGCATGACGGCCGACAGCTGGTCGATCTGGAAGGCGAACGGCACCTGGAAGCTGCCCACCGAGAACCAGCGCCACAGCTCCACCACCACCGGCTCCTCGGCGCCCCGGATCTGGATGAATGCGGCGATGGAGAGCCCGAACGAACCCAGCATGGCCAGGACGGGGATCCAATGCGCCGACTCCTTTATCCACCACTTGCCGAAAAGCAGGGTGACGATGAAGGCTGCCAAAGGCAGAACCGGTATGAGCCAAACGTAGTTCTCCACGAACCCTTCCTTAGCCCTTCATCCGATTGAACAGGTCGACCATGAGCGTTTGCCGGTTGCGGAACAGAGCGGTGGCGATAGCCAGGCCCACCGCCGCCTCAGCGGCAGCTACCGCCATGGTGAAGAGCACGAAGTTCTGGCCCAACAGGTTCTCGTGGAAGCGGCTGAACCCCACCAGGTTGATGTTGACCGCGTTCATCATCAGCTCGATGGAGAAAAGGATGATGAAGAGGTTACGGCGCATCAGCACGCCTGCCGCGCCGATAATGAACAGGGCGGCCGACAGGTAGAGATACCAGTCGATGGGGATAGGCATGTCTGCGGGAGTGGCTCCCATAACGCGGCTACACCTCCTCCTCGGCGGTCTCGGTCGACGGCTCATCGCCGGGTTCCCAGGTGCGGGTGGCCACCTCGGCCGACTTCTCTCTCTTGACCAGTATGATCGCCCCGACCATGGCCACGAGCAGGATGACCGAGGCCACTTCGAACGGGAGCAGCATCTGGTTGAACAGAGCGTCGCCGAACACCTTGGTGCTGCCGCCGGCCGCCGTGACCGCCTCGGGAGTGAAGCCGCCCCGGGCGGAGGTGAACGTGATACCGGCCAGGATGATCACGAACTCCGCCAGCACCAGCACCGACAGTACGAGCGCCACCCAGCGTTGCCCCCGGTGGGTCTGCTCCTGCTCCTGGAAAGTGCGCAGGTTGAGGAACATCACCACGAACACGAACAGGACCATGATGGCGCCCGCGTACACGAGGATCTGCACCACGGCCAGAAAGTAGGCCTTAGTAAGGAAGAAGATGGCGGCGACGTTGAGGAACGTGAACACCAGCAGCAACAAAGCATGCACGACGTTCTTGCGGGTGATGGTGCCCAGCCCGCCGGCCACCGCCAGCACCGCGAATATGAGGAAAAGGATCTTCTCCACCATAGCCGTCAGCGCTCCCCGTCCCCAGAGGCAGCCCCGCCGGGCGTCCGGCCGCCCGGCACCGCGGGTGCGGCCGTGGCGGCGCCTTGGGCGCCGCGCGCGTACAGCTCTTTGTGGGCGTTGACCTGATTGGCGATCAGCTTTTCCTTGGTGAGGAAGAAATCGTTCTTGTCGTACGTGGCCAGTTCGTACTCCCGGGTCATCACGATGGCCGCCACGGGGCAGACCTCCTCGCACAGCCCGCAGAAGATGCAGCGGGATAGGTCGAGGTCGAAGGTCGCCGGATGGCTGCGGCCCTCGGGTGTCTGCTCGCCCACGATGCTGATGCACTGCGACGGACAGATCGTCGCGCACAGCATGCAGGCCACGCACTTGGTGTCGCCGGTCTCCGGGTCGGTGAGCAGCGCCTGCGCCCCGCGAAACCGGGGGTAGGTCTGCAACTTCTCCTTGGGATACTCGACCGTGACCTTGTCGACCACGAAGTAGGTGCCGGTGACCGACATCCCCCGCAGGATGTCGACGAAGGCCGCTTTCTTGACGACGTCCTTCAGGCCCATGTCAGCCCACCACGCTCACGACGATGGCGGTGACCACCAGATTGGCTATGGACAGCGGCAGCAGCACCTTCCAGCCTATGGACATGAGCTGGTTGTAGCGGTAACGGAAGATCGTCCACCTCACCCACATGTAGAGGAAGACGAAGGCGCAGATCTTGATGAAGAGCCAGATGGGCCCGGGGATGAAATCGAGCACCGCGAGCGGCGCCCGCCAGCCCCCGAAATATAGGGTGGAGACGATCCCCGATATGACGACCAAGTTGACGTACTCGGCGAACAGGAAGATCCCCCACCTCATTCCCGAGTACTCGGTCAGGTAGCCGGCCACCAGTTCCTGCTCGGCCTCGGCCAGGTCGAAGGGCGTCCGGTTGAGCTCGGCCAGGGTGGCGACGAAGAAGATCAGTCCGCCTACCACCTGCGGGATGAAGTACCAGTCCCAGAAGTTGCCCGCCTGCCCGTTGACGATGTCCACCAGGCTCATGGAGCCGGCCATCAGCATGACCCCCACCACCGAAAAGCCCATGGCCAACTCGTAGGAGATCATCTGTGCGCCGGCGCGAAGGCCGCCAAGCAGCGAGAAGTTGCTGTTGGAAGACCACCCGGCCAGCACGACGCCGTACACGGAAATCGCGCCCAGGGCCAGGAACAGCACCAGGCCGGCGTCGAAATTGGCGATCACGTAGTCGAAACGATAGCCGAACAGGTTGGCCTCGCCCCCCACCGGCCCGAACGGCAGCACCGCCATGACCAAGAACGCCGGGATGAAGATGATGTACGGCGCCAGCCGGAACACGGCTTTGTCTGATTTTTCGGGGATAAGATCCTCTTTTGAAAGAAGCTTGAAGATATCGCCGAACGATTGGAACGAGCCCCAAGGCCCGAGGTAGGTCGGGCCGACCCGACCCTGGAAGAACCCTGCGAACTTGCGCTCGAAGAAGATGATGAACGCCACCATCATGACGATGATCACCGGCATGAGGATGGCCTTGACGATGAGGAAGATGAGCTGGGCGATGGGATCGGTCATCGGTCACAGTCTCCCAGCACCACATCGATACTGGCGAAAATGGCCACCATGTCGGAGATCATCTCTCCCTCCACCATGGGCGGCACCGCCTGCCCGTGGTAGAAGCTGGGGGTGGTGAAGCGGATGCGGGCGGGCTTCGCGCCGCCCTCCGACCGGATATACACTCCCATCTCGCCCTTGGGCACCTCTATGGCCCTGTAGACTTCGCCCTTGGGCACCGTCGGCCCCTGGAATACCTGATAGAAGTCGTGGATCATGGCTGCCGAGTCGCGGAGCACGTTCTTCTTGAGCGGCATGGCGTGGGCGACGTCACGGGCCAAGAACGGTCCGTCGGGCAGGTTGTCCAGGCACTGGCGGATGATCTTGCAGGACTCCCGTATCTCCTTCATACGCACCAGAAAACGATCGTACACGTCGGCGTTGTACTCCACCGCCACTTCAAACTCGACCTCGTCATACGCCGCGTAGGGCTCGTCCCTGCGTAGGTCGCGGGCCACCCCGGCGGAGCGCAGCGGCGGCCCGGTGACCCGCCAGGCGTAGCAGTCCTCCGAGGTGAAGATGCCCACGCCCTTAGCCCGCTTGTAGTAGATGCGGTTGTGCTTGATGATCCGCTCGTATTCCGCCACCCGCTGAGGCAGGAAATCGATGGCCTTGCGGCAGCGGTGGTCGAAGCCGTCGGGCAGATCTTTGGCCACCCCGCCGATGCGGGCGAACGAGTGGGTTAGGCGCGCGCCCGTGAGCATCTCGAGCAAGTCGAGAACGTATTCCCGGTCGCGGAAGCATATGCAGAAGAAGGTCTGCGTACCCAGGTCCATGATGTGCACGCCCAGCCAGAGTATGTGGTTGGAGATGCGGCACAGCTCGCTGGCGATGGTGCGGATGTAGCGGCCCCGGGCGGGCACCTCCACGTCCATGAGCTTCTCGGCCGCCTCGCAGAACCCGTGGTTCATGGCAAAGCTGGCGATGTAGTCCAGGCGGTCGGTAACGGGCACGATCTGGTGATAGGTAAGCCCTTCGCACAGCTTCTCGACCCCGCGGTGCAGGTTGCCGATCTCGGGACGCACGGCCACGATGACCTCGCCGTCGAGGTCGAGCTCGGCTCGATACACGCCGTGCATGGATGGGTGCTGGGGTCCCATGCTGACGGTCATGACCTCGCCTCCGCGCTCCACGCGCTGCCGGCTGAGGGTCTTACGCTGCTTAAGCTCCTCCAGGGTGGGGCGTCCGGCGCTCACCTAGATCTTGCCTCGCAGATCGGTGCGGATGCGCCCGCCGAAAGTACCCTGAAGGGGAAAGTCCTTGCGCAGCGGGTATCCTTCGAAATCCTCGGTGGTCAGCAGGCGCCGCAGGTCGGGATGACCCTCGAACACGACGCCGAACATCTCCCAAGCCTCGCGCTCATCGAACCCGGCCGACGGCCACAGCCCGGTGATGGTAGGAAGGCTCTGCCCCTCGGCAAGCGAAGTCTTCACTCGCAACCGGTGGCCATGAGTATGCGACACCAGGTGCGCGACCACCTCGAACGGAGCTGCCATGCGCTCGGGCAAGTGGTCACCCACGAGGCAATCGAGCTGATCGAAGGCCAGCTCCGGAGCCTCCTTGCAGAACCGCAGCACCTCCACCCAGTCGTTCGGGGCCACCACATAGGTCAGCTCGCCCCGGAACTCGAGGCTCTCAAGGAGCCTGGCGCCGAAGCGTTCCTCCAATTCGGCGACCGTATTCACGATGCCCCACCTTCGCCGATCGCCTCGCGTGCGGGGATGCGCCTCAGCCCGTCATACGCATGCTTGCTCTGCTTGATGCGATCGCGGAGCATCTCCAGCCCCTGCCAGAGAGCTTCGGGCCGCGGCGGGCAACCGGCCACGTACACGTCCACCGGCAGGAGGCTGTCGATCCCTTGCACGACGTTGTAGGTGTCCCAGATATTCCCCGAGATAGCGCAGGAGCCCATGGCCAACACCCATTTGGGATCGGGGATCTGTTCGTAAAGACGGACCACCCGCGGAGCCATCTTGGTGCTGCACCAGCCGGCCACGATCATGCCGTCGGCCTGGCGCGGCGATGCCCGCATGGCCTCCATCCCGAAGCGGGACATGTCAAAACGCGAGCCGCCCAGGGCCATCATCTCGATGGCGCAGCAGGCGAGGCCGAAGAGCAGGGGCCAGAACGAAAAACTACGGCCGAAGCCCAGCACGCGCTCGATCTGTACCGGCATGGCGATCCCGCCCGGGAAACGCACCGGACCACCCATGGCATCCGCCTCCAGCGCGTCGCGCACCTCAACGTCGGAGGAATGACGGAGGAGTTGCTGCATGGCGGCCAACCGACGGGCGCCGAGCCGGGTCTCTGAAGAAGGGCCGGGAGCACCGGTCATTCCCATTCGAACACGCCTTTCTTCCAGGCGTATACGTAGCCCACCAGAAGGATGGCGATGAACACGAACATCTCGACCAGCGCTGGTGTCCCGAGGTCGCGCAGCGAGATCGCCCAGGGGTAGATGAACACGGCTTCGAGATCGAACAACACGAAAAGTACGGCCACCAGATAGAAGTGGATGTTGAACGGGGCCCGGGCGTCGCTCTTCGGCACCACGCCACACTCGTACGGCTGACCCTTGTTGGGGTTTTTGCTCTTGGGAGCAAGGAAGTGCGAAATGGTCACGAACGCGATCGCCATGGCCGAGCCGATGGCGAACATGATCGCCAGCTGGATGACCAGATCGATGGTCGGGTTAACCAATTGCGCACCTCATAGCAAGAGCGCCTGTTCAGCCTCAGGGCAGCCGAGGCAACCTCGAGACGACCTCGATCGACCTCGAGACGACCGCCACAGAACAGGGCGACGATAACAAATAGCCCCGGCGCTTGCAATCCGGAGCCGGACGGGTCGGAGTCACCGTCGGCCGGGCAACACTGCCGAATGCAGAGGGGCGGCGAGCGCCGCGACCTCGACGGCTTCTGGGCACGACCCGGGGCGCAGCCTCCACGAGCCCCTTCATCGTCCGAAGGTCCCGTGTCTGCGCGCTCGACGACGATTGCCTCGGGCGGGTCTAGGCTATACTGTGCAGGGCCGCGGGGCGCCCTGGAGCGCTGCCGGCGTTCGGGCACCAAGAGGCGCGGTCGGTCCGCGCGCAGTAAGGCGGTCTCTTAAGCTGAGGATTCCGTGAGCAAGGATTCGACCAAATCGATGTCCCTCATGGGGCATCTGGGTGAGCTGCGCAGGCGCTTCACATATATCGCGATAGCGGTCGTCGTGTGTGTGATCGCGGCGTTTATCGAGAAAGATTGGGTCTTCAAGATCCTCATGCGACCTCTGAGGATCGCCGGCTTCACCGGGAACTTGGCCGTGTTCGGGGTGACCGAGGGCTTCATGCAGATACTCAAGGTCTCCATCTACGCCGGCCTACTTATCGCCCTGCCCTTCATCCTCTATCAGTTCTGGGCCTTCATCTTGCCCGCTCTATATGAGAACGAGAAGCGCAGCACCATGCCCTATGTCGCTTTCACCACCGTCCTTTTCTTGGCCGGGGTCACTTTCGGGTACTTCTTGGTCCTCCCAGTGGGCCTCAAGTTCATGGTCGGCTACGGCGGTCAGTTCTTCAACCAACTCTTCCAGGCCGAACGTTACTTCAGTTTCGTGTCCATGTTCTTGTTGGCGTTCGGCGTGGTATTCGAGTTGCCGCTGGTCATGATGCTGCTCGCCTGGGCGGGGCTCGTCGATCACCTGAAGATGCGCAAGGTGCGCAAGTACGCCATCTTGGTCGAAGCTGTCATCGCCATGGTGTTCACCCCCAGCCAGGATCCGTTGAGCATGGGCCTCATGCTGGGCCCCCTCATCGTACTGTACGAATTCGGTATATGGCTGTCCAGGATTGCGGCAAGACGCCGGGCCAAGCGCGATGAGTTGGCCGTCCTTTCCGAAGCCGAAGGCTAGCGTCTCTCGGGCGTCTTGCTCTGCCTGGGTGATGGTGTTACCATCTTACCTAGATACAGGGAAAAGGAGTCGCCATGGAGGACAGCCGCAGTCCGCGCACCGACCGCAACGCGCCCCGTCCCCCCGAGAACCTGCTGCGCCCTGTTACTACTCAGACGATACCCGACCAGGTCGTCGACCAGCTGCGCCATCTCATCATCTCTGGAGAGTACAAGCCGGGGGACCGCATCCCCGCCGAGCGTGATCTAGCGGCCCAGTTGGGGGTAGGCCGACCGGCGGTGCGGGAGGCTTTGCGGGAATTGAAAGCCCAGGGACTGCTCACCTCCGGCCGCGGCCCCCAAGGTACGACCGTGGCCAGCCTTCCCTCGCCACACTTCGCCACCCCCTTGGCCCCCCTGCTGGGGCGAGGAGCGGAACGCATCATCGAGCTGATGGAGATCCGCAGTGCCGTGGAGATCGAGGCGGCGAGTCTGGCCGCCCGACGAGCCACGATCGAGGACGTACACCGGCTTGCCGACGTCCTGACGCCCCCCGGCGACATGGTGTCCCCTGAAGACGACGTGGCCTTTCATGCCGCCATCGCCGCAGCCACTCACAATCCCCTCTTCGAACGAGTCATCCGAGAGCCCGTCGACCTCCTTCACGACCACATGGCTGCGATCCTTTCCGTCTTCTACGCCGAGCCGGGCGGAGGTGTCGCTCTGCAGCAGCAGCATGACGCCATCCGGAGGGCCATCCGGTCGGGGAACGAGCAGAAGGCGCGCCAGACCATGCGCCACCACCTCGACTACGTGGCTCGGGGGCTCGCTCAACTGGTGGGAACCGGCCGCGTGATGCGCCTGATCTTCATCGACCTCGATGGCACCCTGTTGTCCGGTCCGCGGCACGTGTCGGAGCGGGCCAAGCGGACCGTCGCCAACGTGCGCGAGGCCGGGGTAGAGGTGGTGTTGGTGTCGTCTCGTCCGCCTCGGGCCATGCGTCCCTTCCACCAGCAGCTCGGCCTCGTGGCTCCGTTGATCGCCTCTAACGGGGCGATACTCTGGAACGTCCAGACCGGGTCGGGACTGGCCCACGTCCCGGTGAATCCGGCGCTGGCGACCGAGATCGTCGCCCTCGGACGCGACCTCGGGGCGGTCGTGAACATCGAGAGTGACGACGAGTGGTTCACCGATCGTCTGGGCGACCTGGAGCGCGAGGGTATCCTCAACTACGACGTATCGGAGCCGCACGGTGTAGGCACTGTCGACGACGTGCTGCGAGCCGGCGAGCCTATCGATAAGGTGTTCCTGGATCTTCGCGACCTCGAAGAGGAGGCAGCTGCTACGGTCCTGCTCACCATCAAGCGCGTGTTCGGTGAGCGGGCCACCATTTACGAGATCACGCCCGGAGTGGTGGACATCACCTCCCAGGATGCCTCGAAGGCTGCGATGGCTCAGCAACTCGCCCGCCAGATGCAGGTCCCCGCCGAACAGACCATGGCCATAGGCGACCACGACAGCGATGCGGCGTTACTTCAGTGGGCCGGCATCGGGGTGGCAATGGGAAACGCCACTCCCGCCGCCAAGGCGGCGGCCGACGTGATCACCTCCTCGAACCTCCGAGACGGCGTGGTTGAGGCTCTCGAACAGTGGGTGCTGGGACGCAGGTCGGTGGGAGCCGGCGTGAGCGTCCCCAATCCCGGCCTGGTGGGAAAATAGCCGGGGCTAGAGGATCGACCAGAGGGTCGCACCCAAGAAGGCCAGGTAGAGCACTCCTCCGAAAAGGAGCGAGCCGACGCCGAAGCTCTTGGTCAAACGAAGCCGACCGTAGAGAAGCGCGCCCGAGAACAAGGCCAATCCGGCCGCCGCCAGCCCGTGCCAGTCACCGCCCTCCCACAGGCGCCATTTGGTGAACGCAAGCCCGACGGCCACAGGGAAAGTGCTCTGGAACACCATCGCCCCGGTGATGTTTCCCAGCGCCAAAGTGTCCTTCTTCCGCCGCATCCACATGACGCTGTTGAACTTCTCGGGGAGCTCGGTGGCGATCGGGGTCAGGAGCAGGGAGATGACCAGGGCGGGCACCTTCAAGGCTTCCGCGGTCTTGGTCAGCTCGCTCACGAAAAGATCAGCCCCGAAGATAATGGCGGCCAGCGCCACCACGATCTGCAGGAGCACGAACTTGAGTTGGGGGGACGCGGCGGTGCGGTGGAAATAGAGCGCCCTACACTCGCCCTGCAGGTCGCCCTCGCTCCTCAGGGTCTGGCGTACGTAGACGCCGTATCCCACGATGAGACCCACTGCCACCGCGTATCTGAAGGCGCCGATGTCGACGAGTCCCACGAGCACGGCCACCGAGTAGGCGATGAGGAAGAAGACGAGATCGCGACGCATGATCGTTCGGTTGAAGCGCAGCTTGAGCTTCCGTCTCTTCGTCCACGTGAAGATCACTATCGAGACCCCACACACGAAGATGGCCAGGGTGGAGAGCATGAAGGGAGCTCCCAGAATGGCTCCGATGCCGATCGCGTGGCCTGCAGCCCCCCCGGAGATCAAGATGGCGACCAGCGGGATGACCGTCTCGGGAAGCGCGGTCCCCACCGCCGCGAGCACGCTACCGACGGCCCCTTCACCCAGTTCCAGCTTGCGTCCGAACCACTCGATACCGTTGACGAAAAGCTCGCATCCGGCGAGGATCACGGCGAAAGCGACGATGAGGAGAAAGGCGTTCATCCGCGGGACTCTAGCCCGCCGACTTCGGGCTCACCGAAGGGGTGCCTTGGACCGCTCGAGTCGCCGCGCCGGACAAGCGTCATCCGCCGCGCAACCCGAGGAACGCGCTCAGCCCCAGCACGACCAGCACGACAACGCTGACGCCGGAGAACACCCAGAGTCTGCGCCGCGCGAAGGCCACGAGAAGCGCCACCACACGGGCGGCCGGCGTAGCCAGCAACACGAGC
>JAZDLO010000173.1:0-6372 GCA_043801935.1 bacterium
CTATGCGGAGAGCCTCAGCGAGGTCGATTGGGACGACGTCCTGTCGTCGGACTTGGTGGGCATCTCGACCACCACGTCCACAGCCATCCGGGCCTATCGCTATGCGCAACGGGTGCGCGACGCGGGCATCCCCACAGTCATAGGCGGGCCCCACGTGACCTTCCTGGCCGATGAGGCCATGGACTTCTGTGACTACGTGGTCCGCAACGAGGGGGAAGTTACCCTCATCGAGCTGGTGGAGCATCTGCAGGGTCGCGGGTCGCTGGACGACATCTTGGGCCTCACATACCGGGCTAAAGACGGTGAGGTCGTGCACAATCCCGCCCGCCCTCTCCTAACTTCCCTCGGCGATCTGCCCTGGCCCGACATGAGCCTGGTCGTGGGCGGCGGGCAGGTGCATCCCACCCCCGTATTGGCGTCGCGCGGCTGCCCTTTCGGGTGTGAGTTCTGCTCGGTCGTGCTGATGTTCGGCCGCAGGGTGCGAACGATCGAGCCGGCCGAGGTCGTCAAACATATCAAGCGGCTGAAGCCGGAGAAGCTTTTCTTCTACGATGACAACTTCCTCATCAGTAAGCGGCGGGGTAAGGAGCTGCTGGCACAGATGATCCGGGAAAAACTTGAGGTGCCGTTCTTTGCCCAGATCCGGGTCGATTCCGTGTACAAAGACGGCAAGGTCGATCAGGAGCTCCTCGATCTGCTCTGGAACGCGGGCTGCCGGATCGTCTACCTGGGGCTGGAGTCCGTCAACCCGGCCACCCTCAAGGAATACCACAAGGAATCCAGCATAGACGACATGGCCGGCGGGCTGGAAGCATTGGCCAAAAGGGGCATCAAGACCCATGGCATGTTCGTGTTCGGCGCAGACTCCGACACTCCCGAGTCTCTGCGCAACACGGCCGCTTTCGCGACGCAACACGGGCTGAACAGCGTCCAGTTCCTGGCGCTCACCCCTCTGCCCGGCACCAGGCAGACCGCTCAGTTCGAGGCCGAAGGACGCATCTTCACCAAGAATTGGAGCCTTTACGACGGGCATCACGTGGTGTTCTGGCCCAAACAGATGACGCCCTATGAACTGCAGGAGATCATGTTGCAGGCTCACAAGCAGTTCTATCGGGGCCGGCGCATCCTGACGATCAAGCCCAAGGCCCCGATGTATCACAAGCATCAGGTGCAAGGGTATCTGATCAGCAGAGCCTGGGAGCACGTGCGCGAGAACCGCGATTTCTTGCGGGAGCTCAAGGACTTCTCCGAGTCGCAGGCGCCTCCGCTTTCGTTGTCCCCGAGCTTTCTCAAGTCGGGTTTCGAAACTGTCACCCAATAGTCCGCCCGGTCCTCCGCGCGAGGCGGGAGGCGGGGAGACGGACCTCGGGGGCCAGACGCCGCAATAAGCTTGGTCCCCGGGACAGAGGATTCTGCCCCGGGACAGAGGATTCTGCCCCTCTCTTTCGAAAAGGCTATCATTGTCGACTTCCGCAATCGCTATTTGACCAAGGGGAGCACTTTTGGCCAAAGTCTTGGCCTTCGCGAACCAAAAGGGCGGCGTGGCCAAGACCACGACCGCACTCAATCTGGGTGTCGCCTTCCAGGAATTGGGGCACCGGGTGATGGCCGTGGACATGGACCCCCAGGGCAATCTCACCATGAGCTTGGGGCTCAACCCGGACTCGGTGCGGCCGAGCATGTTCGACGTGCTGGTCAACGGGGTGAGCATCGAGGAGGCGCTACACCATAGGGAGTTGGATGTAGTGGTGGCGAGCATCGATCTGGCCGCAGCCGAGATCGCCCTCAGTTCGCAGATCGGGAGAGAGAGAGCGCTAAGCAAGGCTCTGCTCCAGGTGCGTGATCGGTACGACTACATCATGATCGACACGCCGCCTTCCCTGGGCCTGCTGACCATCAACGCGCTCACGGCTTCCGATGCGGTCATAGTCCCTGTTCAATGCGAGTATCTGTCCCTGCGCGGCCTGGCTCAGCTGGAACGGACTCTCGATTTGGTGCGCGAGAACCTCAACCCCCGAGTGCATATTGCCGGGATCGTGCCCACTATGTACGATTCTCGTACGATTCACGGGCGGGAGGCGGTCGAGGTGCTCAGGAGCAGCTTCGGCGACCTGGTCTTCGAAACCACCATTCGGAAGACGATCAGGTTCGCGGAGGCGCCGGTGAAGGGGGAGTCGGTGCTCAAATACGCGCCCGACAGCCAGGCGGCCAAAGCGTATCGCCAGCTCGCGAGAGAGGTGCTCAATGGAAAAAAGATCTAGCATGAAAGACAGTGGCCTCGGCTCTCTCTTCAGGGCGACGGAGGCGACTAAGCAGAAGGAAGAGGAGGCCGATCCTGGGAGGCAGGTGAGCGAATCGACTCAGCCCGACGCCGAGCCCGGCGAGGAGACCACCGACCAGCGCCCGGCCGAAAGCATGTGGACATCGCCTGCCTACACAGACGAGGCTCGACGCACCCTCATCCAGCCGTCTCGTAGCTTCCCCGCCGTGATCCGAGTGGTAGGAGTGGGGGGAGCCGGGACCAACGCTGTCAATCGCATGCTCGAGGCCGGGCTCGAAGGGGTGGAATTCATCGCCATCAACACCGATGCTCAGGCCTTGGCCATGTGCGAGGCTGATCACAAGCTGCGCATCGGCCGGGAGCTGACCAAAGGACTGGGCGGAGGTTCTGATCCCAAGGTCGGGCGGGAAGCGGCCGCGGCTGCATATGATGAGATCAAGGCCATGCTCAAGGGTAGCGACATGGTCTTCATCACGGCAGGAGAAGGGGGCGGCACCGGTACCGGTGCCGCGCCGGTGGTGGCCGAGATCGCTAAGTCTTTGGGAGCGCTCACCATCGGCGTGGTGTCGCGCCCCTTTGCTTTTGAGGGCAAACGCCGGGGTCTGCAGGCGCTGGAGGGCGTCCGAGTCCTGCGGCAGCGGGCCGACACGGTGATCGTGGTCCCGAACGACAAGCTGCTCGAGGTGGCCGATCGAGGCACCTCGATGATCGCGGCGCTAAGGCTGGCCGACGACGTGCTCCGGCAAGGCGTGCAGGGTATCTGCGACCTGGTCACCGTTCCCGGTCTCATCAACCTTGATCTGGCCGATGTACGCACCATCATGACGGGGGCCGGCACCGCCCACATGGGCATCGGCCGGGCCCGCGGAGACCAGCGGGCTCAAAAAGCGGCGGAGATGGCCGTCAACTCCTCTCTGCTGGAGACCTCGATCGAGGGGGCGCGGGGTATCCTCCTGAACATCAGCGGGGGTGGAGACCTCTCGCTCCCTGAGGTCAACGAGGTGGCCGAGATCATCAACGCAGCTGCCGATCCAGAGGCCAACATCATCTTTGGAGCGGTGGTGGACGAGTCCCTGGGCGACGCCTTGTGGGTGACGGTGGTGGCCGCCGGGTTCGACGCCACCAGCGAACAGGAATTGACGGAGCAGGTCGAGAGCGTGTCGAGGCTACATCATCCGACCGAGCGGCAGGCTCCCGGCGCCGGAAGCCTCGGCTACGGCGGTCCGAGCGCCCCTGCCGCGCCGGATACCGGCGCGGCACCACCCGAGGCCCCGCGAGAGGTCTCCCGGGAAGCACCTCGTCAGGGGCAGACAGAGGCCGGTGGCGCCGACAATGGGCTTGAGATCCCGCCGTTCCTAAGGTAGGTCGGCGGGCAGGCCGCTTTCCCCGGCGGGCAGGTCGCCTCCGCGGACGGGCAGGTCACGTTCGAAATAGAAACAGGTTTTCTCTGCGAATCCCAACCTGCGGTAGAAGGCGTGAGCCTCCAAGTTCCAGATCTCGGCCAGCAAGAAGAGCCGGCTGCAGCCGCGCGCACGCGCGACGGCCTCTGCGGCGTTCACCAGACCCCGCCCCACGCGATCGCGCCGGTGGCTCGCTGTGACCACCACATCCTGAAGCTCGCACACCAGTGAGCCCGACCAGGTACTGTAGGAGAATATGAGGGCGCACATCCCCACCAGGTCGCCCTGGGATTCGGCTACCAGCAGGGAATGCCCGGGTGACGCTAGGATGGCGGCGACGGTAGCAGCCAGGCGGTCGGGCCCAGGAGGGACCACGCCGTGGTGCTCCATTATCTCGGCCAGGAGCAGCAGCAGCCGAGCGGTGTCGGTAGGGACAGCTTGTCGGAACGTGATCATCGAGGCGAGGGTAGCAGATGAATACTGAAGTGCTGTATCTGAACGGGAAGTTCATGCCTCTTCACGAGGGGCGCGTGGGCGTCGAGGACCGGGGCTTCCAGCTTGGTGACGGAGTCTACGAGGTCATCAAGGTCATGAACGGTAACCTCGTGTGGCTCACCGACCATCTGGAGCGCTTGAGACGCAGTCTGGCGGCGGTGAGGCTCACCGAGGCTCTCGACGACCATGGGCTCGAGAGCGTCCTCCCCGAGCTGGTAGACCGTTCAAAGGCGCACGATGGCCTGGTGTATATCCAGGTGACCAGGGGAGCGGCCCCCCGCGATTTCGTGTTCCCTCGTCCCGCGCATCCCACCGTGCTGGCCTACGCCTGGAGCACGCATCATCCTGATGCTGCTCAGATCATGCGGGGAGCGGCTCTCCACCCCGTGGCCGATCAGCGCTGGGCTCGCTGCGATATCAAGTCCACCAACCTGCTGGCCGCGGTGCTGGCCAAAGAAGAGGCCCGGGAGGCCGGTGCTCATGAGGCTCTCTTCATAGGCCCGGACGATGAGGTACGTGAAGGGGGGTCGTCCAATGTCTTCGCTCTCCTGGGCGGGGTGCTCCGTACCCACCCCCTGACCAACCGTATCCTAGGGGGGGTCACCCGCAAACACGTGATCGAGATCGCCCGTCGGGCGGGATACGCGATCGAGGAGCGGACCTTCACGTTGAGTGAGGTGATCGGCACCGCAAAGACGGAGTGCGAGGTCTTCACCTGCTCCACGACCAAGGATATCCAGCCGGTGGTACGCATCGGTGCGCATGCCATCGGGTCCGGCCGTCCCGGTCGGGTGACTCTGGACCTGGTGGACCTCATGCGGCGGGAACAGGCGGTTCTCGTGGGTCTGCAGCCCCCTCCCGCATTAGCTTGACCAGCGCCACAGTAGCGGCGTCGGGCCCGTGGCCGTCCGACCCCGGCACCTCGAGCACGAAGGGGATGGCGGCGAACGCGGGGTGCTTCACCACCCTGGCCAGGCCGGCGAAACCGATGAAGCCTTCACCGGGATTCTCGTGCCGGTCTCGGGCCGACGCGAAAGGCGCCTTCGAGTCGTTGAGGTGGATCAGCCCGACCGAAGGAAGGAGGCCACGTTCGCCGACCTCCTCCACCAGTCGTTCCAGACCGGAGCCGGTGTGCACGGCATAGCCTGCGGCGAACAGATGGGCAGTGTCGAGGCAGAGGCCGCAGTGCTGTTGGAGCGACGCCAGGAGCTCGGCCAGTTCTTCCAGACTACCGCCCACCGTTCCGCCTGATCCGGCGCCGGTCTCCAGGAGCAAGGGGGGGAGCGTCCGCTCATGGCCTCCCGCCTCGAGCTCCTCCCTCGCCAGGTGCATCGCCGCTCGTACGGCGCCGATCACCCACCCGGTCGCGGCGGGGAAGCCTTCGCCTCGGTGAGAACCTATGTGGGTGACCACTCCATCCGCGGCAGCGAGCGCTCCCAAGACCAGCGCCCCGGCCAATGCCTGGCTCGAGCGCTGCCTGAGTCGCTCGTCGGGGGAGGCGAGGTTGATAAGGTAGATGGTGTGAAGGAAGAGCGGCAGACGGTGCTGGCCCAGACCGGTGGTAAGCGCGGTCATCTCTCCTGGACTGGGAAGCCGGGTGCGCCAGGTCCGCGGGTTGGAATTGAAGATCTGTACCGCCTCGGCACCGATGGCGACGGCTCGTTCCGGCACCAGAGCGAAGCCGCCCGCCGTACGGATCTGAGCGCCGATCAGGGGGAGCTGGTCGGCTCCTGAGCCGCGATCGTCGTTCCGGTGCCCCGTGTGGTCGAGTCGTGCCATCCCCTGCCGTCCTCGTCAGGCGAAGCGTGCTGTGCTCCTGCGCGGCTAGAATATAGAATCGGGTTGGGATTTTGAATCGGGACGGTATCCGGCGGTCCGCGGGCGCGAACGACGAGAGGGCGGGACGCGAGTGATCGACTCAAGCAGAGACGGCGGTACGAGAAATCGGTCGGGACTGGTCGTCTGGGCGCTCGAGCCCTATTTCGGGGGTTCTCACAAGTACTTCCTGGAGGGACTGGAGCGCCATTCCCGTCACGATCTCACCCTCTTCACCCTACCGGGGCGTCACTGGAAGTGGCGAATGCACGGGGGGGCGCTGTCTCTGGCCCGAGATACCCGGGATCGGCGGTCACCCGCGGTCGCCCCGGGCCCCCGGGCCCCGGGCGCCCCCCCCCACCGGGGGGGAGCGTCCGAGAT
>JAZDLO010000180.1:0-15617 GCA_043801935.1 bacterium
GCAGCCAGCGTCGAGCCAAACAGTCGCTTCCATCAGCGGGATGGATGCTGAGGCCCTGTCTACCTTCAAGAGCAAGGATCCGTTCATACCACAGGCGGTACCCCCAAGCACGAGCACGACTGGCCCCGGATCTCCCGGCACTACCTCTCCGGGGACCGGCACCACCTCTTACGGGACCACGACCACCTATCGCGGCCCGGCGACCACCTATCATGTAACCACAAGCACCACCGCGCCTCCTACGACGACTACGACCGCGCCTCACCGGCACAGCCTGAGGATTCTCTCCGTCGAGGTGGTCAGCGGCGCGGCTGCTGTGACCCTGCAGGTGGACAACAGTGTTTACAAGAACAAGCGCGTGGGTGATGTGATATCCACCAGTTGGGGGCAGATCAAGGTACTCGACCTCAGCACTGCCAGCAAGGTCGCCACCCTTATGCATGGCAGCGAGACACTCGTGCTCTCGGCGGGGCAGCAGATCTACGAGTAGGGCAGGGCGACCGGCATCACCGGTCCGTTTCACCGAGATCACTAGGGCGGCGCCGTTTGGCGCCGCCGCTGTAAGGAAGGGGCATGTGAGTACCCTCCGACTAAGCACAGCTGGAGAGTCACACGGTTTGGCCGAAGTGTGCATACTCGAGGGCATCCCCGCCGGCCTCACCGTGACTCCCGCGGACATCGACGTCGACCTCGCCCGCCGTCAGCAGGGGTATGGGCGCGGAGGTCGGATGGCCATCGAGGCGGACCATTGTCGCTTTCTGGCCGGCGTGCGCCTGGGGCGCACCCTGGGTGCGCCCATATGCATCATCGTAGAGAACAAGGACCACGACAACTGGGTCGCCGTCATGTCTGCGGAACGCCCGGCCGGCGAACCGGCAGGGATGAGTGGGCGAGTCACCATCCCTCGTCCAGGGCACGCCGATCTCGCCGGGCTTGCAAAGTACGGCTACGAAGACATAAGGGATGTTCTGGAACGGGCTAGCGCGCGAGAGACGGTGGGCCGGGTGGCTGGGGGGGCCGTGTGCAAACGGCTGCTGAGCGAGATGGGCGTGAAGGTGCGTGGCCGGGTCGTCAGTATCGGCACGGCCAGAACTGATGCGGTCGCTGACTTGACCCATCCGAACGACATCGACTGGGCGGCAGTAGACGCCTCCCCGGTGGGGTGCGATGATCCTATCGCTGCCGCCGCTATGTGCGAACAGATCGACCGGGCTCGTGAGGCCGGGGAATCTCTCGGAGGCGTGTTCGAGATCTGGTGTTGGGGTTTGTGTCCCGGTCTGGGGGGTTATGGATGCCCACAGGACCGTCTGGATGGACGGCTGCTGGGCGCTTTGGGAAGCATCCCTGCCATCAAGGGGGTGGAGATCGGAGAGGGCTTTGCGAACGCGGGGCGAATCGGTTCGCTCGTGCACGATGCCATCACCGTGAGGGAGGATGACCGAGGCGCGTGGATCACTCGAGAGACGAACCACGCCGCCGGCATCGAAGGAGGGATGACCAACGGTATGCCCGTGGTGATCCATGCAGCCATGAAACCCATCCCGACGCTCACCGCGCCGCTTCAGTCGGTAGACGTGAGCACGCTTCGACCTATCGCAGCTCACGTGGAGCGGAGCGATGTAGCTGCCGTGCCGGCGGCTAGGGTGGTCGGGGAGGCCATGGCTGCGGTGACCTTGGCTGAGGCGTACCTCTGCAAGTTCGGGGGCGACAGCCTCGAGCAGCTACGGGCTTCAGTGCTCGCCTACGAAGGCGCGCTGGAAGATCGACGACTGTGGCGCCGTTCCTAGCACTTACCGGATTCATGGGGAGCGGCAAGACGACGGTCGGCGCCGGAGTAGCCGACCTGCTGGGGTGGCGTTTTCTGGATCTGGACGAGGAGCTAGTCGTCGCCGAGGGCAGCAGCGTCCCGGAGTTCTTCGCCGTCAAGGGGGAGGCGGCCTTCCGTGTCCGGGAGTGCGAGCTCTTGACCTCCATTTTGGGGAACGGCTCGACCGAGGACGGGCTGGTCTTAGCGTTGGGAGGGGGCACGCTCGAGAGCGCAGCGGCCGCCACGCTATTGAAGGGCCGAGGTGTGGTCGCGTATCTCGAGGTCGAACCGGCGCAGGCTTGGGCCCGAGTGCAGGAGAGCGCGCGCCCTCTGGCCCGCGAGCGTCGGCAGTTCGAGGCCCTGCTGACGAAGAGAAGGGCGGCGTACGAAGACCTGGCCGACTGGGTGGTGCCGGTGGCCGACAGGAGCGCGGAGGATCTTGCCCGAGAGATAGCGCAGATCGTTCGCGCCACCGGGCGGCAGAGGACCACCCCGTGGGTGAGACAGATCGTCTCTACGGACAGGCCCTCGATGATCCTGGGAGGCGAGGACGCCCTTCGGTCCCTCGAGGAACCCCGCCTACCCCCGTTTGCTCCGCGTTCACGCCTGTTCGTCATCACCGATGAGAACGTCATGCGGGCCTTGGGAGATCGAGTGCTGTGTTTTCTGGGCGACGCGGTGCCGCCCGAAGGCATACTCGTGCTCGAAGTCGGCGAGAGCAACAAGAGCGTGCGGACGCTCGAGCGCTGCTGGAACTGGCTCGCGGAGCGGGGAGCGCGCCGGGACGACACGGTAGTGGCCTTGGGGGGAGGGGTGGTCGGTGACCTGGCAGGGTTCGCGGCCGCGACGTATCAGAGAGGAGTCTCGCTGTGGCAGATCCCCACCAGTCTTCTGGCTCAAGTCGACTCGAGCGTGGGGGGCAAGACTGGTGTCAATCTCGGCGCGGGCAAGAACCTAGTCGGGGCCTTCTATCAACCCGACCTGGTGATCATCGACCCCGCGACGCTGCGCACTCTTCCGGATCCCGAGTACATCAATGGTTTGGGAGAGGTCGTCAAGTACGGCTTGCTTGAATCTGGGGATCTCTTTGCGAAGTTGGAAAACGACTCAGGGGCTGTGGTCAGCCGTGCCCCCGGCATGATGGCGGACCTTGTGAAGACCTGCGTGGCCTACAAGGCCCGGGTGGTCGAAGGGGACGAGCGCGACAGCGGTCGCCGCGCCGTGCTCAACCTTGGGCACACTACCGCCCACGCCCTTGAGCTTACGATGGGCTACGGCGTCATCAGACACGGACGTGCGGTGGGATTGGGCTTGCTCGTGGCCCTGGCCGTTAGCGAGCGGCTGCTGGGGCTCGATCGGTCCGTCCGCGACCGCACGCGCCGCGTCTTGGTCGACTTCGGCCTTCGGGACGCAATCGAACTGCCGGATGTCGATGCACTCCTGAAGGCCGCTTCCCGCGACAAGAAAGCTGTGGCCGGCACAAGCGGTTTCGTGGGGCTGCGGTCGATCGGCGACCCCGTCTGGGCCCTCGACGTCCCCAGCGCGGTATTTGCAGAAGCGTTGGAGGTCATTAGAGCATGAGCACGCGACCGCCGAGCCTGGTGATGCTCCACGGGGCCAATCTGGATCTTCTTGGCGAACGCCCCTCGGCCCACTACGGCGCCATTACCCTGCCGGCTTTGGAAGAGATGGTGGCCCGCGAAGTAGAACGGCTGGGGTGGACATGCATCTGCCGGCAGACGAATCATGAGGGCGACTTCATCGAGTACGTTCACGAGTACAGGCACGCCACCGCACTATTGGTGAATCCGGGGGCGTGGACACACTACAGCTACGCCATCCGTGACGCTCTGGAGATAGTCACGGGCCCCGTGGCCGAGGTCCACCTTTCCGACATCACGGCGCGCGAGGAATGGCGGCGCCATTCGGTGATCTCGGCGGTGGCCACCTTCACCATCACCGGCAAAGGACCTGACGGATATGTGGAGGCTGTGCGCCGGCTTATTGCCTTGGTACGTGCGCGGCCGGAGAGTGGAGGGGCATGACCGTGCGCTCGCTGGAGGAGCGACTGGCCCGCGCGCGCAGCCTGCTTCAAGAGGAAGGTGTCGGCGCCCTGGTCAGTTTCGGGGCGGCCGATTGTCGCTATCTGACGGGCTTCACCGGCAAAGCGGCAGCCGTGGTGCTGACGGGCAGCGAGTTGATCCTCGTGTCTGACTCCCGTTTCACCGTTCAGGCGGCGGAGGAAGCGCCCGAAGCCAGGTTCGTCCTTACCGGTGACGCGGGCGACGATCTTATCGCCGAGATCCTGAGTGAAGGCGCCCTCGGCAAGAGTGATGGTCTTGCGGTGGCCGGCTTCGAGCCCGATCACCTCACGGTCAAGCGCTGGGAGCACCTTCGTCCGCTACTGGAGAGCGGAGGGAGCGTGCGATGGAAGCTGATAGGCGGGTTGGTCGAGCGGTGTCGCCGGGTCAAGTTTTCCGATGAGCTCGAGGCTATGCGGCTCGCCGGACAGATGGCTGCCCAGGCGTTCGCTTATCTGGAGACGATGCCAGTGGTCGGCCGCAGCGAGCGCGACGTGGCTCTCGAGCTGGAAGTGTTCTTGCGTCGGCAGGGTTCGGAAGGAGCGGCGTTCCCCTTCATCGTCGCGGCCGGGCCGCGAGGGGCGATGCCGCACGCTGAAGCCTCACCCGCTGTTGTCGAGCCCGGGGGGTTGCTCATCCTCGATATCGGGGCGGTCGTCGATGGCTATGCCAGCGATATGACGCGCACTTACGCTACCGGCGAGGTGGACCCCGATCTGGTGCGGACATACGAACTCGTGCGCGAAGCACAGGCATTGGCTGTGGCCGCGATACGGCCGGGGGTCTCCGGCCGGGAGGTGGACGGGGTGGCGCGAAACCGGTTTCAAGCCGAGGACATGGCCGATCTGTTCGTGCATAGTCTCGGACACGGTGTCGGGCTGGAGGTTCACGAGGGCCCAAACCTGAGCTCCCGTTCGGACGACGTACTGGAAGTGGGAATGGTGGTCACCGTCGAGCCCGGCCTCTATCTTCCCGGCCGAGCGGGTATCCGCATCGAAGACACGGTGATCGTCACACCGGAGGGTGCGGAGATTCTCACCGAATGGCCGCGCGGTCTCCGGACACTTAGCTGACCAAGAGCAGGCATGGTGAGGACGGGGCACTACTCGGCGCGGAGGCTGGTAGTGTAAAATGCACGTTCGCAGAAACGTGGGTAGGCGGACCACAAACCCAAGCAGCAGTCGCTGAGGACGGGCTCGTGATTTCAACCAATCAGTTCAAGATGGGCATGACCATCAGGTATGAAGGCGACACGTACCGCATCGCCGAGTACCAGCACGTGAAGCCCGGCAAGGGCGGGGCCTTCGTGCGCACGAAGCTGCGCAACGTCGCTACCGGCGCTCTCATCGATCGGACTTTCCGCCCCGAACAGAAGTTCGAGCAGCTGCATAATGAGAGTCGCCCCATGACATATCTGTATGAAGAACCCGACCAGATGGTGTTCATGGATGCGGAGTCGTTCGAGCAGCTCGCTCTGCCGAAGAGCGCTCTCAAAGAACGATTCGACCTCATGACGCTCAACATGCAGGTGGACGTGGTGTACATCGACGGTGAACCCTTCGACGTCGAGCTGCCCACTTTTGTGGATCTGAAGGTCCTCGAAACGGCGGCCGGGGTCCGTGGGGACACGGTTTCGGGCGGATCGAAGGGTGCGGTCCTGGAGACCGGGGCCACAGTCCAGGTGCCTTTGTTCATAGAACCGGGGGATGTGATCCGCGTCGATACCCGTACCCGCGAGTACGTTACCAGGGCCTAGGTCTCCATGCCGGCCCGCGCCGTCGGGGTAGCCGACACCACTCTCCGTTCCCTGATCTACCTCGATCCGCCCGCGCACGCCACAGTAGGGAGGCTGATACCCACGCTCGTGGCTCTCGACCGCGCCGGGTTCCATGCCATCGACGTGTGGGGCGACATGCCCTTCGAGCATTCCCTCAGAGTGCTCAACGAGAGCCCATGGGAGAGGCTGCGAGCCGTATCCACCCACATCACGCGCACCCCGATCCAGATGGGTCTGCGAGGGACCAGCCTTGTCGGTTACCGGCCGTATCCCCCCGCGCTGGTGGACGAGTTCGTGAAGCAGGCCGTTGACTGCGGAGTGCGGTCATTCGTGGTCCAAGACGCCCTCAACGATCTGCGAAACCTCGAGATCGCGGCGAACGCCGTTAAGGCCACCGGAGCGGGCCTTTGTGTGGCATTAGTCCATGCCGCCGGCTCCGATGGGGCTCTCGAGAACACGGTGGCGATGGCCCAGAACGCCGCTCGGTTGGACCCAGACGCTCTCTGCCTCAAGACCGCCTCCGCCCTCGGACCGAACGCCGGCCGAAAGGTGGTCAAGGCGCTTCGCGCGGCCGTATCTTGCCCCCTGCACGTGGACCTGGACAACGCCGGGGGGCTCGCCGCGATCGTCTCTGCTCTCTGCATCGAAGCCGGAGCTGAGGTGGTGTATGCGTCGGCCACCCCCTCGTGGATAGATCCCGCTGCCGTGCCGGTCACGGTCGTACTCGCCGCTCTCATCGACGCCGGGATCGTGACCCCGGTCGATGCCGGAGCCGTGGCGGCTGTCGCCGATGCCCTAGCCTCGCTTACCGCGGCTACGGCAGGCTCCGCCGCTCTCATCCGTGCGTCGGAGCAGGTCGACTGGCGCGAGCGGTTGCAGGTTCCCGCAGCTGTCGCGCATCAGGTCGCCGAACGTTTGCACGAACAGGGGGCGCTGGAGCGCCTTCCCGAGGTAGTGGGTGAAATGCTGCGAGTGCGCGCGGAGATCGGCATGCCCACGCTGGCTCAGCCTCTAGCCCATGTGGCGGCCACGCAGGCCGTCTTGAATGTTCTGTACGGCCGGCGCTGGCAGGTGGTCCCCGACGAGATGAAGGCCTTTCTCCGCGGGGCGTTCGGTCGGCCCCCGACCCAGCCTGCAGAAGAGGTCCTAAGAATGGCCCTGGGCCACGGCGAAGATGAGGCCTCGGGCAGCGTCCCAGGGCCGTCCTTCAGCCAGGAACAGCTGCGGACCCGGCTGGATGGGCTCGCCGAGTCTTCTGAGGATCTTCTTCTCGAGGCGCTCGCTCCAGGGGAGGCTGCTAGATTCCTCGAGAGACGGCGGGCAGCTCGACGGGTCGACTCGCCGGCGCCGACTTTGACCGCCGAAGGGACCATCGCGGTCTGGGAAGATGAATGGCAAGACCTGGGACCGCAGAGGGTACGGGAGTTGATCTCTCTGCTCGAAGCGTCGAACGTAGACGAGTTGACCATCGAGAACAAGGGCACCCGCGTCAGCCTTCGCAAAGCCTCGCACGGTCCGGGCGAGGCGATGGCGGTTGGGGCCGGCCTGGGACCGGCGGGAGCCGGGCTTGCGCCCGAGACAGGACCTGGAACGCAGGCCGTCTACACGGCTCACCTTCTCTCGTCTTCGGCGGACGAGGACGCGGTGAGACCGGTCCTCGCCTCCATGGTGGGCACCTTCCACAAGGGACCGTCCCCCGACGCCTCGGCCTACGTGCAGGTGGGCCAGCACGTCGAGAAAGGCGATGTTCTCTGCATCCTTGAGGCAATGAAGCTGATGAACGAAGTGATCGCCGAGGCTCCGGGGAGAGTCGCAGCCGTGCTCGCTGAGGAGGGGGATGCCGTCGAGTACGGACAGCCGCTCTTTCTCATCGAGCCTTCAGCCGGGTAGGAGGGAGCATGTTCCGCCGCGTCCTGGTCGCCAACCGGGGGGAGATCGCCCTGCGTGTGATGCGGGCCTGCCGGGAATTGGGCGTGGAGCCGGTGGCGGTGTATTCCGCGGCCGACGCCGACTGTCTGCATACTCTTCGGGCCGCGACCAAGGTCTGCATCGGCCCGCCTGACCCACGCAAGAGCTACCTGTCCATCCCCAACGTCATCGCCGCCGCCAAGAACACGGGGTGCGAGGCCGTACACCCGGGATACGGCTTCCTGGCGGAGAACGCGGATTTCGCCGCGGCTTGCGCCGATAACGGCCTGGTGTTCATCGGACCGTCCCCGGAATCCATCCGACTTCTGGGCGATAAGGCGCTGGCCAAGAGCATAATGGCTGACGCAGGGCTGCCGATCGTCCCGGGGAGCGCCGGTGTGCTCGCGAGCGTCCAGGAAGCGACGGCCTGCGCGACCGATCTGGGCTATCCGGTGATGCTCAAGGCCTCAGCTGGGGGAGGGGGCCGAGGCATGCGCCTGGTCGAGGATCCCGCCGACCTTGAACGCCAGTACCTGGCGGCCTCCTCTGAGGCGGCTGCGTGCTTCGGCTGCGCCGACATGTATCTGGAGAGAGCGATCGTCGATCCCCATCACGTGGAAGTCCAGGTCTTGGGAGACGGCCGGGGCGAAGTCGCCAGCTTCGGGGAGCGCGACTGCTCCATCCAACGCAGGCACCAGAAAGTGCTTGAAGAGACGCCCTCGCCGCTCCTGGGAATCTCCACGCGCGAGATCATCCAAGAACTCGTGCAGCGAGCCTGCGCATCCATCCGCTATGCCAGCGCCGGCACCATAGAGTTCCTCGTGGACGCCCAGCAGCGCTTCTACTTCATGGAGATGAACACGCGCGTGCAGGTGGAACACCCGGTGACCGAAGTGGTGAGCGGCGCGGATATCGTGCGCGAGCAGATAAGGGTGGCATCGGGAGAGCGCATGGAGCTGACCGGACTGCAAGAGAGCAGCGGCCACGCCATCGAGTTCCGTATCAACGCCGAGGACCCACGCAAGGACTTCCTTCCGCGAGCCGGCACCGTCACCAAGCTGATCCTGCCCGGAGGCCCGGGGGTGAGAATCGACACCCATCTGTACGAAGGCTATGCGGTGCCCCCTCACTATGACTCCCTGCTGGCCAAGGTGATCGTCTGGGATGCCGATCGGGAATCGTGCATAGCGCGCGGTATCCGCTGCCTGGATGAGTTCCAGCTCGAGGGTCTACCCACTACCCGTGACCTCCACCTTGATATACTTCGGCATCCGAGCTTCGTTGAAGGCAGGTATTCGACGGGGTTCCTCGATCAAGCTATGGGGGAGCTACAGGCTCTGTCCTAGAAGGAAGGCGCGAGGCTTGTCATGACCGAGTACCTGATTGCCACCTCCGTCCTCGAAGCCATTGTCCGTGGTTCGCTGGAGAACGATGGCCGCCTACGGATCCATTCGCTGTTGCCTCTCGTTCAGACTCACCCCGTAGAGGTGAAGGTCAGCGGTCAGGAGTGCCACGTCACCGTGCACTTGGACGCTCGCCTGGGTGAATACCTGCCCGCTCTGGCCACTGGGGTCCGCCAGAGGATAGCCGAAGCTCTTGGCCAGATGACCGGCCTGGCCGTCAAAGGGGTCGATGTCGTGTTCAGCGGCGTGTTCCCGGCAGGCGCCTGATCTTCACGTATCGTGTCTGCGGGTCGTAGAAGCGCACGGCGTCAAGCCGTCTTTGTCCTCTATCAGATGGATCTGTTGAAGCTCGCCCCTGGAGCGGCGTTCCAGAGGACCGACCGTGCGGATCTCGACCCCTACGCACGCGGCCTGGTTTTGGGGGTGGCCGGAGAGCTGCCGGCGATCGACGTGATCCTTCAGCGGCACGTGACCGGGTGGAGCCTGGATCGCCTGGGCACTTTGGAACGCTCGATCCTGCGCCTGGCGGCGTATGAGCTGCTATGGGAGGCGGAGGTACCAGAAGCGGTCGCCATCGACGAGGCGGTAGAGTTGGCCAAGCGGTTCTGCTCCGACGAGGCCGGCGCGCTCGTCAACGGCATCCTGGGTTCCATTGCGGTCTACGAGAAGGAGCAGATTCGAGAGATCCGCAGGGGCCAAGAGAACGGTTCCAAGGTGACCACGTGAGCGAAGTAAGGTTCATCGATGGGCTGGAACTTCCCGCGGCGCTTCGCACCCTTGAGCCTGCCGCACTGCGGCGCGTAGCCGCCGAGGTGAGGGAAGAGATCATCGTCACGATCTCCTGCAATGGCGGTCATCTGGGCGCGAGCTTGGGAGCGGTCGAGTTGGCTATCGCCCTGCACGCCGAGCTGCAGACCCCGAGAGACGCCATCATCTGGGATGTCGGGCACCAGTCGTACGCTCACAAACTGCTCACCGGCAGGCTCGGCGCCTTCCGCTCGATCCGCACATACGGCGGGCTTTCCGGATTCCCCTGCCGGGGCGAGAGCCCGTTCGACGCCTATGGCACCGGGCACAGCAGCACCTCGGTCAGTGCCGCCGTAGGCATGGTGGAAGGCAGGCTGCGGGGCGGGGATGGACCGGGCGGCTTGCTCGAGACCGAGAGTGGAAAAGCAGCCGGCGCCGGTCCCGGGCGGGTGGTCGCGGTCATCGGCGATGGGGCTCTGACGGGAGGCATGGCGTACGAAGCCCTCAATCACGCCGGGCATCTCGGCACTCCGCTATTGGTGGTCTTGAACGACAACGCCATGTCCATCGAACGCAACGTGGGCGCCATGAGCACCTACCTCTCCCGGCTGCGCATCGACCCCACGCTGTATCGGTTCCGTCGAGACATCGAAAAGCGGCTGCAGCGCCTGCCGGGGGTAGGCGAGCGGGTGGCGGCGGTCGGCGAGCAGGTGAAAGACGGTATCAAGGCCGCCATAGTGCCGGGAATGCTGTTCGAAGAGCTCGGCTTCACATACGTGGGCGTGATCGATGGCCATGATATCGAAGCTCTCCGCGCGAGCATCAGGGGATCGCTCGCGGTGGAGGGTCCTGTCTTACTTCACTGCCGCACCGTGAAGGGGAAGGGATATGCGCCGGCCGAGCGACAGCCCGGTCGCTACCATGGGACCCCGCGGTTTTCGGTTCCCACGGGCCAGAGTCTCGACCCGGAGGGTCCCACCACGTTCACCCGGGCTTTCGGCGAGGCCCTGGTCGAGTTGGCCCAGGCCGATGACCGAGTGATCGGTATCACCGCCGCCATGGCAGGCGGCACGGGACTCGATCTACTCAAGGAGGCCATGCCCGACCGGTTCTTCGACGTGGGTATCGCCGAAGCTCATGCCGTCGGCTTTGCCGCCGGCTTGGCGGCGACGGGCAAACGTCCTGTGGTGGCGATCTACTCCACGTTCCTGCAGAGGGCCTACGATCAGATCATCCATGACGTATGTCTACAAGGCCTCCCGGTGGTCTTTGCCGTCGATCGCGCCGGCCTGGTGGGAGAAGATGGGCCCACTCATCACGGCGCGTTCGACCTCTCCTTCCTGAGGATCGTACCCGGGCTGACCGTCTTCGTGCCGAAGGACGAGGCCGAACTGCAACGCCTGCTGGCCACCGCGCTTCGTCTCGAGGGGCCGTCCGTCATACGCTATCCCCGATCGGCCGGACTGGGAGTGCCGCTCGAGCGGCCCATCCTTCCCCTCGAGGGGCCCTGGGTGGAACTGCTGTGCGAGGGACCTGACGTGCTCATCTTGAGCCTGGGGCCGGGAGTCGGGTTGGCGTTGGAGGCGGCCGAACGCCTTTCCCCCGAGGGCATCCACGCGTCGGTGGCCAGCGTCAGGCGGCTCCACCCGCTGGACGTCGATCTCCTTTGCCCGCTGATTATGGCCCATCGCGCCGTGATCACCGTGGAAGACAACGCCCTGGCCGGGGGCTTTGGCTCCGCCATAGTGGAACTGATGGCAGACAAGCTTATATACCGGCCGATCGAGCGCATCGGTCTGCCCGACGCGTTCGTGGGACAGGGACCGCTGAAGGTGCTCCGGCGCGACGTAGGCCTTACCGGCGAAGCGGTCGCAGCCGCCGCCAAGCGGCTCCTCGGACCCGTGGCCGCTTGCGGGAGCTGAGCGGCGTGGCCCGGAGCGCCCGCGTGCGCCTGGACGAACTGGTAGTGACTCGAGGACTGGCGCCCAGTCGAAGCGCGGCTCGCGGACTCATCATGGCCGGTCTGGTGCGGGTAGCCGGAACGGTCAGCGACAAAGCGGGAACGCCGGTATCCGTTGACGCGGACATCTCGCTCAAAGACAGACCTCGTTTCGTTTCCCGGGCAGGGGAGAAGTTGGCCCACGCACTGGAGGTCTTCGGGCTCGATGTCACCGGTTTCTGCGCTCTTGATGTGGGCGCATCCACCGGAGGCTTCGTCGACTGCCTCCTGCAGTCGGGAGTGGAGAAGGTCATCGCCGTGGATGTTGGTCAGGGGCAGCTGGACCGTCGACTTCGCCTGGATCCACGGGTGTACCCTCTCGACCGGGTCAACGCTCGCTACTTGGTTTGCGACCAGCTGCCGTTCCGGCCCGAACTGCTCACCATGGACCTCTCGTTCATCTCCGTGTCCAAGGTGTTGCCCGCGGTCGTCGCCTGTATGGCGCCGGCCTTTCAAGGGCTGGTCCTGATCAAGCCCCAGTTCGAGGCGGGGCCCCGCCTGGTCGGTAAGGGAGGCATAGTGCGGGACCCCGACGTGCACCATCAGGTGCTCGTCGAACGAGGGCGTTTCGTCGTCGAGGAGCTTGACGCCGATCTTCTTGGCATATGCAGGTCGGGTCTCCCGGGCGCCGACGGGAACGAGGAGTTCTTCTTTCATATCGCGCGCGGTGGAGAAAAGGGTGCTGGACTTGATACGCTGGAGCCGCTCGTGCACGAGGTTCTCGCCCGAGCCGAGCGCGTCAAGGGAACGGTGGAGACATGAAGCCCGACATCAAACGAGTGGTCATCCTAACGCATGGCGATCCGTCCGTGGCGACCGACGCCCTGCGGGAGTCACTCGCGCTGTTGCGGCAGCGGTCTATCGACGTGCTGCTACCCGCCTCGGAGTGGGATAAGCACAGTGGCCTCCTCGCGAGCGGGGGCGGAGCGGTTGTGACGACGGATCCGCAGGAACTGGATGGAGTGGGGCTCTGCCTGGTGCTCGGCGGAGACGGCACGATGCTGCGAGGTTTCCATCTGACTCGCGGCCATCACATCCCTGTGGCCGGAGTCAATCTGGGCAGGGTCGGCTTTCTCACCACCATTCGCAGCGACGATCTGGGACCGGGTCTCGGACGGCTGCTCGATGGGGAGTTCGTCGAATACCCCCTGCTCGGCTTGGAAGCTGAATTAGCCGACTCCTTGTTTCGAGCCACGAACGACGTAGTCGTCAGCAAAGGGGACCGCTCGCGCGCCTCCAGCCTCGCCCTGACCATCAACGGGGTGACGCTGTTCGAAGTCCTGTGTGATGGAGTGGTCGTCGGCACGCCGGCCGGCTCTTCCGCCTACAGTCTGGCTGCCGGTGGACCGCTTCTGGGGATCTCTGTGGACGCATATGTCATCAGCCTGGTGGCTCCGCACGCCGTGGGAGTACGCCCGGTCGTAGCGGCGCCCCAAGACCTGCTGGAGATCATCAACACCGCGGGCGATGCCGACTGCTACGTCGACATCGACGGGGAAAGGCTGGCCACGCTCACGCCGGGAGCCACTCTGCGGGTCAAGGCCAGTCAGGCGATCACCTCCCTTGCCCTCCTGGAGGGCGACAGCCTTTACCACCACTTCCGCGACCGACTGCTGTAGGGCACGAGGGGACCCGGTTGCTGGCATCACTCGCCATCCGGAATTTCGTGCTCATCGAGGATGCTGTGCTCGAATTCGGACCCGGACTCACCGTTCTGACCGGGGAGACCGGCGCAGGAAAAACCTTGCTGACGCGAGCGCTCGGACTGCTGATGGGGGAGAGGGCGGAAGAGGGCCTCGTCGGTTCGGCGGCCGAGGACGCGTATATCCAGGCAGTATTCGGCCTGGACGAGACCGAGGTGGCCGATATCCCCGAGAGCATCAGGGCCTTGACGGGACTCGAGCCAGGCGAGACCATCATCACCCGGCGGCTCAGCAAGCAGGGTCGCAACCGCTGCTACATCAACGACACGGCGGTCACGTTGGGGACCATGGCGGAGCTGATCGGCGGGCTACTCTCCTTTGCCGGCCAACACGAGTACCGCAGACTGCTCGACCCCGGGTACCAGTTGGCCGTCTTGGACCAGTGGGCCGGGGTCGACGTGGTCGAAGCGGCTGCCCAATTCCGAGAGGCCTTCGCCGGCGCTCGCGAGTCCACCCAGCGGCTGGAAGAGGCCCAGGCTTTGCGAGAGACCCGATTGCGCGAGGCCGATCTGCTGCGCTTCCAGGTGGCCGAACTGGAGGAGGCGGGACTCTCCGTCGAAGAGGACAAACGGTTGCAGGCCGAACAGAGAGTGCTGGCTCGGGCGGAGGACATCCTTCGCAACGCGGGAGCGGCCGCCGACCTTCTGAGTAGCGACGGCGAAGAACCCGACGCCGGCACCTTGGTGGCTCAGGCGGCGGCCCAACTCGGCGGGCTACAGGGAGTCGATGACATCCTTGATGGGGTCTACTCAACTCTCACCGAGATCCAGTATCAGATCGCGGAGCTTTCGCGTCAGTTGCACGGACACCTCGAACACATCTCGGTCGATCCGGCGCGGCTGCAGGAAGTGGACGACCGTCTGCGGCTCTATACGGACCTGGCCCGCAAGTATGGCGGCTCCACCGATACGGCCGTAGCCCACTGCGCCCGATCAGCCGCGCGTTTGGCGGCACTCGACAGCACCGAGGAGGACCTGGCGCGACTGGAGGAGGCGCGCGCCGCGCAGGCTGCGCGCGCCCTCGAAATGGCGGCGACGCTCAGCGGGCAGCGCCGTCAGGCCGCGCCCCTCCTCCAGAAGGCCGTCGCCGGACAACTGGCCGACTTGGGTATGCTCGAGGCGAGCGTTCCCATCGCGGTGGAGTCGCGCAGCGGGTGGGAGGGACTCCGGGAGACCGGCGCTGATTCAGTCGAGTTCCTCTTGACGGCCAACCCCGGACAGCCGCCCAGGAGCCTCTCCCACACGGCCTCGGGAGGGGAGCTCTCAAGGGTCCTCCTCGCCATCAAGTGCGCCCTGGCCGGCGCCGGCGGGCGCGAGACCTTGGTTTTCGACGAGATCGACGCCGGCATCGGGGGTCGGACTGCGGTGGCCGTGGGGCGAAAGCTCCGCGAACTGGCCGTGCGGTCGCAGCTGATCGTGGTGACACATCTGGCCCACGTTGCCGCTCTCGCTGCTCGTCATTACCTCATCGACAAGATAAGCGAAGGCGGGGTCACCGTCACCCGGCTCTCGCTCCTCTCGGGCGAAGGGGTGGTCGAAGAGTTGTGCCGCATGATGGGCGGCCGTCCCGACGATACCGAGGCTATGGCCCATGCCCGCGAGTTGCGAGACAGGGCGGTGGACGGGCTGCTAGACTAGGAAAGGCGCGGGGCTGTCCGGCCATGCGCCGCCCGGTTCACCACCAGCGCGGTAGGGGTAAGCATGGCAAAGCACGTTTTCATAACGGGTGGCGTTGTTTCATCGCTCGGCAAAGGGATAACCGGCGCGTCTCTCGGTCGTCTTCTCAAGAGCCGCGGGCTGAAAGTCAGCATCCAGAAGTTCGATCCCTACCTCAACGTCGACCCCGGCACCATGAGCCCCTTCCAGCACGGCGAGGTCTTCGTCACCGACGACGGCGCCGAGACCGACCTGGACCTGGGGCACTACGAGCGGTTCATCGACGTGAACCTCACCCGGGCGAGCAACGTCACCTCCGGCCAGATCTACCAGAGCGTCATCAACCGGGAGCGGCGCGGCGATTTCCTGGGCGGCACCATCCAGGTCATCCCCCACATCACCAACGAGATCAAAGAGCGGATCGTCCGCGTGGCGAAGCAGACCGCCGCCCAGGTAGTGATCGTAGAAGTGGGCGGGACCGTGGGCGACATCGAGAGCCTGCCCTACCTGGAGGCCATCCGCCAGATGCGCAAGGAC
>JAZDLO010000198.1:0-5674 GCA_043801935.1 bacterium
CCTCAACCTGAAAATGGACCGAGAGCACGTGCTCCGGTTCCGCAAGGACGAGATGACCGAACGGGTCACCCGCGAGGTGGCGAATCTGCCGTTCCTGGCCGTGGAGAGCGACGGCAACCCCTTCCCCCAGCTTATCGACGCACGCCTGGAGAGCTTCGTCGTGCAGGCTCTTCGCCTGAATGAGGTAATGGGATGCGCATTCCGGCGATCGTGAACACCCATTCCGGGCATTGTGATCAGTTCCGAATCGCCATCTACGCGGCGAATCAGCGCGGCGAGCCGCTGGACCACGCGCTCTTCTTCGGCCCGCCGGGGCTGGGCAAGACCACGCTGGCCATCCTCCTCGCGAAGGAGATGGGCGTCAGCATCCGGACCACGACGGGCCCGGTGCTCGAGCGGCCGGGCGACCTCGTGGGTCTCCTGACCGGCCCTCGAGGAGTTCCTCCATGCGGTTCGGGATGGCGGAGCCGCGGTACACCGCGGATCGCGAACCGGCTCCTGCGGCGCGTACGGGACTACGCCGAGGTGCGGGCGGACGGGAGGGTGACGCAGGAGGTGGCGCAGGTGGCGCTCCAGCGCCTCGATGTGGACGAGTTCGGGCTCGACGACATGGACGCGCGCATCCTGAAGACGATCATCGAGAAGTTCGAGGGCGGGCCAGTGGGGCTGGGCACGGTGGCGGTGGCGGTCGGCGAGGACGCCGGCACGCTCGAAGAGGTCTACGAGCCGTTCCTCATCCAGCAGGGCTTCCTGCACCGCACGCCGCGCGGCCGCGTCGCGACGGCGGCGGCGTACCGGCACTTCGGCTTCACCGCGCCGAAGGGGCAGGACACGCTGTTCGGGCAGTAGCTGGGCGGGCGCGCCCCGGCCGACACCGCGACCCTGGACTGGCTCGAGTTCCTCGCCCGGCTCATCTCCCACATCCCCGACCCCGGCCCGGTGATGACGCACTATTACGGCTGGCACGCCAGCCGCTTCCGGGGGATGCGGCGACGCCAGGCGGCCGCAGGTCCACGGCAGGCGCCGGGAGCTCCCCGGCTCGAGGGAGCCGTCGCGATCGTCGCTCCGTCCGCCCCGGCGCGCATCGTGGCCGTCATCACCGACCCGCCGCTCACCGCCAACCGCTTGCCGCCCGCTTCAGCACCGAGCTGCAACCCGTGCCGGCCCAGAACACCCCCGACTCACCCGCGTCCCGCCCCCGCCCACCGACCCGCTACGTCCTTGACGCGCAGACGCCCCGGCCAGATACTCGGACCGGCAGGAAGGAAGTTCCTTCTGTGAAGCGACGCCCCGCGCCTTGGACGGCGTCGGAATACGGTTGTGAGCCGCCGCTGCTTTTCAGGATGTCTCACCGCCCGGATTGGCTCAGTTCGGTGGGGTCAGGCTAGGGACGCGAGCGCCGACACCCTATGAACCTGTGAGCGGATCTCCCAGGTCAGATGGAGCCCTCTATGAATCGTGCGATCGGCATCTGTACCGGCGCGTCCACCATCTCGCTCGTCACACTCGATACGAACGGATCCCGGCCCGCTATCCGGCAGGTGATCACTCGGCCCCACGAGGGCAATCCCCGAGAGGTCTTGAACGAGCTGCTGGAATCGCTCGCGCTGGACGAGAGCGACCCGATCGCCGTCACGGGACGACGGTTCAAGGAAAGCCTCAACCTCACCCCTGTCTCCGAACCGCTCGCGGTGGAGCACGCGCTCAGGTTCGTGAACCGGCAAGGAACGCGCTTCAACGCCGTCATCAGCGCCGGTGGCGAGACCTTCCTGGCGTACCGGCTCGACGGTGAGGGTCGGATCAGCCGGGTCTACTCGGGGAACAAATGCGCCTCCGGCACGGGGGAGTTCTTCATCCAGCAGACGCGGCGGATGGACGTCAGCCTGGAGAACGCGGTGGACATCGCCCGGAGCGAGGAGCCCTACACCGTTTCGGGGCGCTGCTCGGTCTTCTGCAAGAGCGATTGCACCCACGCGACCAACAAGGGGATACCCAAGGGGCGCGTGGTGGCCGGTCTCGGCCGCATGATGGCCGCCAAGGTGCTGGAATTGCTCAAGAACACGCCCAGAGAGAACATCATGATGGTGGGCGGTACCACCCGGATCGGCGTCATGGTGGACTACCTCCGTGAGGAGATCAGCAACCTGGTCATCCCGAAGGAAGCCGCCTACTTCGAGGCCCTAGGGGCCGCCCTCTGGGCCTCGGAGAACGCCACCCTTCCCCTTGCGTCCACCGACGGGCTGTACGGGCCCCGGCAGTCCCAGTTCGAATACCACCGGCCGCTGAGGGGATTTGAGGACCAGGTGACGTTCAGCTCCTCCGAGAGAGGAATCGCCCAGCCCGGCGACGTATGTATCCTGGGTCTGGATGTGGGATCCACAACGACCAAAGCCGTCCTGTTGCGTGAATCAGACCTGAAAGTAGTGGCCGGCAACTACCGACGCACCAACGGGGATCCCGTCGCGGCCTCCCGCGCCTGCTACCGGTCCCTGCTGGGCCAGCTCAATGGTACCGGGATCGTTGTTCGGGGACTGGGCGCAACGGGATCGGGACGGCAGATCGCCGGCCTGCACGCGCTGACCGATGGGGTGATCAACGAGATCATCGCCCACGCAACCGCCGCCTGCCACATCGATCCCGAGGTGGACACCATCTTCGAGATCGGCGGCCAGGATGCCAAGTACACCTATATCACCAACGGAGTGGCCAGCGACTACGCTATGAACGAGGCCTGTTCGGCCGGCACGGGCTCCTTCCTGGAGGAATCCGCCCGGGAGACCCTGGGCATCCGGATGGAGGATATCGCCGACCGGGCCCTGGAGGGGGACCGCCCGCCCAACTTCAGCGATCAGTGCGCCGCCTTCATCTCCTCGGACATCAAGAACGCGTTCCACGAGGGGATCCGGAAGGAGGACGTGGCGGCCGGCCTCGTGTACTCCATCTGCATGAACTACGTCAACCGGGTCAAGGGAGCGCGCCCGGTGGGCGAGAAGGTGTTCATGCAGGGCGGAGTCTGCTACAACCGGGCCGTGCCGCTGGCCATGGCCGCGCTGTCCGGGAAACAGATCATCGTGCCCCCCGACCCGGGGATGACCGGGGCCTTCGGGGTTGCTCTGGAGGTGAAGAATCGGATCGACCAGGGGCTCATGACCGAGGGCCGATTCGATCTGCAGCGGCTCGCGGACCGGGAGGTCGAGTACAAGTCGTCGTTCAAGTGCACCGGGGGAAGAGAGCGGTGCGACATCGGCTGCACGGTGAACCGGATCGTGATCGAGGGCAAGACCTACCCGTTCGGCGGCGCGTGCAACCTGTACTACAACATCCGCCACAGCCTGAAGGTGGATGCGGGCCGTCACGACCTGGTGGTGAGGCGCCAGCAGGTGGTTTTCGAGGAGTATGCTCCGGACGCGGCCTCCCTGGGACCGGAGGCGCCCACGGTGGGTATCCCGCAGTCCTTCCTGGTCAACACCTACTATCCGCTGTTTTCCCACTTCTTTGCCGAGTTGGACCTGCGTCCCGTGCTCTCCGATGAGGTGGACCCGGATGGACTCGACCGGATCGCCGCGCCCTTCTGCTATCCCTGCGAACTTTCGCACGGTTACCTGGCCAACCTGCTTAAGAAGGACACCGACTTCCTTTTCCTGCCCCATATCCCGGCCGAGGAGGTGGATGGTGTCGAGGACCCCGTAAGCACGTGCCCGCTTCTTCAGGGGGAGAGCTACTACCTGCGCAGCGCGTTCGAGGACCTTCTGCGGGACCGGGCCGTCCTGGCGCCGGTCATCGACCTCTCCGCCGACCGCGCGACACAGCGGGCCCAGTTCCAGCAGATGGCCGAGGCCCTGAAGCGCGATCCCGAGGAATTGGGACGGGCCTATGACCGGGCGCGCGAGGTGCAGGACCGGATGCGCCGGCACATGCTTGAGCTGGGACGTGAGGCCCTTCGAGAGATCGAACGGGACCCGGAGCGGACCGGCGTCGTGCTCATGGGCCGGCCGTACAACGCGTACGCCGGCGACGCGAACAAGGGGATCCCCCACAGGTTCGCCTCACGGGGGATCACGATCATCCCGGTGGACTTCCTTGAGTTGGGCCCTTACCCCGCCCGGGACCACATGTACTGGGCGATGGGGCATGTCAACCTGAAGGGGGCCCGGTTCATCGAGCAGCATCCGCAGCTGTTCGGGTGCTTCATCACGAACTTCTCCTGCGGGCCGGACTCGTTCGTCATCGGTTACTTCCGGGACATCCTGGGCTCGAAACCCTCGCTGACGCTGGAACTCGACAACCACACCGCCGACGCGGGGCTGGAAACACGCATCGAGGCCTTCCTGGACATCGTGAACAGATACCGCAGTCTCCAATCCGGGGCTGCGGAACCGGAACAGACCTCGAAGCCGTTCCGACCGGCCACGGCCCAGATCGTGGGCGGCCGGTCACGGATCGTCACCTCCGACGGCGAGACGGTCACTCTGTTCGATCCGAGGGTGCGCCTGGTATTCCCATCGATGAATCCGTACTCGGCCCAGGCTGCTGCGGCGACCTATCGCGGAATGGGGATCCGGGCCCAGGCCCTGCCGCCCATGAATGAGGAGCACCTGTCGCTGGGCAGAGGGCACTCAAGCTGCAAGGAATGCCTGCCCCTTCTGCTGACGATGGGAGCGCTCATCAAGTACTTGCGCGACGATCGGCCAGAGGATGAGATCACCGTCTACTTCATGCCCACCACTGACGGCCCGTGCCGCCAGGGTCAGTACAGAGACTTCCTGAACGATCACATTCGGAAGAAGCAGTTCCGGAACACGGCCGTGCTCAGTGTCACCAGCGGGGACGGCTACGGAGGGCTGGGCAGCAGGATCCGGCTTCTCAACTGGAACGCCGTGGTCGCCGCGGACGTCTTCGAGGACATCCACAACGCCATGCTCGTTCTGACCGAGGACCCACGGGCCTCGCATCGCAGACTGCAGGAGGTTTGGGCCGGTGTGGTAGTGGGTCTCGAAGGGGGGCGCAAGACGTTCCGCCGAGCGCTTCGAAAGGCGGCGATCGAGCTTCGATCCGTGCCGCAGACATCCCCACTCCAGGGGGCCCCCCAGGTCCTGGTCGTGGGTGAGGTTTTTGTACGCAAGGAAGGCATCGCCCGACGGTGGCTGCCCGAGCGCCTGGCCGACAGCGGCATCGTCTCTCACGTGGCCCCGATCCACGAGTGGGTCTACTACGTGGACTGGCTTGTCGAGAACGGGCTGCTCGCGGGTGATCAGAGCCCGCGGGCACGGCTCGTCAGACGGATCCAGCATGCGGTCATGCTCAGGGCGGAACGCTGGATCAAGCGGACCATGGCACAGTCGGGCTGGTACGTGCCCCGCCTGGTTGACATAGAAGGGACCATCGCCGCTGCCCGGGACCTGATCTCCCCGAGCCTGCGTGGAGAAGCCGTGCTCACCGTCGGCGGCCCCATGGCGGGGGTGGGCAGGGAGTTCTGCGGAGCGATCGCGATAGGGCCGTTCGGCTGCATGCCGAACCGGCTCGGGGAATCGATCCTCAACCTGAAAATGGACCGAGAGCACGTGCTCCGGTTCCGCAAGGACGAGATGACCGAACGGGTCACCCGCGAGGTGGCGAATCTGCCGTTCCTGGCCGTGGAGAGCGACGGCAACCCCTTCCCCCAGCTTATCGACGC
>JAZDLO010000200.1:0-2638 GCA_043801935.1 bacterium
GCCGCCGGAGACGCATTCCACCTTGGAGGGCCCTGCCGCGGCAGCGCTCCCCACCAATGCGGCAGATGCGACGGCAATGAAAACGGTCAATCTTTTTTTCCGCACAAGTCACTTTCATTTTCTCGGAATTTCCGGTCGTGCGGTAGGCCAGACGTACTTTCCCTGCACCTGGTCTTGAATCTCTTCGGATTCCGTTTGTCTCCGTTCGGACGTTCGTGCCCGTCGCTCCCGTGGGCAGAGAGGTGATGGCTCTACGCCGCGTTTCTCGCCCACATTCTTCGCTTGTGTTGCACGCCAAGGCAATGTCCAGGTCGCGCGCGAGCGCAGCGGTGATATGACTTAGGGCAAATACCCTTGATGTAAGTCGAGTCGCACTCGACTTACGTTCCGAGGCCGTGTCGTAAGTCGATCTCGACGCTTTCCACCCCTTGACGATTTTCCCCAGTGGACATTTCCTTCTTGCGGGAATGCGGCGCGGATGCGATTGCCGCAAACACGCTTTCCTCGGACGAACGGGCTCTGCTATCCCATCAACTCACGGAGGCCAACGTCATGGCAAAACGTCATCCACACACGACACGTCGAGAGAACGCAAAGAACGACCCGGCGCAGACGGCCCGGGGCAGAGGACAGAAACTGAGTTCTTCCAAGGTCGGCGCCCTGCCGATCGTCAACCGCATCCTCAAGCGTATGCGACTGGAGGAACTCCTCGAAGCCTACCTGCCGGCGCAGGACCGGCGGGCGAAGATCCCGGCGGCCAGGGGACTCTTGGTCCTGCTCAAGAACCTGCTGTTCTCCCGAGAGCCGTTGTACGGCCTGGGGGAATGGGCCAGCCGCTACGCGCCCGACCTCTGGGGATTGACTCCTCAGCAGATGACGCTTCTCAACGACGACCGTGCCGGACGCTGGTTGGACCTACTGTTCGTGGCCGATGTTCCCTCCTTCGCCTTGGCCGTGGTGCGTCACATGATCCGCGAGTTCGCCGTGGCCTTGGACGAGTTGCACAACGACTCGACGACGGTCACCTTCCACGGGAGCTACGCCGAGGCGGCCCGGGAGAAACAGCAGCGCGGCCGCAGGACGCTGGCCATCACCTGGGGCCACAATAAGGACCACCGGCCCGACCTGAAGCAACTGTTGTACGTGCTCACGGTGACCAACGACGGCGGCGTCCCGGTCCACTTCCGCGTGGAGAGCGGCAACCGCACCGACGACCAGACCCATCGCGAGACCTGGGACCTGCTCTGCCAACTCGCTGGCCGCTGCGACTTCCTCTACGTGGCCGATTGCAAGTTGGCCACCTCGGAGAACATGGCCTACCTCCACCAGCACCAGGGCCGGTTCGTGAGCGTGCTGCCCAAGACGCGCGCTGAAGATGAGACGTTCCGTGAGTCGCTGGCCCAAGGCCGTGTCACCTGGAAGCCCCTCTGGAACAAGACGGACGAGGAGGGCCAGGTGATGGATCGCTTCTCCGTCAGCCAGGAGCCTGCGTTGAGTGCCGAGGGGTATCGGCTCGTGTGGTACCACAGCACGCGGAAGGCTGAGTTGGACGCCTTGGCCCGCAGCCAACGGATCACCCGCGCCTTGAGCCAACTGGCCGAGCTTCGCCAGAAGCTTCAATCGCCCCGCACCCGCTACCGTCAGCAGGCCAAGGTTTCCGAAGCCGTCGCCGAGATCCTCCAGTCCTGCGGAGCCAGCGGCTGGATCAAGACCGAGCTTCGGGAACGGGCCCTGGAGACGTACCGCCAGGAGCGTCGGGGCCGGCCGACCCAAGACACCCGCTACGTGAAACAGGTGAGCTTGCGGTTCGATCTGACGTACCGGCTCGACGACGCGCAGATCGCGGAGGACGCCCAGAGCGACGGCGTCTTCCCCCTGATCACCAACGTGCTGGAGATGCCGGAATTGGACCTTCTCCTGGCCTACAAACATCAGCCGAAGATCGAGAAGCGGTTCGCCCAGTTCAAGACCGACTACGAGGTGGCCCCGGTGTACTTGAAGGAGATCCGCCGTATCCAGGCCCTGCTCTGCCTCTACTTCTTGGCCCTGGTCGTGGAGGCGTTGTTGGAGCGCGAGTTGCGTCAGGCGATGGCCGAAGAGGGAATCGAGAGCCTGCCCATGTACCCGGAGGGCCGCGCCTGCCGTCGCCCCACGACGCGGCGTTTGATCGACCTGTTCGAGAACGTGCGACGCTACACGTTGGTCCGCGACGGCCGCTCACCGGTCGTGTTGGTCACGGAACTAACCCGTCTCCAACGCCGGCTGCTTCGCCTGCTCAGTTGCCCAGTTGCTGAGTACGATGGGTGATCCTGCCAGGCGAAGGACAATTCGGAGAAAATGAAAATGACTTGTGCGGAAAAAAAGACATATCATCGCTGTCGCCCGTCATTACGCCGCTGAAAAGCATGGCCCCGTCGCCGATGCCACCCCACCGCATCCGCTGCCACCATATCCAGGGGTCTTCAGGCCTTAGCCCCGGGTCCAGGTGGCAGCAATCGAACGCCACCCGGACCGCGAAAGTCGGAGCGCCCTGCCAGCAGACCCGGTCCAGCACGATGCCCTCTTCGTGCCTGGAGACCATCCGCCCCACGTCCCCGGGCCAGTACCACCTGACGCCCACGACGCGCTCGAGGAACTC
>JAZDLO010000239.1:0-6387 GCA_043801935.1 bacterium
CTCTCGGCCGCGCCTTCCCATCCTTCCCGGACAGTGGCAACAGCGGCTTTCGTCCCCGGTCACAGCGGCGGCACCGCGACGGACTTGCACCGTCTTCCCTTGCGGCTCTTTTCGAGCCACTCATGCTCGTGCCAACGAATACCACGGCACCCTCATTTGTTCAAGGCGCGCGCCGCGTGCTAAAGTCCGGCGCGCAAGGATGGTGCCTTCGCAGTCAGACTCCTTTTGGAGTCGAGAGGGAAGCCGGTGAGACTCCGGCGCGGTCCCGCCACTGTGACCACGGCACCGGGCGCGCGAATGCGGCGTCGCCGCCGAGACGACGGCAGCCCAAGAGCCGCGTGCACCCGGGTGCCGGGCAAGCCAGATACCTGCTGCGGGGGAGGAGCACTTGCTCTTCGTGGAACGAGAGCGAACTCTGCCCTGACTTAAGGGGCGCCAACTCGGTTAGACCATCAGTGGTTCGGCCGGGGAGTAGCAAGCCTGCTCTCCACCATCTTGCGGGTCGTGATCATAGGTCTAACCGAAAGGAGTCCGCATGTCCGGACGCCAGGCGCCATGCCGCACATCGGCGTGGCCACACCGGCTGCTCTTGAGGCAGCATCCCCTTCGTCGGATCCCGTTTCTCCCGACCCTCGCCATTGTTGCGGTCGCCGCCCTCGTCGTCGGCTCCCTGTTCGCTGCGGGCTGTGGCTCGACAGCGTCTGACGAGACCACGACGACCGCCGCGACGTCCGTCTCCACCACAGCCTCCACGGTGGCCGAACCGGCGGAAGGCGCCTTCCCGGTGACGGTGACCGACGACAACAATGCCAGCGCGACCATCAACGCCAAGCCCATGCGCATCGTCTCCACCGCGCCGGCCAACACTGAGATGCTGTTCGCGATCGGCGTCGGCGACCGGGTGGTCGGGGTCAATTCGCTGGACGACTATCCGCCGGAAGTGGCCGACATCCCCAAGGTGGGCGACTTCCAGCTGAATACTGAGGCCGTGATCGCCCTCAGCCCCGATCTCGTCGTCGGCTACTCGGGCAACGAGGAGGCCCTGGCGCCCGTGCAGAAGGCAGGGACCCCTTGTCTGATCCTCAACCCCACGACGGTGGAGCAGATCTACACCGATATCACCACTGTGGGCGCAGCCACCGGCGCGACAGGCAAGGCGGCGGAACTGGTGGGAACCATCAAGGCGCAGATGAAGGAAGTCTCCGACGCAGCCGCGGCGGTGGGCGATTCGCCGAAGGTCTTCTACGCCCTGGACAACACTCTGTGGACGTCCGGTCCGGGCTCGTTCGTGGACGAGCTGCTTGCCCTGGCCCACGCCACCAATGTGGCGGCGGCGCCCGGCGCCGATGGCGTTGCCGCCCAAGCCTACTACCAGTTCGCCCCCGAGCAACTGGTCGCCGCTGACCCCGATGTCATCCTGCTCCCCGGCTCCATCTACAAGAGCGCCGAGGAGTTCACGAGCGACGCCCGTTTCGCCAGCCTGAAAGCGGTGAAAGAGGGACGCGTGCTGGTGATCGACGATGTGATCGTCACCCGGCCCGGACCTCGCATCGCCGAGGGCTTGAAGATCTTGGCCGCAGCAATCCACCCCGGGACCTTCTAGATCTGGGGAGAATCGCGTGTCGAAGCCCGGTCGGTGAGGCCGGGTTTCGGCGTCCTTCAGGTGAGTTCGGGGGCAACTCGGGGGCAAACTCGACGGCAACAAACGGACTGAGACGGACGAGAGCACACCGGATGTCGTGTCCGGGTTTGACGTGAACAAGCGCCAGAAGAAGCCCTCCGCCTGCAACTGCCAATCTGCCTGGTCAGGGTTTGGCGCCGTAGGCCCAGATGTCGTTGAGATACACGTGCGCCCCCTGCGAACCCGAACCTCCCCCAAAAAGAATGACCTGGCCCCCGGCTGAGTCGTAGACCATCACGTCTCATATCAGCTACCGGTCGGGGCCACACCGGCGTGCCAGGACGGCCTCATGACAGCCTATTGATTAGATTGCGGCTCCAATCAAACAGGAATATGGACCAAGCGCCTACCGCTAGCCCGCCGATAATCAAAAGCGTTCGCAGGAACCAACTTTCCTCGCCGAAAGCGGCCCCTATGATAATAACAAGCAGCCCCAACATACCCAGGAGTGGGCAGAAAAGCTGCAATAACTGGAGGCCGAATATCTTCTTCCCGTGTAGCCTCGTGTCCCGCATGTCGTTGTCCCCCTTTAGGATTGGGCCATCACGACAGTAACTATCGTCCTCTTCTCAGTCTATTCCGAAGTGCTCCCTGCCGAAAGAGCCCCCGCCGACTGAGCTTGGTGGCAACCGATCGGGGGTTCTGAGATCCATTGTGGTCTCTCCGACTTGAAGCATTCCTCCACAGGCAAGGGCAAGCCATATACTCGAGAGTGGTCATCGCCATACCTAGTGATAGGAGACAGCTGAGGCGTGAACGATCATCTCGATCTCGCTGAACTTGAAGCCCTCTACTCGTCGCTCTCACCAGAGGAACGTGACGAACTACTCCAGTAGCCTCCTGGTCGCCGCTTCGATCAGCGGGGAGACAGTGATCCAGAGGCTGGAGGAGTGCCTGCTTGAGCTGGCGGGACGGGAGTTTATTCGGAAAGTCACCTCGGACCAAGCGTAGGCAGCGCGGCTGCTCTCTGGTGTTCTGCTTTGCTCGACCTGTCGCTAGAGTGCCTCTTCCGCGCCAGGCCATATCCCAAGGAAATAATCCCAATCGTCAATTGGAGGCAAACCGATGTCGAGAAGAAACTCGTTGTACGCCTTCTGGAAGACCTCTCGTGCCTCCGGGGAGTTCTCTAACAAGACGGCAGCCTCGTCCCAGTAGTCGATACGAGGCTCGTACTTCCCCGGATCCCGGTAGAAGGTGACCGACTCGCCCGACCCCGGTCCAACCTCTACCTCTTTCTCCCGAGGGGGATACTCCAGTAGGCGCTGCACCAGCCGCTGAAGGGACTGGCCAGCGCCCTCGCCGACCATAAACCGTAGGCTTGCGTGGGTGGTACTGACGTCGAACCAGATCGTCTTAGTCCCGAGGAGCCGTTCAATGATTTGGCGGCGTGGACTTAGTGCTACTGACTTGATCTCGGCAACTGGTACAAAACGACATCCCTCGAAAGTCCCTTTCTTGGTCAGGAAACAGAGGTACCACGGGGTCAGAGCGAGTGTTCCTTGGTCCAAACCTCCTCGGTAAAGGGCAGCTGTCACGAAGTCCTGAGCGGGGCAAACCTCTATCAGGTTTCGAGCTGAGGCGCGTCGGGCTAAGGCGCGTGGCTCGAGCTTGTCCAGAATCTCCAGGCCAGGATATCGACGCCTGGCTCCCGGCTCACGCAATCGCCTTTGACAGGCGATTTCGGCCTCCATTATAGGGTTAGGCGGAGGCCAAGAATCGCTGCTCGTGTCGGGCATGACTTCGTTGCTCATGTGCGCCTCCTAGTTTTGCAGGATCGCCAACGCACCCGAGAGTCTGTCCCATCATGGCCCGGACCAAAGGTGCAGTCAACGGGACTTCACTAGGGTCAGTCGCCGCCGCGTCGTTGCAGCAACGCATCGAGTCCTGGTCGCGGCCTCGATCAGCGGGGAGACGGTCATCCGGCGGCTGGAGGAGTGCCTGCTGGAGCTGGCGGGGCGGGAGTTCATTGGAGAGCTGCCCGAGCAACAGTGAGCTTCCTTCGGTAGCTCTCAAGCTCGGCCGCTGGGGGACTCTTTGTGTAGCCATTCGTGTAGCCAAACGTGCGGACAATTGCGGACTTCTGCGGAGAGGGCCCACAGCAAAGCCCTACAAAGGAAATACAATGGACTAGGCGGACGGCCAATATCGGGACTGAAAATCATGGTGTCCCCGGTTCAAAGCCGGGTCTCACCACCCGTCACAGGCAGTCAGGACGTTCTGACGAAAGCTGGTTTTTGCAGCGGAAACGTCAGGGCCCGTCACCCGCCGTCATGGCAGAAAACGGGCCGCAGCGCACTCATAACCCGACGGTCACTCGCACAGTTAGTGATCCGCGCGTGAGCTTGCTATCCAAGGTGTGAAGACCCAGCAGGCGGTCCCGCCAGCTTCTGGGAGCGACGATAGCCTGCCAGCTGTCGGAGGAGTGCGGGGGCATCGCTATCATCCCATAGTGTTCGTTCCCGGCTGGGAACCAATGGAACGCTGTTGAGCCCCCCGCGGTAACTTCCAAGCTCGGCCGCTGGGGGCCTTATTGACCCAGAGTAGAACCGGCCTATACTCAGGCTATAGAGGGAGAGAGTGACTCTCCCTATTCATGGCTCGGGAAGGCCACCGGGGGAATGGGTCTTGGGACGAGTCTCACCCAGGTGCCCTACCTCTTTGCACGTCTGCCCGAGGAGGAGGTGTGTGTTCCATGAGAGCCGCGCGAAGCCCGGTGTCGCCGCTCAGGCTGCGAACAGCGCTGATAACACTCCTGCTCGGGGCAGGCTTCATCCTTGCCCTACCTGCTTCTGCTGCTTCTGCCTTTCCTGACGTTCCTTCCAACCACCCCTACGTATCAGCCATCGTCGAGCTTTCCTCGCGGGGCATCATCGGCGGCTACACGAACGGCAACTTCGGGCCGGAGGACCTGGTCAAGCGTCAGCAGTTCGCCAAGATGATCGTCCTCACCATGGGCTTCCAGACGACGGAAGCCGACATCTGTACCTTCGGGGATGTCTTGCCCACTGAATCCTTAGATCCGCTCTACCCTGACCACTACATCGCGGTCGCGGCGCGAACCGGTCTGACCACAGGCTATCCGGACAGCACCTTCCGGCCCTACAACCAGATCACCCGGCAGCAGGTGATAACCATGGTAGTGAGAGCCAGCGGGGCGGATCTTGAGGCTCCCCCAGCTGATTGGGTGGGGGTTCTCAACTACTCCGATGCCACCCACGGGGCCAACATCAAGAAAGCCGAATACAACGGGCTGCTGGACGGCCTGCATGGACTCTCCTCTAGCTGGAACGCGGGTCTGAACGCGAGCCGAGGGGAATGCGCCCAATTGCTCCATAACCTTCTCCTCCTTCAGCCGGCAGACTCCTGGAGTCTCATCGCTACCGGCGGGTTCCACTGCCTGGCCACAAAAACCGACGGCTCGCTCTGGGCCTGGGGACGGAATGATGAAGGCCAGCTAGGCGACGGCACCATTACCGACCGCCATGTGCCCACCCGCATCGGGACGGACACCGTCTGGAAAGCGGTCGCCGGCGGCATATACCATTCCCTGGCCATCAAGACCGACGGCTCGCTGTGGGCGTGGGGACGGAATGATGAGGGCCAGCTAGGCGACAGCACCACTACCGACCGCCACGTGCCCACCCGCATCGGGACGGACACCGACTGGAAGGCGGTCGCCGCTGGCTGGAACCATTCCCTCGCTCTCAAGACCGATGGCTCCTTGTGGGCTTGGGGACAAAACGACGACGGCCAGCTCGGGGACGGCAGCACCACCGAACGACACAAGCCCACTCGCATCGGGACGGACTCCGACTGGAACACTGTTGACGCTGGTTGGCTGCACTCCCTCGCCCTGAAAGAGGACGGCTCCCTGTGGGGGTGGGGACAGAATAATGAAGGCCAACTGGGCGACGGCAGCACCACCGACCGTCACAAGCCCACCCGCATCGGGACCGGCACTGACTGGAAGGCCGTTGGCCCCGGCGGGTTCAACTCCCTCGCCCTGAAAGAGGACGGCTCCTTGTGGGCCTGGGGCCGGAACAGTTCCGGCGAACTGGGCGACGGCACCACCACCCAGCGGGACAAACCCACCCGCGTCGGGACGGACCCCGACTGGAGGGCCGTTGCCGCCGGAGAGTGCCACTCCTTCGCTCTCAAGGAGGACGGCTCCCTGTGGGCCTGGGGTTGGAACCACTACGGCCAGCTCGGAGACGGCACCACCACCGACCGTCTCGAGCCCACGCGCATCGGGACGGACACCGACTGGAGGGTCGTTGCCGGCGGTTGGTACCACTCCCTCGCCCTGAAAGAGGACGGCTCCCCATGGGCCTGGGGCCGGAATGACAACGGCCAACTGGGCGACGGCAGCACAACCGAACGCCACATTCCCACCCGCGTCCTTGAGGACTAGAGCGTGCGGTTTTCCACAGAGAAGATGGCCCGTGACCTGGACGCTGGGGCGGAGGCCCTTCGGGGCCCCCGTTCCCGTGTATGGCTCACCTGCTATTAGGCCGTTGCTGAATAACGCTTTAGGGACACCATTCGCAGATAGTGATCGTTTCCCGAGGGGAAGCCTTATGGCGAGAGCGCGGCGCTCCTGCCAGCACGGACACTGAGTGGAAAGGTAGGTGGGTTAGTGAAACAGGATGGCCGCGTCGCCCTCGTCACGGGCGCGGGTTCCGGCATAGGACGGGCTGTTGCCGTCG
>JAZDLO010000241.1:0-2407 GCA_043801935.1 bacterium
AGCCACGTTGCCGCCGCCGATGACGGCGGTCCGCTCGCCCACGGACACCTCTCTCCCCAGCTTCACATCGCGCAGGAATCGCAACCCGTAGTGGAAGCCCTCGATCTCCTCCACCTCGCCGGGTATCCCTATGCGCTGGCTCCGCTGGGCTCCGGCCGCGATGAACACGGCGTCGTAGCCGTCCTGCCTGAGGTCGTCCACAGTGAGGTTGACGTTGATGGGCGTGTTGTACTCGATGGACACCCCGCAGCCGGCGATGTAGTCGACCTCGCGCTGGATGACCGCTTCGGGCAGCCGGAACTCCGGCAGGGCGACCGCCAACATGCCGCCCGCGACGGGCAGCGCCTCGAATACCGTGACGGGGTAGCCCATCTTGGCGAGGAAGTAGGCGCAGGAGAGACCGGTGGGGCCGGCTCCCACCACCGCCACCTTCCCGTCCTTCGTCTTCGGGAAGGGCTTGGGATCCACGGAGTCGTGCTCGAAGCACCAGTCGGCCGCGAAACGCTTGAGCGACCGGATGGCCACGGGCTCGTCGAGCTCTCCCCGCCCGCAGCGGCTCTCGCAGGGGTGGTGGCAGATACGGCCGCAGATGGAGGGGAAAGGGTTGCGTTCCCTTATGGTCGCGAGTGCGGCTTCGTAGTCGCCCTCGGCGATCTGGGCGACGTACTTGGGGACGTTCACTCCCGCGGGACAGGTGTGTTGGCATGGGGAGATCATCAAGGCGTCGCAGACCGCCGCCGGGCAGTGCTTCTCCTTGATGTGGGCCTCGTACTCGTCGCGGAAGTAGGTGAGGGTGGAGATCACCGGGTTGGGCGCCGTCTGCCCCAACCCGCAGAGGGAGCATTCCTTAACCACCCGGGCGACGGCCAAGAGCGTGTCGAGATCCTCGTCGCGGCCCTCGCCCTCGGCGATCCTCGTCAGGATCTGCAGCATCTGCCTCGTTCCCAGGCGGCAGGCCGTGCACTTGCCGCACGACTCGGACTGGGTGAAGCTCAGGAAGTAGCGGGCCACGTCGACCATGCAGGCGGTTTCGTCCATCACGACCATCCCGCCGGAGCCCATGATCGAGCCAATCCCGCTGAGCGACTCGTAGTCGACGGGAAGGTCGACCAAGTGGGCCGGAACGCAGCCCCCCGAGGGCCCGCCGGTCTGGACCGCCTTGAGCCGTCTGCCCCGGGGGATGCCGCCGCCGATGTCGAACACGATCCTCGAGAGGGGGGTGCCCATGGCGACTTCCACGAGACCGCTGTTGGCGATCTTGCCCGTGAGGGCGAAGACGGCCGTTCCCTTGCTCTTCTCCGTGCCGATGCTCGCGAACCAGTCCGCCCCCCGCTCGATGATGTGAGGCACCGAGGAGAGGGTCTTGACGTTGTTGATGATGGTGGGCTTGCCGTCCAGCCCGGATTGGGCGGGGAACGGAGGACGTGGACGCGGCATGCCCCGCCGGCTCTCGATGGAGGCGAGGAGCGCGGTCTCCTCACCGCAGACGAACGCGCCGGCTCCCTCCATGACGCGCACGGAGAAGTCGAACCCCGAGCCAAGGAGGTCGGTGCCGAGCATGCGGTGCTCCTCTGCCTGCGCTACCGCGGTCCGCAGGCGCCTGACGGCCAACGGGTACTCGGCGCGGACGTAGACGTAGCCCACAGCCGCGCCTATGGCGTAGCCGGCGATGGTCAATCCCTCGATGACGCTGTGGGGGGTTGCCTCCAGGATGGAGCGGTCCATGAACGCCCCCGGGTCGCCCTCGTCGGCGTTGCAGACGGCGTACTTCACCGAGCCCGGCGCGTCGCGGCAGAACTGCCACTTGCGCCCGGTGGGGAAGCCGGCGCCCCCACGCCCGCGGAGACCCGCCCTGGTGATCTCGTCGATCACCCCCTGCGGGGTCATCTCGAGCAGGGCCTTCCTGAGCGCGCCGTAGCCGCCCCGCCCCCGGTAATCGTCGATCCGCTCGGGGTTGATGTGCCCGCAGTGTCGGAGGATGATCCGCTCCTGCCCCTTGTAGAAGGCTATCTCGTGGTAGGAGGGGATGACCTCTCCAGTCACGGGGTTTCGATAGAAGAGACGTTCGACCGGGGCGCCCCGCAGGATGTGCGACTCCACGATCTCGGCCGCGTCCTCTGCCTCGACGCCCAGGTAGAACACGCCGTCGGGCTCTACGACCACGCTTGGCCCCCGCCCGCAGAGACCGTGGCCGTGACAACCGGTGAAGTCGACGTGGACGTCGGTCAGAGCCCGGCGTTCGACCTCTGCCGCCAGGGCCTGGTACACGGAAGCGGCTCCCAGGGAAAGACAGGGGGTCTCGTGGCAGACGAGTATGGTGCGCTGCTGGCCCATCTCAACCCTCACCCTTTCCGTCACCGAGCAGATGGGCGACCTTCTTCGGGTTCAGCAGTCCGTAGGTGGTTCT
>JAZDLO010000011.1:0-16773 GCA_043801935.1 bacterium
CCGGACCGAATCAGCAAGGTCTTTGAGGCGGCGGTCAAGGCGTCCAAGCAGCCACGGATCCGACTCCATGACCTGAGGCACACCTACGCGACCCTCGCGCTAGGCGCCGGAGTGCATCCGAAGATCGTCAGCGAGCGCCTCGGACACGCCACGATCACGATCACTCTGGATACCTACTCTCACGCGATCCCCGCGCTGGAGGAAGAGGCGGCCGCCAAAGTGGCCTCTCTCTTCATGCCGGAATGAAACCGCGCGTTGGCAAACCGTTGGCAAATCGTTGGCTTTGGCGATTTTCGGCTCCCTCCAAGAAAAGCAAAACCCCGCCAATAGCAGGGCTTTGTGAGGTGCGCCTGACGGGACTCGAACCCATGGCCTTCGGTTTCGTAGACCGACGCTCTATCCAACTGAGCTACAGGCGCACACTGGCGGAGAAGGAGGGATTCGAACCCTCGGAAGGAGCATTCACTCCTTCACTCGCTTAGCAGGCGAGCGCCTTCAGCCAACTCGGCCACTTCTCCAAAGGGGCGGCGAGGCGCCGCCTCAGCGAGCAAATATTCTAACAGAGGCGGCCGCGCCACGTCACCGGCGCCACGCCATCGGCGCGCACCTCCCGGTCACTGGGGTCGGTGCCGGCGAGCGCTTACCGGGAGGCGTCTGCGGGTAGACCCAGACGGAGAACGCAATACCTGCCGGGCGGCGCGGGCCGTCCGGGCCCAGGGAGGGAGCGATGAAGCTCAGCGCGAGGAACGTGCTCAAGGGGACGGTCAAGAGCGTCACCCACGGAGCGGTGAATTCCGAAGTGGTCCTGGAGTTGCCGGGCGGTGCCGAGTTGGTGTCCATCATCACCAAGCGTTCGGCAGCGGAGCTCGAGCTGGCGGCGGGGTCCGAGGCGTACGCTGTGATAAAGGCCAGCAACGTCATGATCGCGGTCGACTGAACCGGTCGGCTCCGGCAGTCACCGACTTCTCACGCGCCACCTGCCGTCCGTAAGCATGGGGCCCACCGGCCCGCCGGGGGACGCCGCGCGGTGACGGGCAGGCCCTCGCCCGTCCCAGAGTCCGAAGGATTGAGGCCCCTCTGTCGCGAATCATGCTCCATCAGGGTGAACGAGGAGCCGGAGGAGGCTACGATGGGGATACTGCGAATGTTGAGGTGGCTCTCGGTAGTGGCGATGCTCTCCGGAGGCGGGCTGGCTCTCTGGCGCCGTAGAGACACGGTCAAACGGACGTGGGATTCCTTCGGCGGTGCTCAAGGTATCACGAACTCCGCAGACCGGCTGATCAGATCCGTGGGCCCGGTGAAAGACCTCGTCACTCAAGTCGCTCGTATGAAATAGGAGGTTTCTGCAGCTCGTGCACGTGCTTGTGACCGGAGCCACCGGGTACATCGGGGGGTTGCTCGTGCCAGCCTTGCTCGAGCGCGGTCACTCCGTGCGCTGCCTTGTGCGTGACCGTACCCGAGTCGCCCCGGCGATAGCGGGGCAGGTCGAGCTGGTTGAGGGCGACGTGCTCGACATCGACACCCTGAGCCCGGCCTTGCGTGGCGTCGACGCCGCCTACTACCTGGTGCACTCGATGGGGGCCGAATCCGGCGTGGCCTTCGCCCAACGGGACCGTCATGCCGCCTCGAACTTCGCCTTGGTGGCCCGGGAGCAGAAGGTGGCGCGACTCGTCTACCTGGGCGGCCTCGGCGACGAGAAGGCCGGCCTCTCCGAGCACCTGGCCAGCCGGCAGGAGGTAGGCAGGGTGCTGGCGGCCGGAGGCGTGCCCGTGACCGAGTTCCGGGCAGCGGTGATCGTGGGGGCCGGGAGTATCTCTTTCCGCATGGTCCGCTATCTGACCGAGCGCCTCCCGGCGATGATCGCCCCCAAGTGGATAAGCACTCGCATCCAGCCGATCGCAGAGGACGACGTGCTCCGTTACCTGGTGGACGCTCTTGACCAGCCCGAGTCCGCCGGCAAGGTGATCGAGATAGGCGGGGCCGACGTGGTCACTTACGGCGACATGATCACCACCTACGCCCATCTCCGCGGGCTGCACCGGGAGCTGATACCGGTGCCGCTTCTGACTCCAGCCCTCTCCTCGTACTGGGTGGGGCTGACCACGCCTATCCCCTCGTCTGTCGCCCGGCCACTGATCGAGGGGCTCAAGACCGAAGTGGTGGTCACGAGCCCGCTGGCCCGCGAGTTGTTCCCGTTCGAGCCGATAGGCTACGAGGAAGCCATCAAGCGGGTCCTGGAGAAGGAGCCTGTGCTGCGCTAGCCCATCGCCCTCGGCGCATGCCTTGACGCCCCGCGGGGCGCCCGTTAGACTCCCGGTCGTTCCCCGTTAACGACCAGCGAGAGGGATGCTTCAGATGAGACCCACCGTCCGCCCCCAGAACCCGTGCTTTTCCTCGGGCCCATGCGCCAAACGGTCTGGGTGGAGCCCTTCGGTACTGGACGGTGCGCTGGTGGGGCGGTCGCATCGTTCCAAAGCCGGTCGGGCCCGCATCCAGGAAGTGATGGACCGCTCCCGCGCCCTGTTGGGGGTACCGGACGGCTATCGTATCGGGATCGTGCCGGCCTCCGACACCGGGGCCATGGAGATGGCGCTCTGGTCGCTGCTCGGCCCGAGAGGTGTCGACATCCTGGCCTGGGAGAGCTTCGGGCAAGGCTGGGTGACCGACATCACCAAGCAACTCAAGCTTCCCGACGTGCGCGTGTTCACCGCCGAGTACGGGCGTATTCCCGATCTGGCTCAGGTGGACTGGGGTCGCGACGTGGTCTTCACCTGGAACGGCACCACCTCGGGCGTACGGGTCCCTGGTGCCGAGTGGGTCGCCGACGATCGCCAGGGCCTGGCAGTCTGTGACGCCACCTCGGCGGTGTTCGCCATGGAGGTACCCATCGCCAAGCTTGATGTGGTCACCTACTCCTGGCAGAAGGTGCTGGGTGGCGAGGCTCAACACGGGGTTCTCATCCTCAGCCCGCGGGCGGTGGAGCGCCTGGAGACCTATCAGCCGGCCTGGCCGCTCCCCAAGATCTTCCGCGTGACCAAGGGCGGCAAGCTGACCGAGGGGGTATTCCAAGCCGACACCATCAACACCCCGTCCATGCTCTGCGTGGAGGATGCCCTCGACGGCCTCACCTGGGCCGCGGACATCGGCGGCCTGCCCGAGCTGGTACGGCGCAGCGAGGCCAACCTGGCTGCCGTGGCGGCGTGGGTGGGGCGCACTCCCTGGGTGGACTTCCTGGCGGAAGACCCGGGCATCCGTTCGTGCACCTCGATCTGTCTCAAGATCGTGGACCCGTGGTTCACCGGGTTAGGGGCAGAAGAACGGGCTCAGGCGGCGAAAAAGGTGGCTTCCCTTCTGGAGACCGAAAGCGTGGCTTACGACATCGCCTCCTACCGCAACGCTCCCCCCGGACTGCGGCTGTGGGGCGGGGCGACCGTGGAGCGGGACGACCTGGAAGCCTTGTTCCCCTGGCTGGACTGGGCCTACGCGGAGGTCAAGGGGAGCTAGCGGAAAAGAAGAGGGACTGCTGGAAACGATAGTCACCCGACCATAGCAGGTGCCAAACTTGGCCCGGCTGTGGGTGGGGTCCTGGCATGTGGTGTTCCTGCCACTGAGTGCCCGTCAGCGCGCGCAGCAAGTACACGCGAACCCCGAAGATACGGCCGGCGCCACACCGACCAACAGGGCTCCTCATCGGGGCCCTGGATAGGCTTCCGATCAGCTCTCGGTCTTCTCGGTCTTCGCTGCCGTGTCGGCCGCAGCGGTGTCTGCTGCCGCGGTCTCAGTCTTGGCGTCGGCGGTCACGTCTTCCTTGATGGCCGACTGAACGTCGTCCTTGGTCTCTTTCAAGCCTTTCTTGAAGCCGGTGATCGAGCGGCCCAGCGATGAGCCGAGATCCGGCAGCTTCTTGGGCCCAAAGATGAGCAGGGCCAAGACCAGCACGATCGCGATTTCCCACGGTCCGATCCAACTAGGCATCCAAACACTCTCCTCGTGAGTACTTAAGGAGTCGAACCAACATATTATCTCACGGTTTCCGAGAGCTCGTCTTAATACAACCTGACCGCCATACGCACGTGATCGGCTTAGAAAAGGTCTTTGAGCCTTCGGCGGATGTCCGCGGTGGTCACCGCCGCGCCGGCTTCCCACGCTCCCGGACTCCCTTCACGCGCCGAGCGCCCGGGCGCGACGAGTTCGGAAGCCGGGCGCTGGTCTAGAAACCGGCGCGTGCCTTCGGGCAAGAAGCGGGTGAGTTGGGCGTAGCCATGCACATCGCTGAAGTTTCGCGGATAGGTGTAGTACCGCAGGGGATAGCAGACATACAGCCAGTCTTTGGCTCGGGTGAGGGCCACGTACAACAGGCGGCGCTCTTCCTCGATCTCCTCCAGCTTGCCGGTGGCCATGTCGGAAGGGATGTTGCCGTCGGCGGCGTGGATCACGTACACCGCGTCCCACTCCAAGCCTTTGGCCGAGTGCATGGTGCTCAAGATGAGGAAGTCCTCATCGAGGACGGGAGGGCCGGCCAGGTCTTCGGTGTAGGTGGGTGGGTCGAGGGCGATCTCGGCCAGGAAGCGGGCCCGGTCGGGGAAGCGGGCGGCCAACCACTCGAGTTGCTCCAGGTCCATGAGGCGGGCGCGGGCATTGTCGTAGAGACGTTCCAGAAGCGGTGTATAGAAAAGTCTGGTCCGCTTTATCTGGGAGGCGAGATCACCCGGTTCGCGACTCCCGATGCTGGTCATGAGCGAGATCAGTTCGCCCCACTTGCCGGCCGCCGCCGCGGTCGGCGCCGGGCAGCCGGCCCAGGCGGCAAAACCGGCCGGGGCGATACCAGTTGAGGAGGATCCGGATGGGGCGGTCTCAGACGGGGCGGTCTCAGACGGGGCCGCCCTCGCCAGATCGGCTTCGCCCTGCTCGGCGCGGGGCGCCGCGCCCGCCTGTTCGGTGCCGCCGGCGAGGCGATCCATGAGTGACCGGGCTTTCTTGGGCCCGATGCCGGGCAAGAGCATGAGTACGCGTGTGCCGGCCATGAGATCACGGGGGTTCTCGGCCAAGCGCAGGAAGGCCATGAGGTCCTTGACGTGCGCCGTCTCCACGAAGCGCAGTCCCCCGTACTTGTGAAAGGGGATGTTGCGCCGGGTGAGCTCCAGTTCCAGCGCCAGGCTGTGATGGGAGGCACGGAAGAGCACGGCTTGGCGACGGAGGGCCAGTCCTGCCTCCCGGTGCTCGAGCACCTGGCGGATCACGAACTCGGTCTGCTCGTCCTCGTCTTCACAGGACACCAGCTGCGGCTTGGCTCCGTCGGAGCGGCGCGACCACAGGTTCTTGGCATGGCGCTCGGCGGCTCCGGCGATCACCTCATTGGTGGCATCGAGGATGGCCTGGGTGCTGCGGTAGTTCTGCTCCAGGGTGACGATGTGTGTGTTGGGGAACCGCTGCGGGAAATCAAGGATGTTCCGAACAGTGGCGGCTCGGAAGGAGTAGATCGCCTGGGCGTCGTCCCCGACGGCGGTTAGATTCTTCCCCGCAGGACATAGCATCTCCAAGATCTCAGCCTGTAACCGGTTGGTGTCCTGATACTCGTCGACCAAGACATGATCGAAGCGGCCGCGAATTGAGCGCGCGGCGCGGGGGTCGGTCAGCAGGCCGTGCCAGAAGAGGAGCAAGTCGTCATAGTCGAGCACGCTCTGCTCGCCCTTATGATCGACGTAGGCTGCGAAGAGCCGGCGGAGGTCTTCTATCTCGTCCTTGCACCAGGGAAAACGGGTCTCGACGGCTTCTTCGACGGGCTCGCGGGCATTGACGCAGCGGCTGTAGATGTCCATACAGGTACCTTTAAGGGGGAAACGACGGTCGTTCTTGGAAAGGCCCAACTCGGACCGCAGAACGCCCATGAGGTCCTCGGCGTCGCCGCGGTCGAGGATGGTGAACGATGGCTGCAGACCGATAGTCCGGCCGTGGAGGCGCAGGAGACGCGTGGCCGTGGCATGGAAGGTACCCCCCCACACTTTGCCGGAGGCCGATGAGCGGGCGGCGCCGGCCCGGGCGTCCTCAGGCAAGGCGTGGTTTGTCATGCCCGCCGCGACCGGGTCGATCTCGGTCGCTGCTCGCGCGTTCGCATGCCGAGCCTCAGCCTCCAGGCGGCGCAGGATGCCGTCCACCCGGCGCAGCATCTCGGCGGCCGCCCGCCGGGTGAAGGTGAGCAAGAGGATGCGCCCCGGATCGGTGCCCGTGGCGATCTTGTAGGCGACACGGTGGGCCAGGGTGGCGGTCTTGCCCGTGCCGGCGCCGGCCACGATCAACAAGGGGTCGTCGCCGTGCAGCGCCGCAAAGCGTTGCTGCTCGTTGAGTTCGGCGAGGATCGTCCCGATGTGGTTGTTATCCACCGCCAGAGGTCGCCTCCATCGTGCGGGCATCGTCATGTCGCACGAGTAGGATACAGCCCGGTGCGGACGGAAGACCGATGAATCAGCGCGGAGGAGACATTTCCAGCCTCAGTTCGAACCGCGAGCCGCTGAACGAGGACTCCACCGCCGGGCACCACGGAAGATGGGGTTTAGACATTCGGCCTAGGCGGGACAGAGAGCCCATGAAGATGATCTGGAAAGGCGCCATCTCCTTCGGGCTGATCACTATACCGGTGCGCCTCTACCCGGCCACGCAGGAGAGGACCGTCGCCTTCCACCAACTCCACGACAAGGACCGTGGCCGCATCCACTACACCCGCGTATGCTCCCTGTGCGGTGAAGAGGTGCCTTACGATCATCTGGTCCGCGGGTATGAATACGAAAAAGGGCGGTTCGTCTCCCTCGACGCCGCCGACCTACTCGCGGTGCGGGCCCGCTCCTCGCGGACGATCGACCTGGTCCAGTTTGTGGACCTGGCCGCCGTCGACCCTATCTACTTCCAGAAGCCCTATTATCTGGAGCCGGACGAACTGGGACTCAAGCCCTACCAGCTCCTGCGCCAAGCCATGGAAGGCGCGGACAAGGTAGCGGTGGGCAAGCTGGCCCTGCATGCCAAGGAGCACCTGGTGACCCTGCGCCCCCACGCCGGGATGCTGATCCTCGAGACCATGAACTGGCCGGACGAGATCCGCGAGCCCGCATTCCCCGTGCTCGAGGCCGACCCCGGCATTCGGCCGCAGGAGCTGGAGATGGCCGAGAGCCTGGTGGAGAGCCTTTCCGCCGAGTGGCGGCCTGAGGAGTTCCGGGACGAATACCGGGAGGCGCTCCTCGCCCTCATCACCGAGAAAGTCGCGGGGCTACCGGTGGAGGCGCCGGCCGAGGAGGCTCCGGCGGGCGCCGGCCGGCCCGGCGAGGTGGTCGACTTCCTGGCCGCGCTGCAGGCGTCTATCGAAGCGGCGAAGCAGAGGACGGCGTCAGGCAAGGCCTAGGCGGAGCGCCCGCCGGGCGCGCCGGGGGGGCTGCCTTCCTCGCATACTGTGATGATGGCGGGTCATGGGGACGATGGGCGGCCGATGGGAAGAACATACAGCGGTTCTTCCTCACGTGCCATGTGCAGAACGTCTTGCACTTCATCGTCGGAGAAGGCCCCCACGGTGACCGCCGCCAGTCCAAGAGCGGTCGCCTGCAAGCACAGGTTCTGGGCGGCATGGCCGGCCTCCAGGTGAACGTACCGGACGCCTCTCTCGCCGTACCTCTCCGTGGTACGGGAATAGACCGCGCCGATGACGACGACGGCGGCTCCCTCTCGCACCCAGACTTGGTCGAGACTCGCGTCGGCCAGCCGGGCGCGGGCGTCGCCGGTCGTGCTGAGGATGAGATCATGAGTTGCGGGTCGGTAGCGATAGACTCCGGGTTCAAGGCCGGCGACCCGGCCGGCCGCCACATAGATCTCCAGCGGATAGGTCCCGCCCGCGGAAGGCGCCGCCCGAGCGCCCTCGTCGGAAGTGATTCCCTGGGCCGCCCACAGAAGCTGGCCGATCTCTGAGAGAGTCAGCGGTTCGTCGGTGTACTCCCTGACCGAGCGCCGGGCTTTGACCGCCTGTTCCAAAGATACGGCGCCATCCGTGGCCGGGTCGGGGAGTTCTGCCGTCCGGTCGGGAGAGGCGAGCACTGAGCTCTCGCTGCGCGAGTCGCTGGTATCGGTGGTCTCGCCGGCGCAGCAGAGGCTGGCGGATGTGACGAGGAGGAGAACAGGTACGAGAGCCGCTCTGACCGGTCGCGCTCTCTTCATGGTCCACGTTCCATCTCGAGCGGCCCCGGGGCCGAAGCCAGCATGCCGAGCGCACGCGCTTCGACCGCGGCCCGCACACTCTCCATCTCTTCTTCGCTCGCGTAGCGGGTGCGTGGCCAGAAGAATCCCTTCAATCCATCACCGCGATTGCGGGGGACGACGTGTACGTGCAGGTGGGGGACGCTCTGGCTGATGCGGTTGTTCATGGCCACGAAAGTGCCTTGGGCTTCCATGGCCCCCTCGACCGCCCGGGCGAGCAGTTGCACCTCGGCGAAGAAAGGGCCGAGCAAGTCCGGGGGGACAACGGCGAGGGTCTCGATGTGGCGGCGCGGGACCACCAAGCAGTGCCCGGGGAAGAGCGGCCGGTGGTCGAGGAACGCGAAGGCCACCTCGCTCTGGTAGACCACCGGGGTGGCTACCTGTCCCTGGATCATTCTGCAAAAAAGGCAGGTATCCGGCATGGGAGCGGGACCTCGGACATTCTTGAGCAAAGGATGGGAGTGATGGGGCAAGTATACTAAGAGCAAAGGCTCGGCGAGGAGGGCGGTGCGTGGACGATCGCGTTGAAGGTGGTCCCGTTCGTGACCCGACCGAGCCTCCGGCGCCGGGGCGGGGGGTCAACCTGGCGCTCCGTTATCTGGGGATCATCCTGCCGCTTGTGGTGACGTATTGGCTCGGCCTGTGGCTTGGCCTGAGTTGGGGAAGTCTCGCCGGGATGCAGGCGATCATCGCTTTCGGCGCCGCCTTGTGGATCGGGTTCGCGGCGGTGCTGGGGTTACGACGCGATTGGGCCGGGGTGGGCGCGATCACCGTCTTCTACGTGTTGGTCGATGCGTGGCTGTGGCTGCCCGCCCTGGGGGTGCTGCACTTCGACTAGAAGCGCGGCACAACAACCAGGCCCGTGTACCGGTCACGCCTGTGCTTGCCGCAGCGCCTCGATGAGCGCCGGTCCCCTGGGGCGCTCGAGCTGGTCCAAAGTACAGTCGCGGGGATCCTTGTCCGGGCGCCAGCGCTCGAAGCGGGTGGCGTGGCGGAAGCGGTCGCCGGTGAGCTGGTCGTAGCTCACCTCGACCACCAGGATCGGCCGGACGGCGACGAAATCGGGGTCTTTGTCGCTGCTCCAGCGACTGGGAGCGCCGGGGTGGCGCGCGTGTTCGCCGAAGCCGGCCGTGACGGGGTCGCCGGGCCCTGGCTGGAGGGGCCGCAACGCCTCGAGCAGGACTGCCGACTCCGCGTCACTGAACGACGAGCAGTGCCCGATGAAATGAAGCTCACCCCCCCGGTTGTACAGGCCGAGAAGAAGGGAGCCGATCCGGCCACCGTCTTTGCGCAGCCGGTAGCCGCCCACCACGCAGTCAACGGTGCGCCGGTGCTTGACCTTGATCATCTCCCGCCGGCCCTCGGCGTAGGGACGATCGAGGGCTTTGGCCACGATACCGTCGAAACCGGCCGGCTCGAACTCGTGAAACCAGCGGCGGGCGACCTCCACATCGGTGGTGCTGGGGGAGAGGACCCAGGGCGACTCCTGGGTCGAGCCGGGGTCGCGGTCCGGGCCGGCCGGCCGTTCGGGGCCGGATTCGGCGCCGAGCTCGGCCGCCAGTCGTTCGAGCGCGAGGCGGCGTCCCGAGAACTGTGTCGGTCGAAGATCGTCTCCACGGAGCGCGAGCAGATCGAAGAGGGCGAGCAGGGCTGGGGTGTCGTGAGCCAGAAGCCTGACCCGGCTCTCCGCGGGATGGATGCGATTCTGTAGGGCATCGAAGTCGAGCCTGCCGTCGATGACGACGATCACTTCCCCATCGACGACCGTACCCGACGGCAGGTGGGCGAGAGCCGGTGCCAGCTCGGGGAAATAGCGGAGAAGCGGCTTGGCGTTGCGGCTGTCCAGACGGGGGTCGCGGCCCCCGTCACCGGCGCCCCCGATCCCCCCATCGAGGCCGACGCTCCAGATCACCACCCGGAAACCGTCCCATTTGGGTTCGTAGGCCCACCCGGGAGGCGGAGGTAGCTCGTCGGCTACCTCCGCCTCCATGGGGACGATGGGCGGCGGGAACGGCCAGTCAGCCACAGCGCCGGCCCCGCCCTGCATCAGTCGCTCGGCATTCAAGATGGGGAGGTGGTCGCACCGGTTGTCGTCGATTCGGCCTCACCTCGAGAGGGCTCCGGTCTGTTCCGCGGAGCGTACGCGGATCGCCGCCTCGTTCGCCACCGGGCACTTGTACTCGCAGATGCCGCAGCCGATGCAGCGCTCGGGGACCACGTAGGGGAGCTTGACGATGGCCCCAGCGGCGTTCGCCCCGGTGCCCTGTACGGCGCGGGTGCCCTGACCGGCGCCGACACCTTGGCCGCCGACGGTCACTGTCTCGAAGACGATGGCTTTTTCGGGGGTGGGGCAGAGTTCCTCGCAAACAAGACAGTCGCGGTCCTCCGACCAGGGAATGCAGGTGTTGCGATCGATGTAGGCCCGGCCAATGACCTTGAGGCGCTTCTCATCGAGGGTCAGCTTCCGGATGGCCTGCGTCGGACAGACCTTGCCGCACTCGTTGCAGCTCCAGTCGCAGTAGCCGCGGCGGAAGTCCATCTGGGGCGTGAAGAACCCCTCGATGCCGGCGTCGAAGACGGCCGGCTGGATGACGTTGGTGGGACAGACCTTCATGCACTGGGCACAGCGGGCGCAGGTGGCCATGAAGTCCAGCTCGGTACGAGCGCCCGGCGGACGGATCAGATGCACGTTACGTTGGACACGACCCAGTCCCGTGAAAAGGAAGAAGCCCCCGACGAACGCGAGGCCGCCCGCCTGGAGGAGAGCGCGGCGGCTGGGGTCGTGGACGTGCTGCTTACGGGGTTTGCGGCCCCAGCGGATGGCGCCGCGCGTGCACGCGTCGGCACACTCCAGTCCCAACTGACAGCGGGAGCAGTCGGTGGAGCGGCCGCCATCTCGGACGGCGTCCATGGGACAGACGGCCACGCAGGCTTCGCAGGTAGAGCAGGCGCGCTCGTCCACTACCCGGCCGTAGATGGCACCCCGGCCTACCAGGCCCAGCAGGGCGCCCAGCGGGCAGAGGTGACGGCACCACAGCCGGCGTTCGACGAACGAGATGGCGAGGACACCGACGAACATCCCCAGCATGATCAACTGGAGCTTGTACGCTAGGCCGTCGGCGAAGACGAGGCGGCCGGTGAGGACGTCGTTGACCCGGTCGACGCCGCCGCGCAGCGGCGGCGCCAGGTAGAGGACGTCGCCGGCCAGCCGCAGCCCTCGATCGACCGCTGGATAGACAAGCGTCGTCGCGGTGCGGGTGAAGATCGAGAGCGGGTCGAACACGAGGAACACCGCGCTGCCGAACACGATGAGGAACAGGACCGATACCAGCCCGAAGAGGGGCACCTTCCGCAGTATCTTACGGGCTCGCGGCCCGGGGTGGCGCTCGCGCCGCGGCCCGAACAACTCCACCATGAAGCCCAGTGGGCACACGTACCCGCAGAACGCCCGGCCGATGATAAGCGGGCTCAGTAATACCGGGATGGCGAGGACCAGCTCCCACTTGATGACCCCGTTGGTCACCGAGTTGATGGCCAGCAGCGGGTCGGAGAGCAGGAACCCGCCCAGGAAGATGGTACCCAGGGGCCAGACGGTCAGGGTCAGGAGAACGAGGAAGAGGGCAAGGAAAAGGATTTGAAATACCCGCCTGTAGCGGTGCACACTCCGGGGACGGCTCTCGGCTCGTGACTCCCCGGATCTCCGGACGGGGGGTGGCACGTCCTCTGTATCGGGGGACGGATCGAGGGGGACCCCGGCCGCTGCCATCAGGCGGTCCCCTCGGAGATCGTGAGCCTGCCGAGGTCGATCTCACCTAGGCCCCTGTCGGCCGCTTCCACGAGCGAGGAAAGGTCGGTGGGCTTCCATCCCATGATCGTGGCGCCGTAGGCGTCGACGGCCACCTGGCCGGTCCCGGCGACGACGGTCTTGGGCATCTGCACGTCGTTCAGGTTACCGCCGGTGGGGCCGTTGCGGACAAGGATGCGGTAGGCGTCGAGGATCACGAGGTGCGGTTTGACCCGGGTGTTCACGTCGGTGATCTTCTGGGCGAAGTCGATATGGATCTGGCCGCGGGGATCGCCCATGATGCCCATGAGGTTCTTCATGGCCAGAGTGAGCCCGGCCATACCGTGAGTCTTGCCGATGGGGACGTTGATGAACGTGTCGGCTTCGAGGGCATCGGTCACCAGGGGCCAGGAGGTGACGGCCCTGCCTTCGGGGATCTCCACTCTTTCGAAATTACGGTTGCTGAGATACTTGAGCTTGCCTCCACTCTCCTCGACCGCCTGAGTCAAGCCCGACTCGCGGAAGGCGGCTCGGGGCGAGCTGGTCGGATTATCGAGGACGGTGACCTGAGCTGCGCCGGCTTCCAGGCACATCCGGACGATCGTAGCGATCACGAGCGGGTTCGTCGTCGTGGCATACTCGGGGGGCCGTCCGGTGAGCACGTTCGGTTTGACGACCACCTTCGCGTCACGTTTGACGAAGCGCTCCATGCCGCCCAGCTGAGCGACGGCCGCGCGCACGTTCTTGTCCGGGAAGTCGCCTCGGATGACCGCCAGATCGGGCGTGGGAGCGCCGGTCGTGGTGGTCGTGCCCAACTCGGTGGTGGAGGTCGATACGCTGCCGGTCGGGACGCTGCCGGTCGTAGCCGTAGTCGCGCCGGACTCGGTGGTTCCCGCGGTTCCGCTGCTTGCGGCCTCGTCGCCCTCGAGTCGACCCTGGGACTCCGACCAGCGCAGAGCTCGAGCGCAGCCGGACAGGGTGGGAGCCAGTCCGGCCACCATAAGCCATCGACCGGTGGACAGGAGGAAGGTTCTGCGATCCATCTGCCGCATGGCGGCAGTCTAGCAGGAAAGGCAGCGAGCGATAGACGACGGAGGCAGAGACCGGTGGAGGTTTGCCGCCCAAGGGCGCCCGGTTTCGATATCGGCTCGAGGGGAGAAATACCCCTAAAGGCATCGATGAGCGCACACGAAAGATCCCGGGGAGGATCGGTGCAGCAGAACGAGCGGGCAGACTCCGAGAAGCGTATCGGTCGGCGGGCTTTCATAGGCCTGATCGTCGCCGGTGTGGCCGCGCTGTTCCTGGGAAAGGAACTGCTGCCGCGGATCCCCGCCGGCGGGGGTCAGTCGGCGAGCGGCGGGACTTTTCGCATCAACAGTATCACCGCGGGAGCGGATTTCGATCGCGCCACCTGGCGCCTGACGGTGGACGGCCTGTTTCGCAAGCCCATGACGCTGACGTTCGAGCAATTCCTGGATCTGCCTCAAGTGGAGCAAACGCGCGATTTCCAGTGCGTGGAAGGCTGGGGTGTCGCGGGAGTGCGGTGGAAGGGGATCACCGTCCGGGAGCTGATGGAGCGGGCGGACATCGATCCTCAGGCGACCCACCTGGTCTTCTACTCGAGCGACGACGTCTACACCGACTCTCTCACCCTGGACGAAGCATTGCGCCCGGATACCCTTCTGGCCCACGAGCTGGACGGAGAGATCCTGACGCCCGAGATGGGTCAACCTCTACGCCTCGTGCTGCCCGGCAGCTTCGGCTACAAATACGTCAAATGGGTGGTGCGGGTCGAGGCTATAGCTAGCGGTCCGGACGGCTACGAGGGTTACTGGGAGCAGCGGGGCTATCCCGCAGATGCGACCATCGGGTGATCTGATGTCGCGTGCTTCGAACGGCCGGCTTCCGCGCTTCGTACTCGCCGAGCGGCTCGCGCACTGGATCTATGCCGCCCTGTTCATCGTCGCGTTCGTGAGCGGGCTCCTCACGTGGGTCCCTGCCACGCGCGCATGGATGGCGGGCGCCAGACAAGCCGTGATCCACTACCATGGGGCAGTGGGCTTGCTCATGATCCTCGTGCCCATCCTCCTGTTTCTGGTCTTGGACCGCGGACGCTTGGCACGCGACCTGCGGGAGATCGATGTGTGGGACCAGGACGATCGCCGCTGGTTCTGGGCGGCTCTGCGCGGGCGTGGCCTTCGCGGCGGCGACATGCCGGCGCAGGGGCGGTTCAACGCGGGTCAGAAGGCAAATGCGGTGCTGGTGGCGGCCATGGCCGTAGGTTTCGTGTTCACGGGGTCGGTGCTGCTGGGGAACACGCGCCTGCCCCCGTGGTTGGTATCGAGGTCCTTGTGGCTGCACGGGTTGCTCGCCGCCGCCGGGGTGGCGCTTCTAGCCGGACACCTCGGTCATGTGTTCCTGACCCGGCACGGGCGTGACTATCTCGGCGCCATGGTCCGGGGCACGCTCGGCGAGAGCACCGCTCGCGAGCGGCACTTCAAGTGGTGGAAAGAGAGCGTTGCCGCGCAGGGGGCGGATCAGGACCCGGACCAGGTCACGTAGGAGGCAGCTATGATCGGTTCGCACAAGAAACGGTATGGCGCCACGGTGGATGCGGCGGCGGCCGGGACGCCCCCCAACCAGGCGGTGAGGGAGAACCTCTCCGGGCTCGACCGGCTGGCGATCGCGGTCACCGACAAGGTGGGCACTATGGGGTTCTTCCTGATCATCGTCACCTGGACGGTGGTCTGGGTCGGATACAACATCGTGGCCAGCAAGATCCCCTCGCTTCATCTGCACTCGTTCGATCCGTTCCCGGCCTTCGTCGCCTACTTGCTCATCAGCAACGTCATTCAGATCATGCTGATGCCGCTGATCATGGTAGGCCAGAACCTGCAGGGCCGCCACTCCGAGGCCCGCGCCGAAGCCGACTATACGGTCAATCAGAAGGCTTTTGCAGACACTGAGCGCATCCTCAAGCATCTGGAAGAGCAGGATGCCCGCCTTCTCGAGCTTGCGCGCACCAACCGAGAGATCCTCCAGAAATTGGTGGCGTCGGGCGGATAGTGTAGTAACCTTCCTACCCTGGATCTTAGATCCCGAACTCAGAACCGACGAAGGGACATGCCTGATGCAAGCGACGCGCGGCGCCATCGTGAGCCTCAACTACACTCTTACCGATGACGAGGGCACTGTCATCGATTCCAGCGAGGGCTGTGCCCCCCTCACGTATCTTCATGGCTATGAGAACATCATCCCCGGTCTCGAGAACGCCTTGGATGGCGTCGCGGCCGGACACAAGTCCGAGGTGGTGGTGGAGGCTGCCGATGCCTATGGCGAAGTCGACGAAGAGGCCATTTTCGAGGTCCCGAGCGACCAGTTTCCCCAGGGCGTGCCCGTGGCCCCCGGCATGACCTTCGCCGGCGAGACACCGAACGGCGATGTGCCCCTGGTGGTGCTCGAGGTCAACGACAGCGGGGTGGTGGTCGACTCCAATCATCCCCTTGCCGGCAAGAGGCTGCACTTCGACGTCGAAGTGGTGGATGTGCGGGCGGCCTCCAACGAAGAGCTGCGGCTCGGATACCCGCAATAGGGAAGCAAGAGACGGGGAGGCAGGCGTCAATGAGGGAAGTAGTGCACACCTCTCGCATCACCATCACGCGGGAGAACGGTCCCACCCGCAGAGCCACCATCGAGGGCTTTGCCGATCCCATCTACTACGGAGTACACGGGGGGATCAAGAAGTTCTACCGGGTGGATCCGGAGGTGGAGCACGCCGCGACGCTTGATCATATGGTGGGAGCGGTCGGTGGCTGAATGATGGGGACACTGGCCACGGCGCTGGCCAGCCGCAAGATCCCTACCCACACCGACCGCTACGAGGCGCTCGTGGAAGGTGATATCGAGGACATCGACGGGGTGCTGCGTATCTCGCGCATCCGGGTCGCGTACAGACTCAAGGTGCCGGCAGGCAAGGCTGAGGAGGCTCGGGAGGTGTTCGCGGGCTACATCGAACGTTGCCCGGCGGCCATGAGCGTGTACGGCTGTATCGACATCGCCGACAGTCTGGAGATCACCGAGCTCGAATCGCGCTGAAGACGGGCCATCGACCGCCCCGGGGAGCGGGGGTGCCCCCGCCCGCGGTCACACCTCACCCGGCAGCGTGCGCGAGCCGCCCCACGTCCTTGTCTTCCTCGGCCGTGCCGTCGCCAGTAGCCTCGGCGGAAAGATGGCCGGCGATCGCCCGTGGCGGCATCGGCCGGCCCAGATAGAAACCCTGAGCGATGTCGCACCCGAAAGCAGCCAGCAGCTTGAGGGTAGCCTCGTTCTCGACGCCTTCGGCGACGACGGTGAGTCCCAGTTCGTGCGCGAGGCCGATGGTCGACCGGACGATGGCGGCATCATCCTTGTCGACGATCATGTTGAGCACGAACGACTTGTCGATCCTCCTTGCGCTGCCGCGTCTCGGATCGCGGCCGGGGCGCAGATCGTGCGCAGTCGCGCCCAGCTACTCAGACAGCGTGAACGGCGGATACCGGTCGGTGATCAGCAGTATGGCGTACGCTTCCACCCGCAGGGTCCAGCGGTTCACTCCGACGACATAGTCGAAGAGGCTTCGAGGGTATTTGCCTGTGAAAAGGATGGCGAACCAGGCGATGATGACGCACACGATGGCTCCGATCCACAAGAACCACAGCACGATCCAATGGGGGATGGCCAAGAACCACTTGACGAGCGGTAGCCCCCGGCTGAGTTGC
>JAZDLO010000023.1:0-15947 GCA_043801935.1 bacterium
GACCTGGGACGACTTCTGGATGTCCTCTGCACCACTTCTGAGCAAAGACAAGGACTCCTGAACCGATCCGGAGGCCTCGAGGAAGGGGTCGTCGTCTTGCTCAACGGCCACCACATCGCCTTGGTGGGCGGCGTGAACGCCACACTGCACGAGGGAGACGAAGTCGCCATATTCCCGCCGATCGCCGGGGGTTAGGCCGCGGGCTTCCTCCTCGATAACCCTGGGCTCGCGAGAAACCGAGGGTTGTAGTACCTCTCTGTCTCGTGCCATGCGCCAACTGATCGTAACGCATGGGCGGGATGTCGAATTCCAGAGATGCTCCGTCGTTTCGCTGTCGACCTTGACGAAGTCTTCGAGCCACCCCATCTCTTTCGGCGCTTGCAGTCCGCCGGTACCCTACTCGGGCGAGTAAGCAAGGAGCCTTCGCGTGCCATTGGACGAGGGGGGTCTGGCACCCGGTGACCATGACTTGGTTTCTAGCGCTTGCAGATGATCTCCGTAATCTGCAGCTCGGGTAATCTGCTGGAACTGGACGCGATGGCCACCACCGCGGTGTCAGCCCCCCCGGTGCCCGATGCAACAATGACCTCTTCTCCGCCGGTGAGGTGCCCACCGTCTGCGGCCATAAGGACGACCTCGATGCAAGCCTTCATCCCCTGGCAGATGGTACGCGGCACGGTAGCCATGGCTTGAGGCGATCCCGCCCCACAGAAGCTGTCGGTGCGAAAGGGCACGGTGCCGAAGCAAACCCGGCGCCCTTGCTCCTCCAACTCCACAATGAGCTCCGGGGGGCTACATCATAAAACCCGAGGGCGGACCGCCGTTCGGCTGATCGGGATTGACGTTGAACGTGACCAGGATGTCCGCGATCGGGACTTCAGGACGCGACCTGCGGCCACGCGGCGCCCGTAGTCGGGTGCGGCCTAGAAGAACAAGGCCGCCTACCGAAGCTGCAGGCGCTTCTGCGCCCTACCCAGGTGAGCGACGATGTTGCCCACCAGGTGGTCCGCCTGTATGAATCTATCCATTACCCGCCAGCGGGGCATCCGGTCTTCACATCCTTCCACATACCGCGGCCAAACTACGTAGGGACGCCGCCGAGAGCATTGAGGATGCTTCCCGGTTTCTGGATCACAGCTCGCTGGCGGTAACGATCACCTACCTGCGGCGCCTTGAGGGACAGGAGGATCTCGGTAGGGGCAAGCTGGCGGAGGCGATTGGGGTGTGCGCTGAACTGATGAGATGACCCGGCGTTTTTGGCCGGGTCAGGCATGTGGCCAATCGGTTAGGAATTCCGCCTGAATGTGGCTCGCCTCATCAAAGCGTTCGCTGGGGAAGTAAAGAAGGCCGAAATGGCCGTCTTTGATGTCGTACCAGCGTTTCGGCTCAGGCATTAGTCCGTATGCGTACTTGGTAACGGCATAGTTGGCATGCACCATTTCGTCCTCGGCCGCGACCATCAAAAGAGTTGGCGCGTCGAGGAAGGGGGCGCAGGCCGCCGGGCTGTAGGTTACGGGCGTGGGTGGGATGACCCTCGTAGCGTTGTTGACCCAACCAGAGCCGGGCCGCCCGCCATAGTCGATGAACCAGCGAAAGGCCTGAATCGGCTCAAGGAGCGACGGCGTGCCCCGCTGATCAGACGACACGACGGGCATGGGTCCAGTCGTGGTCTCCGCTGTGCCCCGGACATCGCCCCCAAGAAGAGTGTCCTTTATGATTTCGAAGTTCTCTCTGCTCGGACTAATTGACGGTAACTCTCGGCCGAACACCGGGCACTGGGCGACGATCGCCCGGGCTCGCCTGTCGCATGCCCCCACGACAACTACTTCCCCGCCGCTATAGCTGTCGCCCCACAGCGCCATGCGGGATACGTCTAGGTGACCAAGCGTTTCGACGAAATTCATGGCGTCGATGTAGCCCCGGCATTGAATCCAAGGATTAATCTCCTGCCTCGGCTGGCCGCCACTTCTTCCGAAATTCCGGTGATCGTAAAGAAGCACCGCCAAGCCGGCTCCACAGAACGTCCTCGCATACTCGTTTGCAACCATGCCTATCGTGCCCGAGGTTCCGTGGGCCATGATCACCGTCGCCGGCCTGCTTTTTGCGGCGGGCGGCAGAAACAGAAGGCCACGCAGTGTTGCCCCTTGGGATGGAAACTCGATTTCCGTCACCGCGAGACCTCCGGCCCTTTCCAAGCCATTCCCCTTCCTCACCGCACACCTCCATCCCTTGGCCGACTCCAGGATCAACTGGACATCGTAGATCATCACCTCACCAGAGGCTCATGCGCAGGATATTCCCGTGACCGGCTGAGGTCAATCGCCCTCGCGTGAGCTCGCCGAGTCGACCCTCGCTCACCCTGGTTCAAGGGTACTTGATGGAATCACTACGAGATGCTGAAAAACAGTTGACAGCGGCTGGCCTTTCATGGAAACGGATGGTTCGGTTCTTGGCAGGCCTCCGCTCAGCACTCTCCGCAGCAGTGATTCTCAAGCCAGCCCGCGCTCGAGACGATAGGAAAGAGACCCACCCCCTCGCGGTGGGCGGACACGAAGCCACAGTCCGTCCATGGATGGGGAGCCCTCACTGGTACGTCCGGCCGTTGTGCCTGATCCAGCCACCGGCGTGACTCCCGGTCGGGTCGTGATGCGTCCAGTGTATGAGGCCGCCCTCAGCATTCCACTCATACTCGCCCTTGAACGAGACCGTGTCACCAACCCGCAGCGAACCGACTCGGGGAGCAATGTCGATGTTGTGCGTGACTAGGAGGGTCTGCCCGGAGGCCAACCGCACGATAAACCGTTGATGCCTGGATCCATCAGTGTCGTCGGTCAGCACCTTCGATACCGTTCCTTGCCCCTCGACCTCCAGATTGCCGGCCCGCTCGGCAAACGCACGGGCCAAGCTGACGTCGCCGGCATTGACAGACGTGGCTTCGCTGTCCGCGCCGGTTCCGGCCGGGAGAGCGGTCGTCGAGCAGCCCCATTGCACGACACCGACAAGACACGCGATGACGATGGCGGCTGCGAGCAATAGCCTCTTCATGCCTAAGCCTCGACCATCATGTCTTCCTCCAGCCTCCCGAGGGCAGTCCGACACGGCAGCGACCTGCGCGGCGGCTGCAGCGCGCAGCCACGCCGCCCTTCTGATTGCCTCGCTACTTCCCATTGCTGCTGAAGTGCTGATAGTCCTTGGTACCCTTCCAATCCCCGCCCCATTTCCAGCCGATGGAGGCGAAGGCGCGAACGACCACATCCCAGGAGTGGATCGTTCCGGGAGGATTCAAGGAGCGATCGATATAGGACCGGCCGGCAGCGGGCCGTACATCATCTCCACGGACCCAGGGGTTTTCGATCGGGTTGATATCGATAGCCGATCCATACGCATGCATGCTCCACACGGTCGTGCCGCTCACATATCGACCGTTGTAGGCCGAGGTGTTATCCGCCGCCATGGACCGCTCGTCGGAGGCCGCGTAGTCATCGATCAGGTCCATGCTTCGGATGGGAAAACGGGCATCGTAGAGCTTCCGAAACACCGTCTGAAGATCATCCGCCCAGGCATTGTGCACCACGATGCTTCCAGCGTGGGCTCTGCCGTCGAACCCCCAGAAACCGACGCGAAGAAGCCGTAGCTCCTCCAGCGGCACGGGGACTGCGGCACTCCAGGACCCACTCGCAAGCATGGAGGCCTTCAAGGATTCATCCACTCGCTGAACAGAAGATTGGAACTCGGCAACCTCAGGCAGTAGTCGCATCATGTTGTAGAGAACCTGCGCCACTTCGCCCCGAGGCATCGGCGCCCGCGGGTCTTTCGCGACGCCCGAGAGATCGAGTCCGTCGAGCAGACCGTTGGAGAAAGCCCGGGTAGCGTGATCTCGTTGCTCGCCGTACAGATCGCCCCAATCACCGTCGAAGGATGAGCCCGCTCTTGGCGCTTCGAGAGCGCCGGGGTAGATCCTCTCCAACGCGCGGATGACCATCGTAACGGCGTGGGTCCGCTCAAGGTTGTTGCATGGCCCGAAGGTGCCGTCGGCGTAGCCCCGGGTGATGCCGTTAGCCGCGGCGACCGCGACGAAGTGGTCCGGGTAGAGGCCGTCGTCCCGGCTGAGGGCCACATCAGAAAACCGGCACAGGTCGGCGGTCGTCGTGGGAAGCCCCAGGGCGCACACGATCATCTTGGCGAATTGCTGGCGCGTGACGGGGGCGTCCGGCCGAAAGGTGCCGTCACGAAAGCCCGCAACGACGCCGCGCGCAGTGAGATCGTCGATGGCCTCGGCAAAAGAGTGAGACGTCGGAACGTCGCTGAAAGCCAACGCGGATCCACCGGCAGCGAAGGACAGCAGCAGGGCCGCGATCAAAACCACTAAGACAGTACGGGCGCGGTCAGACATGCGTGCTCCCGTCCACAAGACCCCAGCTATCCCGACTTTCCGGCGCGGCAAGGTCCTTTACGTCGCGTATAGACAGTCTGTATTACCGTCTATACTGCCCTCCGGGCGCCTGGCCTCCTAGGTTCGATCACGACAGCATATTGTCTACAACGATCGCGCCCTCTTTGAGCACCATGGAGACGGCGTCCAGGTTGTCGATCTTCTCCGATGGATCTTCGTCTACGATCAGTATGTCGGCAAGCGCCCCTTCTTTGATGGTGCCCACCTTGCCATCGATGCCGAGGATGATCGCGTTGTTCTGAGTGGCGCATTTGATGGCTTCAAGCGGACTCATACCCAGGTTGTACACGTACTCCTTGAGCTCCGCGTGCAGCGATGGTCCCCAAAGCACGGCCGGGGCGCCCGAGTCGCAGCCGCACCCCATCCGCACGCCTGCCTCGTAGGCTTTCTTGTAGTGGGGGATGAAGTAGTCGTCGATGGTCGCGGGGGCGCCTTTCTCGAGGATGATGTGGTTATACGTACGTACGACGGTGATGGTGGGCACGAACCAGGTCCCCTTCTCCACCATCAGTTGGAACAGCTCATCGTAGGCCGCTTCCTCCGGAAGTTCGGCTATCCCCATCGAGATCAGATGATTGATCTCGTCGGCACCAAAACCGACCAGTTTGATGGCGTCGGGCGCGCTGTCTATGTGGCACATCACCCATTTGCCGAGCTTGTGGGCCTCGTCGATGATGGCCTCCATGACGTCGTCGGCCAGCGGCTCAATCCACTCGGGGTAGATGAATATGAACGAATCGGCGACGATGATCTTGATGTAGTCGACCCCCGCGGTCACCATTTCGCGGACCAGCTTCCGCGCCTCCTCCGGGGTCTCGGGGAAGGCGCCGGCGTTCTCGCAGGTCTCCGGATCGTTCCCCCATACGGTCCTGCTGGGGTGGGCGTCCTTCTTCTGAAAGCTCTTTCCGGAGCAAATCAACCGGGGCCCGCGCAGCGAGCCTTCAGCGATCTTGTCGCGGGTGTCGAGCGTATCCCGCAGGAAGTCGCCGCAGCTCCTGATGGTCGTGACGCCCGACGCCAGCGCATAATCACGCATCGGTGCGTAATGGAAGGAGTTCTTTGCGTTGTCGAGGCCGGGGGGATGATCCCTTCCGCCCAGATGCGCGTGGCTGTCGATGAGTCCGGGCATCAGGGTCCTACCCTGCAAGTCGATCACTAGTGCGCTGTCGGGTACGGAAACGTCTTTGCCCACCGCTGCGATCTTCTTTCCGTCCACGAGAACGGTAGTACCGGTAACGGGCGCCGACCCTGTCCCGTCGATCAGGTTCGCGTTCGTGAAAGCCAGCATCGCTTCCCACTAGTTGAAGCGCGGGAACAGATCAAGGGCGTTCCTGCGCAGTACGCCCACCTTTTGCTCCTCCGTCAATAGATCCGTACTGCGAAGATCATCCAGCATTTGCTTACCTACGGCCGCCGGAGTAAACGGATAGTCACTCCCGCAGAGCATTCTTTCGGGGTTGCCGATCCCCTTGACAGCCGGAAGCTGGACCGGCAAGTTGAAGCCGCCGGCCCCGTCATAGTAGAGGTTGCTCAATTCGGTCTTGACATCTGGGGCCTCAAAACCCTCAGGGGCCGTTTTGAAGTGAGCCATCAGCTTCGCGATTCCCTCCATACGGCCTCCCAGAAGCGGGAACAGCGCCCCCATGTGCGGGCACACGAACTTGATCCCCGGATTACGTTTGAGCGTTCCGTTGAAGATCATGTTTGCCACGGCCCTGGTGGTGTCGAATTGAAACTCGAACAACGGGTAGGGCACGCCCGCCAACACGTTATCGGGAATAGCTTTGGACTTAACGGGATGAACCGTGACCACCGCGTTTCTTCGGCCGAGCTCGGTGAATACCGGTTCAAGCTGAGAATCACCCAGGTAGACCCCATTGCTGTTGCTGTAGAACTTGACCCCGTCTGCATGTAGAACGTCGAACGCATACTCGATCTCCGCCAGCGAAGCGTCCACGTCCGGCATGGGCAAGGTGGCATAGAAGCCAAATCGCTTCGGGTAGGCCGCCACAGCCTCAGCCGCTACTTCATTCGCATCTCGGGCAAGCGAGCGTGCCGTGCTGTCGTCGCCCCAATGTATGTCCGGTGAGGAGAGGCTCAATACCGCTGCGCCTATGTTCATCCGATCCATATCCTCGACATGTTGCAGGTAGCTCCAGGGTGGCAGCGCGAAACCATCGGTGAAAAGCAAACCCGTGTCTGTGAGCCATTTCCGATACGAATCCGGTATGTAGTGCGAATGCACATCAATCGCCGGAGCATGCTCTGATGCCACGTTCACGTCAGCAGCCTCCTTTGGATACCGCGTACTTCCGTTTGTTGGGCGCGGAGCCGATGATCATCGATCGCATGGGTGGGCCGTTCTTCATGGTACAGCTTTGCTCATGTCGACGGGCGACACCTGGCTAGAAGGACGTTCATATCATGCCACCAGACCCTAGGGTGTCTCGAGCTTCGTAAACACCCAGTCGGTACTCTCCGCCTGTCCATGGCAGCTCCAGCAGGCGCCGTCCTGGCCGACGATCCCCCCATCGGTCCGGTACTCGATCCACTGCCAATCGCCATGCTCGGGATCGATACCTTCCACCTTTCGCATGATGGCCACCAGACTCCCTTGGAGCTGTTCCTTGACGATCGTGCTTCCGTCGGGGAACGGCAAGACGAGCGTCTCATTAGGCGCGATGGTCTCACGCTCCTGATCGATGTAGATATCCGTCAGTCCGTGGGTGCGGCCTTGAACCGGTTCGGTATTCATCTTCAGCCACTGTCTGTAATCTTCCACATCGGCCAAAGTAGGAAGCCCGGTCGGCCGCGTCGCTGCCGTTGCGGCTTCGGTCGTGGTCGTCGTGGCAGCTGTGGTCGAGGTGGTCGGGGCGGTCGTGACCGTGGTGGTTGCTGCCGTTGAAGTGGGAGCCCCGGTCGGGGCGGTGGAAGATGACGCGGTGTCGCCGTCTCCGCATCCTCCCACGAGTCCGATCAGCACGAGTGACGATACGACGATCGCCAGAGCGACCGCTCGCCGTTGGCCTACGTTCATTTTCCAGCACCCCCTGCGCCCGTACACGCTTTCGATTCGGATCATCCGCCTTTTGATTCCCGCAGTGCCTGTCATGCCCGATTGCGTTCATCTGAAACCCGGATGCCGAGGTTTGACAGATCCGGATTTGGGGCACACATAATGAACAAGTTGGCACTCGCAGCTAGGAAGTGCCAATCCCACCAGAAGGGTCCCATCGCCCGTTCGAGACACGAGAGATCCGGCAGACGAACGTTAGTACAGGAGGTTTGCGCATGAAACTAGTGCCACTCGAGGATAGGGTCGTCGTGAAGTTGGTCGAGAAGGAAGACAAGACCTCCAGCGGCATCGTTCTTCCCGACACCGCCCAGGAGAAGCCGCAAAAGGCCACGGTCGTGGCGGCAGGGCCCGGAAAGTACGACAACACCGGCAAGCTTATGCCCATGCCGGTAAAAAAGGGCGACCTGGTCCTTTTCGCCAAATACTCGGGCACCGAGGTCAAGCTTGATGGCGAGGACTATCTAGTGTTGCGGGCCTCGGACATAGTGGGAGTTCTGCGCAAGGGATAGTCCGACCACGGACCTCGGGTGCTGATTCTCTGCTCTAACGAAGGAGACAAGGTTCATGACAAAACAACTTCTGTACGGTGAGGAAGCCCGCAGAGCGCTCGAGCGCGGCGTGAACACCCTGGCCGATGCGGTCAAGGTCACCCTCGGCCCCAAAGGCCGGTACGTGGTCCTCGACAAGAGATATGGAAGCCCCACCATCACGAACGACGGCGTGACCATCGCTCGGGAGATCGATCTCGAGGACGTGTTCGAGAACCAAGGCGCCCAGTTGGTGCGCGAGGTGGCCACCAAGACCAACGACATCGCCGGCGACGGCACTACCACCGCCACCCTGCTCGCTCAGGCTATCGTCCGGGAAGGTCTCAAGAACGTGGCAGCGGGAGCCAATCCCCTGGCCATCAAACGGGGCATCGAGCGAGCAGTGGATGCGGCCGTAGAAGAGATCAAGAAGCTGTCCAAGGAGATCTCCGGCAAGGAAGACATCGCTCGCGTGGCCACCATCTCCGCCAACGACCGGGAGATAGGCGACGTCATCTCCGACGCCATCGAGAAGGTGGGCAAGGACGGCGTGGTGAACGTCGAGGAATCTCAGACCTTCGGCATGGAGCTGGAGTTCACCGAGGGCATGCAGTTCGACAAGGGCTACATCTCCCCTTACTTCGTGACCGACGCCGAACGGATGGAAGCGGTCCTTGAAGATCCCTATATCCTGATGGCCAATCGCAAGGTAGGCTCCGTTCAGGACCTTCTGCCTGTATTGGAGAAGGTCATCCAGTCGGGTAAGGCGCTGCTCATCATCGCCGAGGACGTCGAAGGCGAAGCGCTGGCCACTCTGGTAGTCAACAAGCTGCGGGGCACCTTCACCGGCATCGCCGTGAAGGCACCGGGATTCGGCGATCGCCGCAAGCGCATGCTGGAAGACATCGCCATCCTCACCGGGGGCGAGGTCATCAGTGAAGAGCTGGGCCTCAAGCTCGAGAACACTCAAGTGTCGCAACTGGGCCATGCCCGCAAGGTGGTGGTCACCAAGGACGACACCACCATCGTGGACGGTGCCGGCGAGCTCGACAAGATCAAGGCTCGTATCAATCAGATCAAGGCGGAGATCGAGAATACCGACTCCGACTTCGACCGGGAGAAGCTGCAGGAGCGGCTGGCCAAGCTGGCCGGCGGCGTGGCTGTGGTCAAAGTGGGCGCTGCCACCGAGACCGAGATCAAAGAGAGGAAGCACCGGGTGGAAGACGCTCTCTCCGCCACCCGAGCGGCGCTGGAAGAAGGCATCGTTTCCGGCGGGGGCGTGGCCCAGGTGCTAGCCATCCCGGCAGTGCTGGCCGTGAAAGCCGAGGGCGACGAGCTCACCGGGGTGCGGATCATCGCCCGGGCGCTCGAGGAGCCGCTGCGCCAGCTGGCGAACAATGCCGGTTTGGAAGGTTCCGTGGTCGTCAACGAGGTCAAGACCCGCGCTAAAGGCATCGGGATGAACGTGGCCACCGGCGAATACGAAGACATGATCAAGGCGGGCATCATCGACCCGGCCATGGTCACCCGATCCGCGCTTCAGAACGCTGCTTCCATCGCCAAGAACATCCTGACCACCGAAGTCATCGTCGCCGACAAGCCCGAAGAAGCAGGGGCCGGCGCCGCGGGCATGGGCGGCATGGGCGGCGGCATGGGCGGCATGATGTAGAGAACGTCTACTCCTTTCGGGGCCTATATGGCCCGTCAGGAGCACTGGGGCCGTCGCAGGCCCGGCGGGCGACCTTGTGGAGCCCGGCGCGGCCCGCGACGGCCCCATTATTCTGGCATTGAGCGGCCCGGTGCACTGCCGCTACCCCTCGCGGGCTATATCGGGGCGGCGAGGCAGGCGGAGACCACCAACATCGGAAACCCCACTAAGAAGGCACTGAAATACCAGATCCCAGTGCGAGGCAAACCGGCAAGAAGTCTGTACAGCCAGCCTCCGAACACCGACATGGCCACGAGAAGTATCCCCATCACAGCCCAGTCTGCCAATTCGGGAGTCCCAAATCGACCGAGCAGGGCAACGCCGACTAAGACACCGGCCACTATGATCAGCGAGACCAGGTAGGCTCCCACTTTTCTTAGCCAGCCCACCTCGTCTCCCTGGGAATCCGACCGTTCCTCCCGGGTAGATCCGGTCTGGTGGGCGAGGGCGGCCCGGACCTGAGCGGCCTGCTTGCAGGCTTCGTCGAGGGCGACCCTGATCTCCTCTTTGGTCTTCCTGGGGAAGCTCTCCTGCATCCTCTCCAGTTGGTCGAGGAGAACACCCAGTCCAACATCACTGCTGTTAAACGTGGCGTCCGATTCGCCAGGTTGCATTCCACACCCCTCTCCCCCCGCCTGCGGGTTCCAACTCCTCCAGCACGCATCATAGGAGCCCACAGGACAAAGAGGAAGTAATCGGTGCTCATGAGCGCATTGCCTGGACCGTCGCGACCGAATCCCATACACTGGCATCGTCTGGTAAATCCTGCCCGCGCCGACGCTCTTCGCCGGCGCGGGGCACGAGACAGAAGGCGGAACATCGTGGGGATCTTGACCGGGAAAACATGCGTCATCACCGGCGGGGCGGGTAGCGTCGGCCTCGCCAGCGCTGTTCTTCTCTTGGAGGAAGGCGCGAGGATCATGCTGGTCGACTCGGATTCGGAAGGGCTGCTCCGGGCCGCTGCGACCTTGGCCGCCACCGCTTCGAGCGGCGCGGCCGCGACCTCGGGGACCGTCGCTTCGAGCGCCGCCGGCCTGGGCCCCGGACCCGTCACCGACCGAGTGGCCGCTGTATGCGCGGATGTCTCCGACTCCGCAGACACGCAGCGCTACCTGGACGACACGGTCCGCCGCTGGGGCAAGATCGACGTCCTCTTCAGCCACGCGGGTATCGCGGGCGTCATCAAGCCGGTCACGGAGTATCCGGAGGAGGTGTTCGACGCAGTCATGGCCGTCAATGTCCGCGGTTCTTTCCTTGCCTGCAAGTACGGGCTGCCCCGGATGAACGACGGCGGCAGCGTGATCATCACCTCGAGCATCATGGGTGTGACGGCCGATCCCGGCGCCTCCGCCTACGCCACCTCCAAGCATGCGCTCATCGGGTTGGCCCGGGTGGTGGCCAAAGAGGCGGCCGGCCGCGCTATCCGCGTCAACGTCCTGGCACCGGGCCCTATCGACAACCCCTTCCAATCCGCCATCGAGGAGCGGCTCACCGAAGTGGTAGGGCAGGACGGCACGGAGATGCTCGACCATGCCATCGCCCTGGGCCGTCACGGACGACCGGAGGAGATAGCTCAGATGGTCCTCTTCCTGGCCTCCGACCGGAGCAGTTTCTCCACCGGCAGCGTCTTCATGGTCGACGGCGGCATGGGGATCTGAGGGCAGACGGCATGCTGTCCTCGGGGAATGCCACCACCGGCCTCTTCAGCTCACCACTCCAGCGAAAGACATCCACGAAGCAAACGTTGTAGCGCCTTCCGGATCCGGGCACTTTCGCCCCAATACCAGCGCACGCCAAGCCCTTAGGCGTGCACCTCCACCCTCACGAGCGATACAATGGAGGTGCGGCTTCGGAAGAGGACGTTTCGCCAGGGCGCGAAGCAGGGGGAGGGCCACGTGGAGAGCCTCGTCGGGCGCACGCTCGGAAAGTATGAGCTCACCGCCATGATCGGCGGTGGCGGGATGGCGACGGTCTACAGGGCCCGCCACCCCGGCCTCGATCAGCAGGTCGCCGTGAAGATACTCCACCCGTTCCTCTCCACCGACGAGTCCTTCGTCGACCGCTTTCGGCGCGAAGCCCACGCAGTCGCCGCTTTGCGCCACCCCAACATCGTGCGTGTGCTGGACTCCGACCATGAGGACCACTTGTACTACATGGTGATGGAGTACATCGGCGGCCCCACACTGTCCACGGTGCTCGCGGGACGAAGGGCCGGCGGAGGATTATCGCTCCCTGAGATCGGCCGGATCTTCCCCCCGCTCTGTGGCGCCATCGATTACGCGGCCAGCCGGGGAATGGTGCACCGGGATATCAAGCCGGCAAATATCATCATGTCTGACGATGGGGAGCCTATCCTCACCGACTACGGTATCGCGAAGATCATCGGCTCGACCTCGCTCACCTCGCCGGGGACGGTGGTCGGCTCGGCGCACTACATGTCTCCGGAGCAGGCGCAGGGCCAGGAGTGCGACGTGCGGTCCGACCTGTATTCGCTCGGCATAGTGCTTTTCGAATGCCTGGCGGGAGTCGTACCCTTCGACGGGGACACGACGGTGACAGTGCTGGTCAAGCACATATCCGCGCCGGTCCCGTCGATCCGCGCTCTGCGTCCGAATCTCCCCCCCGCCCTCGAGCCCATGCTCGCTCGCGCGCTTGCGAAACTGCCAAGGGACCGCTACGAGATGGGGGCTATCTTCGCCGAGGAACTCCTGGTCGCCCTCAATCCGAGCAAGTCCGTCCCCGCGGTGACCGAGCTGGTAGCGTCGGCCGCCCCTCCGGCGACACCCATTCCGCCTCCGTCGCCCGCGACGCCTCCATCGACGCCCACCCCGCCTCCGCTGCCCGCGACACCTCCGGAGGCACCGCCCCCGCTCCCACCTCCACCGCCGACCTCCACCTCGGTCGAACAGCCCGTGGTCGGAGCAATCGGTCTCGAGGCCGCGGCCGAGCCGGTCCTGGCCGAGCCTCCCTCGGTGACGGCGGCGGCGCAATGGGAAACGCCCCCACTCTCTCCGCCCCCGCCTCCGCCGGCGCCTCCGCCTGCGCCGACGCGGGCCGAGTTCATCGCGTCTCCCCAGGGAACAGCGCCGTTCGGCCAATACGATCTCCAAGCGACTGAGGCTTCGGCCGCGCCGTACCCGGGAGTTCCGAGCGCCGCCGATGCGCGCGGCGGGGCACCGCCCGGGCGCCGGAACCGCAGGCGGATCATCATCGTGGCCGCATTGTCGGTAGTCTTGGTCGCAGCCATCGGGACGGGGGCATCCCTGGCTTTTCGGGGCGGGGCCGCTACCCCAGAAGACTTCGTCACGACGACCGGCACGACGCTCCAGTCGACGACGACCTCCGCTCCCACTACGTCAACGACGGTGAATCCGACCACGACCACCACCCCCGGTACATCGACGACCTTGAGGCCGACGACGACCTCCACCCCCGCTACATCGACCACCGTGAAGTCGACGACGACGACGAAAAGGACGGCGACAACGAAGAAGCCGACGACCACCACCAAACCGACCAGCCCACCGGGGACTATCGGTCCGGGGACCACCAGTCCGCCGGGAACGATCGGCCCGGGGTAGACGGTGATCTCTCGGTGGCTGGCCGGCCTAGCAGGGGCCTCCGTTCCCTGGCCGCGGGAGCCCCAACCCTTGACAGGTCCCCTCGAGTCGTTCAGTCTAGACGCTAGAGTCCACTCCAGGCGCTACGGAGAAGTGGAGGAACGATGAGACCTCGGACACGATTGTCTGTTCTCGGGAAACGCTTGTCGGCGCTCGGCTCCATGGTGCTCGTCATCGTTCTCCTGTGCGCCGGCCTCGGCGCCGGTCTCGCACTCGCGTTCACCGACGTCACCCCCGGTCAAGACTACTCCGAAGCCATCCAACAACTCTCCAGCCTGGGCATCGTCACCGGCTTCCCCGACGGCAGTTTCGGCCCTGGGAAGCTGGTGACCCGGCAGCAGTTCGCCAAAATGATAGTGCTCACCCTGGGCGTGCAGGTGACCGGTAACGAAACAAACCCATTCGGCGACGTCGAGAATCAATCGGGCACCGATCCTTTCTACCCCTCCAAGTACGTGGCTGTCTGCGCCGCCAACGGCATCACCGTGGGCAAGACGGCAAACACTTTCGATCCCTACTCCAACATCACCCGAGCACAGGTCATGACCATGGTGGTCCGCGCGGCTCCTAAAGCAGGGGTCACGCTGAATCAACCCAGCAATGCCTACTACGGCGACTCCCGCTACACGATGCGGAACTTCGATGACCCCAATCACGGTTTCAACGCCAAGATCGCGGAAGTCAGCGGACTACTATGGGGCATCCGCCTGGATAGCGCCGGGGTGTGGGACCCGTGGAAGAACGCCACCCGAGGCGAGGTGGCCCAGATCCTGTGGCGGCTCCGGCAGAAGATGGCGCCGCCCACAACGACGACCACCGAACCACCTTCCACCGACCCCTTGGTATTCGACGACTTCTCGGACCCGAGCAGCGGCTGGGCTACAGCCGCCGGCAGCAAAGCGGCAGTAGGGTACTCGACGGACGCCGGGGGATCCTATCGGATCCACGTCATGGCCTCGGATTGGGAAACCGCGTCCTGGTGGCCGTGGCAGTCGTTCGACAACGTCTACTTTGAGGCCTGGGCTTACCCGTCGCAGGACTCGGGGAGCTGGGAGTACGGGCTCGTATTCCGACTTCAGGAGGATATGCAGAACCTCTACGAGCTGAGCGTGATGGGCGATGACACCGCGCGGCTGTGGAAGCGGGTCAACGGGCAGTGGACGCAGATGTCCCAGGTAGTCGACCTTCCTCCGGTTGAACCCGACGGATGGCGTTATTTGGCCGTGAGCATGGTGGGAGACTCCTTCTTGGCATGGGTAGACGATATGTACGTCGGGGAGTTCACCGACAGCACGTTCGCCACAGGCAAGGTGGGGTTCTACGTGGGCACGTTCGACGCCTCCGACTTTTCAGTCTGGTTCGACGATTTCGCGCTCTGGCCGATCTTCATCGACTGATCACCAGCAGCCCGCGCCGAGGCTCGGGTGTCGTCCTTGTACACCCTGCACAGGAAGCCCCTCATCTTGGGGGAGCCCATCTCAGGGCTGTAGGGCGGGCTGTCGTCTGTCAGGATATTGAGGTTGGCCTCATCCCAGCCGTACATCTGGGACTCGCCCCTTTCCGGGTACCACCAGCCGTAGCCGACGCTGACCACCCGGGGGTCGATCCCTTTGTCAAGGGTCGCCTTCTGCCTTATCCGGCCGCGCTTATTCTCGATAAATATCGCGTCACCCTCCGAGATGCCCAGACCGGCGGCAGTCTCGGGGTGGATGCTCGTCAGCGGTTCCGGCTTGTTCTTGCGTATCTCCTGGAGATAGCGGTCTTGAGAATGTACGTAGTTCGCCTCATGGGTGTTGGTCAGTATCAGCGGGTACTCCGTGAGCATCTCCGGCGCACTGAACGGGGTTTCCTCAGGCTCGTGATAGACAGGCAAAGGCTCGTATCCCCATTGCTCGCAGAGGCTGGAATACAGTTCCACCTTTCCAGAAGGCGTGTTGAAGCCCTTTTCCAGGTATTTCCGGTATCTTACCGTTGATGAGACGACGCCCGGGCGCCGCCGCAGTTCGTCGAAGGTCATACCCATCGGTTTGAGGTAATCATCAAGCAGAGCGTGCAGGTCCTCGCCGAAGTATTCCCCCAGCCCCAGTCTCTCGGCCAACTCGCGTATGATCTCGAGATCCGACCGACACTCGCCGATCTGAACGACCTTCTGCTGTGGCTCCAGCCAGAATACTCCCGCCCCCATCTTGACGAGCACGGCGTCGGTCTCCAGGTAAGAGGCAACCGGGAGAACGATGTCGGCCAGGGCTGCCGTAGGCGTCATTATCAAGTCGGCCACCACCAGGAAACCGACCTTCTCGAGAGCTTCGCACACTCTCCTGGAGTTGCTCCAGGTAAGCACGGGATTGCTGCCGAAGACGCCCAGCACCCGCACCGGGTACGGCTTCTCCTCCAGGATGGCCGTCAGCACGTGTTGAGGGCGCACTTCCACAGGCTTCCAAACGATCGAATCCCAAAGCTCGTGGGGCGGGAAATAGCCTACCTCGGCGCCCAGCTTCTTGAGGTCCTGCTCGGCGGGAAGTTTGCGGCGGAGGATGTCTCTATCCGTGCCTTCATACAGGAT
>JAZDLO010000043.1:0-27517 GCA_043801935.1 bacterium
GGCATAGCCGGCATCCTCGGCAGCCCCATCCTTGGGGCCTATCCCACGATGGGGGACAACCTCCTTCTCCTCACGTTGATAGTGGTGGTCGTCGGCGGCACGGGATATATCCAGGGCACGATGCTGGGGGCGCTCGTGATCGGGCTAGCGGACACTTTCGGCAAGGCGTACATCCCCGACGCGGCCCTCTTCTTCTCGTACATCATCTTCATGATCGTCCTTTTGGTCAGACCGAGCGGGCTCATCGGCCGGAAGGTGTTCTGATGAGCGATCAGGACGGAGACGTGGTATTGGGCGACGAAGCCGCCGGACGGAAGACGCCACGTTCGCTGATCGAAGTCACTGTGCCGGTCCTGGTGATCGGTGTCGTCGTCCTCGCATTGCCCCTTTTCCTGCCGTCTTTTGTTACGAGTCAGGTCACCAAGATCATGATCTACTCACTCTTCGGTGTGAGTCTGAATATCATCTGGGGTTACGCAGGCATCCCCAGCTTCGGCCACGCCGCCTTTTTTGGCGTGGGAGGGTATGCCGCCGGGATCATGATCCTCCGCGTGGGCATCACCAATTTCTGGCTCAACCTGCTGCTCGCTCTGATCATCACCGCGGTGTTCGCGGCCGTTCTGGGTTTCCCAGCTTTCCGCGTCTTCGGTGTGGGCGCGGGGAACACCAACCCGATCTACTTCCTGCTTGCCACGATCGCCTTCGGGGAGATCTTGTCTCGGGGCGCCGTCGCGCTTCGCCCGATGACCGGTGGGTCCACGGGACTGGCGGGGATATCCTCCCCCGACCTGGGCTTCGGGCTCATCGTCAGATCGGGCGGTTACTACTATCTGGTCTTCGCCTTGTTGGTGATATTCCTCTACCTCATCTATCGGATCGTGAACTCGCACTATGGTTACGCGCTGAGAGGCATCCACGACAATGAGCGGCGTATGCAGGCTCTTGGCTACAACACGTGGCTCTACAAATACACCGCCTGGATCATCGCCGGAGTGTTCGGCGGCGCTGCCGGCGTCCTGTTCGCCTATTTCGGCGGCACCATGGTCCCGAACAACCTGGCCATGATGACGAGTGACATAGCCTTCCTAGTCGTCATCATGGGGAGCACTACCACCTTCTTCGGACCGATAATCGGCAGCATCCTCTACGTGGGCGTCGAGTACGTCGCCAGTCTCTACCTGTCCCAACGCTGGCCTCTGATCTTCGGGGCGATGTTCGTTGTCACGATCATGTTGATCCCCCAGGGACTGGGAGTGGGCGTCTTGAAAGGCTGGAGGAGGATCGTCCGTGGCGCTTCTTGAGATCGATGACATATGGGTGCGCTTTGGGGGTCTGGCTGCGGTCAAGAGCGTGACCTTCGCGATCGAGCCCGGCGAGAGAGTGGCGCTGATCGGGCCGAACGGAGCCGGCAAGACGACGCTCTTCAACGTGCTCACCGGTCAGCTGAAGCCATCCGCGGGCAGGGTGTTCTTCAAGGGAGAGAATATCACCCATCATTCGGTATTCGCCCGCACCCACATGGGCATGGCCCGTTCTTTCCAGGTCACCAGCCTCTTTCCCCACCAGAGCGTCGAGGTCAATGCACTTATCGCGCTACAGGGTACTCAGAAGCGACGCTACGGCATGCTCAAGTACCTCGTGAAGGACAAAGAGCTGCACGCGTCGGCCCGCGAGTTGCTCGAGTCCGCGGAACTGTGGGAGCTCAAGGACGAGATCGTGAGCTCATTGGCCTACGGTCAGCAGCGGAAGCTGGAGATCGCCCTCAGTCTGGCCAGCGCGCCCGAACTGCTGCTGCTGGACGAGCCCAGTTGCGGCCTTACGACCACGGAGAGCGCAGACATCACTTCGCGTATCCGCGAACTGGGAAAAAAGATCACCGTACTGATGATCGCCCATGACATGGATCTGGTCTTCGGAGTGGCCGAGCGTGTGATATTGCTGCATTACGGGGAGATCGCCTGCGAGGGCACGTGCGACGAGATCCGCTCGAATCAGATGGTCAGAGACATCTACATGGGCTCGCGCAGGAAGGCCAAGGCCGGAGGCTGACAGGGCGATGCTGGAGCTTCATGACATCCATACGTGGTACGGCGACAGCTACGTGCTTCAGGGCGTGTCGCTGGAGGTGAAAGATGCCACGGTCGTCGCTCTCCTGGGACGGAACGGGATGGGCAAGACCACGACCATCCGGTCCATCATGGGCCTCACGCCGCCGCTCAAGGGGTCCATCGTGTACAACGGCCATGGCATCATGGGCCTGCCTCCCCACAAGATCGCCCGGCTGGGCATCGGCCTTGTCCCCCAAGGGAGGATGATCTTCTCCTCGCTGTCGGTGACGGAGAACCTGCAGATGGCCGCGCGCACCGGCGGCAAGAAAGATCCCTGGACCCTGGAGAAGGTGTTTTCCGTCTTCCCGAAGCTCCAGGAGAGGCGCAAGAACAAAGGCAACCTCCTAAGCGGGGGCGAACAGCAGATGCTGACCATCGCCCGGGCTCTCATGACCAATCCCGACCTCATGTTGTTCGATGAACCCTCGGAGGGGCTCGCACCCGTGCTGGTCGATGAGGTCTTCCGAGTGATCGAAGAACTGAAGGCCGCCGGGCAGTCGATCCTGCTGGTCGAGCAGGATTTTGGGATGGCGATGAGCGTCGCCGACTATGCTTACATCATGAGCAAGGGCACCGTGGTCTACGAATCCACCCCAGATAAGCTGATCGACAACGAGAGCGTGAAGAGTATGCATCTTGGTGTGGGCGAGTGAGGTGATTATGGAGTGAACGGCGCCTGTGGGCGGTGGGAAATGAGAAGTACGCAGCTATGGGAGGGATGGTAATGAACAAGAAGCTTCTGATCGTACTGTTGATGTTGATGCTCGGGATAGCCGTGGTCGCGGCCGCGTGCGGCGGCGAAGAGACCACCACCACGGCGGCGTCGACGGGAGAACCGGTCAAGATCGGGTACAACGGGGGTTTCACCGGCTTCATGGCGTATGACGTCGAGTTGGCCGAGAAAGGGATCAAGACGGCCTTCGCCATGCTCGACAACCAGATCCTTGGCCGACCGATCGAGTACTTCCCCGAGGACAACGCTTCCGACCCGGTTGTCGCGGTCGACAAAGCTCGGAAGCAAGTGGAGAGCGATGGGATCAACGTCATGATCGGCCCGATCTTCTCGCCTTCCGCCGCGGCTGTGACCGACTATCTGGGGAAATCCTCCGGAATACCGCAGATGTCCATCGTGGGACAGCCGACGGACAACCTGGGAACGGCCAACAACCTGGCGTTCATCCACACCGGCTTCTTCGACTCCCACGGATACTACTTTGGCAAGTTCCTGGCTGAGAAGGGCTACAAGACGGTCAATGTCATCAACTACGACGACACGCCCGCCTACGCCCTGACCGCCGGCTTCAAGAAGGCATTCGTCGACGAGGGCGGAGGCCAGGTGCTCAGCGAGAACTACGTGCCCCTGGACGTGGTCGATTTCAGCGCCTACCTGAGCTCGATGAAACCCGCCGACCTCACCCTGTTCTGGATCTTCGGGAACGGAGCCGTCCCCTTCGTCAAGCAATACAAGGACTACGGCTTGACGGCTCCCGTGGCCGCGCCCATGTCCAACAACTTCAGCGACGAGCAGCTGGCAGAGCTGGGCGATGTCGGTCTGGGCATGCTTGCCTGCGACTACTATGCATACACGGCCAAGAATCCCCTGAACGACGAGTTCATAGCTGCCTTCCAGAAGCTGTACCCGGGTGAGAATCCGACTCCGCAAGCCTATGGCGCATGGCAGAGCGTCATGCTGTACGCCGAAGGACTCAAGGCGACCAACGGCGACACTACGCCCGCCAAGGTCATCGAGGCGATGTCGACCATGAGCCTCGACACGCCGACCGGCAAGTTGACGATGGTCCCCCATAAGACCGCCTATATCGGACAACGCAGCTTCTTCATGCTCGAGGTCCAGAAGGTGGGCGACGTGCTCACCTGGGTTCCGGTCAAGACCTACGAGGACGTGCTCCTGGGCGAGCTGCAGTAGTATCTGCGCCGTCCTTGGTGGACGGGAGGCCGCATCCAGGCCGGGGGCTTCACGCTCGGCGTAAAGCCCCCGGCTCGCACCTAGTCATGAGTCCCGGAGTGGCGATGGGAAAGGATAGGAAGCAATGATCTCTGAAGCCGAGTTGATGGAACTCTCGTTTCCTGACGCCCCCCGGATGGTGACTGAGGTACCGGGACCCAAAGTCAGCGAGCTGATGGTGGAGTCCGCCAAGTACGAGGCCTTCACCCGGGGTGGCGCCGGCTTTCCCGTGATCCTGGAGGCCGGCAAGGGCGCGACCGCCAAAGACGCCGACGGCAACCTGTACATCGACATGGCCGCCGGAGTGGCGGTCAATGCCGTCGGGCGCGGGCACCCCAAGGTGCTCGAAGCGATCCGCCGGCAGAGCGGCGTGATCATGCACACCACCGACATCACCAATCCCAAGCGGATCGAGTTGGCCAAGAAAGTGTCGGGGATAATGCCGGAAGGTCTGAGGGGAAACTGCCACACTTCCTTCTTCCAGGCGGGCAGCGACGCGGTGGAAACCGCTATCAAGTTCGCCCGTCGTCACACCGGCAGGTCTCAGATCATGGCGTTCCAGGGCGCCTATCACGGAGTGTGGTGCGGTACATCGGCCCTGACCACCGGTTACAACTACCGCCACGGTTGGGGGCCCTTGATCGCCGGGGTCACCCATGTACCCTACGCGTACTGCTACCGATGCGCCTTCAACATGACCTACCCGGCGTGTGACATGCAGTGCGCCAAATACGTCGATTACGTTCTCAACACGCCCTACACAGCCGCCGATGATGTGGCCGCGGTCATCGTCGAATCTCTACAGGGCGAGGGTGGGTATGTGCCTCCGCCGCCGGAGTTCTTTCAGATCATCAAGCGGGCTTGCGAAAAGTACGGGTGTCTCTACGTCGCCGACGAAGTGCAGTGCGGCGCAGGCCGTACCGGCAAGATGTGGTGTATCGAGCACGCGGGTGTGGCGCCGGATATGCTGACCTGGGGAAAGGGCATGGGCGGGGACATGCCCATGGCCGGAATAACCTATAGAGCTGAGATGGAGAATAGCCTGGCGGAAGGCTCGCAACCGAGCACGTTCGCCGGCAACGCCATGGGCTGCGAGGTCTCCATGACGAACATCGACCTCATCACCGATCCGGAGATGGACCTCATGGGCCGGGCCACCAAGCTCGGTGAGGAGGTGCGGGGCCGGCTGTCCGACGCCATGAGCTCGGTCTCCTGTATCGGAGAGGTCCGGGGGCGCGGACTCATGATAGGGGTCGAGGTTGTGGCGGACCGTAGGACAAAGGAACCGCTGGCCCCGGACAAGGTAGGGGAGGTGGCCATGAAGCTGCTGAACAGCGGCGTGCTGATGACGCCCTGCGGCCGCTACGGCAACGTGTTCCGTTTCATGCCTCCGCTGACCATACCGAGAGACTACGCTCTCAAAGCCACGGATATCATGATCGACATCCTGAGGGCCTACTAGCGCCCTGGGGATGACGTCGACGCGCAAGGCGGTTGAGCCCTCTTCTTGGCTTCTTCTTGGTTGGCGGTCGCCAAGTCGGTGAAGATCGCCGACCGCTTTGCCGCGTTCCCGTGTGCGAAAATGGGTGGGGCCCCGGCGCCATGCCGCCGGGGCCCCTGGTCATGTCCCGCTCCCCACCGCGACAACGCCCCCGGGGGCACGATGGGGCGACTATCTCGCCTTCCGATTATCTCGCCAGTGGGATATCCCCGAGGTTGATGTCCTTCTCGGCTGTGCTCAGGTCGCTGAAGGTCTTGGCGGCCAAGCCTTGGGCCTCGATGGTGAGGGTGTAGGTACCCTCAGCCAGCCCCACGAACCAGAAGTCGCCGAAGCCGTCCGTGGTGGCCGTTCGGCCGGCTCCGCCGTTCGGGCCGGAGAGGCTGCACGTGGCCCCGATGACCACCTCTCTCTCGATGGGGTCATAGACTGTGCCGGCGATGAACTTCTTGGGGATGTTCAGATAGTAGACCCGGGGCTTGGCGTCCAACTCGGGTTTGAGCACCTCGGCCGCGGCCATGAGGGCTGCGAACTCGCTCTCCTCTCCGAACTTGATGGCCTCGGTGGGACAGGAATCCGCGCAGCGGGGGATCTTCCACTCCCCGCCGTCCAAGAGGTGGGCGCAGCCGGTGCATTTCTGGGCGATGTTCAGACCCTCGTTGAAGAAGATCGCGTCGTAAGGGCAGGCATCCGTACAGGCCTGACAGCCGGTGCATTTCTGCGGATCGATGATGACCAGCCCATCCTCCCGCTTGTAGATGGCGCCCTCGACGGGACAGGCAGGCATGCACGGAGGGTTGTCGCAGTGCATGCAGGGCGTGGGAAGGTAGTGCATCTGCACCTTCGGCACGGTGCCGCGGATGTGCTCGGTCTGCCGCATCCAGAACTGGCCGGTGTCCGGTTGGGGTTTGGCGTAAGGGGTCCAGTCGTTGCCCACGTGCTCGTCTTTGCACGCGATCTGGCAGCTGTAGCACCCGTTGCAGATGCCGACGTCGATTACGAAGACCTTCATTTCAGTCCATCCCTCCCTCGACCCAAGCGTTGAAACGCAAGCCGGCCGCATGATCGTATTCCCTTGCGAAGGCTTCGGGGTATTCCCGACGCCATTGGTCCCAATCCTCACCCTTGACCTTCTGCACGTCCACCAGGTAACCGCTGGTGGCTTGGCCCACCGCGTTCTTGGAGGTGATCCCGTTGGGGGCGATAGAGTTGATGGCCCCGCCGCGGTCCACCTTACCGGGAACGATCGGGTCGTGCCGGGCGCCGTGATCCACATAGACGACGCCGGGCATGATCCTCTCCCACACCCGTGCTCCGACCAGGACGACGCCCCGCTCGTTGAAGCACTTCACGATGTCGCCGTCTTTGACCCCGCGCGCCGCCGCATCGATAGGGTTGATCCAGATCGGCTCGTATTTGTACCCGTCGACCGCAAGTACCTTACAGGTGGGGACTTCGCGTGTCCAGGTGATGTCGTCGCCCTGGGAATGGGTACGCCACCGGCCGTGATTGGACATGAGCAGCAACGGGAACATGTCCGCCCGCTCGCTGGAGAGGCGCTCGTCGTGGGTCTCGCCTCTCTCGATCCACTTGGGGTGGGGCGGCCGTTCTTGATCGTCGGGGAAATGCTTGGCCAATCTCTCGGAGTAGAACTCCAGCTTGCCGGTAGGGGTGGGCAGCGGATTGGCTTCCGGGTCCTCGTAGAACAGTCTGAAGCCGGGCGGGTCGTCCTCCCAATCCTGGGCCACGGGGAACACGAAGTACTTCTTATCTTCGAACTCCTCCCAACTCAGGAAGTTGGCCATCTCCATGTTCCCGAACACTTCTTGCTCCAGATCCCTGGTGGTCTTGCCTTCGCTGAACCTCTCGCCCATCCCCAGCTTCTCTGCTATCGCGAGAACGATCTCGTAGTCGCTCTTGGACTCGCCGATCGGCGGTATGGCCTGCTCCTGGATGGCGATACTCTGGAAATGTGGGCCCTGCCTGGTATTGGTGACGATATCCTCGACTTCCAGCGTGGTGTTCGCCGGCAGGATCAGGTCGGCGTAGAGGCAGTCGTTCTCCAGCCAGGGATGTTGGGCGATAACGCATTCGATCTTGGGACTCCGGTATGCCTCGATGGTCCAGTTGCCGTGGTTCCAGCAGGTGATGCGGCAAGGGGTGTCTGTCCAGATCATGTGGACCTCGGTGCCCCCGTCCTCCTTGGCGATGGGATAGGTGTACTTGATGAACTGGTCTTCAGTCTGAGACTCCTGGCCGCCGCTGCCCATGAAGGTGAGGGGCGGCTTCAGGATGGCGTCCTGGATGAGGGTCTTGGGGATCAGCTGCTTTCCCCAGGCGTCCGTGGTGGTCCTAGCCGGTATCCGCAGGCGCTCGCTGAGCTGGGGGTTGAAGAAACGGACGCTTTTGAGGCCTTCGGCTCTGGGCATTCCAAAATAAGTGAGCTGACACTGATGGACGCCCGGTCCACCCAGTCCCTGCATGCCCAGAAGCACGCATTCAAGCCGGCCCGGTTCGTGGGCGAACGGCCCTCTGATCATGGAACCACCGAAGTAGTGGACGACTGAGGTGATCTTCTTGGCGAACTCCCGGGCCAGTGCCTTGATGGTCCACTCCGGCACGCCGCACTTCCCCGAGGCCCATTCCGGTGTCTTGGGTATCCCGTCTTCGCCGCCGAGAACGTAGTCGGCCACCCTGTCCATGCCCACCGCGTGAGTGGCTATATATTCCTTGTCCCAGGTGCCCTCGGTCAGCCATACGTGGATGATCGCGAGTTGCAGGGCGGCATCGGTATTCGGCAGGATGGGGATCCACTTGTCGGCATGAATGGCAGCGCCGTAATTGAGGTCCGGGCAAATGTAGACTTGCTTGATGCCGGCTCGGGTCCAGAACTGACAGATACGGCTGGCATACTGTCCGGTGAAGCCCCATGGGGTGGTCTCTGGGTCGCACCCCCAGCAGAGCACCATTTCGCAGTTCTCGGTGATGTCCTTGACGAGATTGGCGGCCGGCGACATCATCCCCTGGAAGCCCTGGCCCCACACGTGTTTCGATCCCCAGTACCAGCCTTCCCAACTGTCCGGGTTGCGCACCTGTTGGGTGAAGCCGCCCATCATATCGAGGAGCCTGGCCGAATGACCGTGGGGAGTATGGATGGTCAAGCACTCGCCGTGCCCATCCCCTTGGACCAGCACGGCCAGGGGGCCATACTCCTTGTGGACCCGTCTTACTTCGGCCGCGACCAGATCGGTCGCTTCCTCCCAGGAGATCCTCTTGAACTTGCTCTTGCCCCGGTTCTGCGGGTTCCGGTCCCCATCGGGGTCCCAGTCGACTCGCTTGAGGGGGTACTTGATCCTGTTTGGCGAGTAAGTCCGCTTCTTGTAGGCCAGCGAGTATGGACAGGGCAAGGCCTTCATCAGGGGCTGCAGTGTCTCGCCATTCCGCTCCATCTTCCAGGCGTTGAACGACTGGGGGTCATACTTCCAGTCGTAATGGAACGGTCTGATTCTGACGGCCTTGCCGTCTTTGACGTCGACCACGCATTCGCCGCCTCCCCCGAGCAGGCCGCCCAGGGCCAAAGCCTTGATGACCGTCCTATCCGGCGTGACGTTGGCCTGCCCGCGCTCCTCGTCGGTCATTTCAAACCCTACCCTTCGGATTGTTGGTCACGACGATGAATGTTCGCACTGCGTGCGGGGCAGGCGGATGCGGCGCATCTTGAAGCCCTTGCCGACGCCGGCGTAGATGACGAAGGCCTTCATTCAATCCATCTCTCCCTCGACCCAGGCGTTGAAGCGCAGCCCGGCCGCCTGATCGTATTCGCGGGCAAATGCCTCAGGGTGATCCCGGCGCCAGGAATCCCATTCCTCGCCGGTGACTTTGTGCACCTCCACGAGGTAGCCGCCGACGACATGACCGCACGCGTTCTTGGAGGTAATGCCATTGGGGGCGATGGTGTTGATAGCTCCACCGCGGTCTACCTTGCCTGGAACGAGGGGGTCGTGCCGGGCCCCGTGATCCACATAGACGACCCCGGGCACGATCCTCTCCCACACTCGGGCACCCACCAGGACGATACCGCGCTCGTTGTAGACCTTGACGATGTCGCCGTCCTGGATGCCCCGCGCGGCAGCATCCAGGGGGTTGATCCAGATGGGCTCGTATCGGTAGCCGTCGAAGCCCAGCACCTTCCCGGTGGGGATCTCTCGGGTCCAGCTGATGTCGTCGCCTTGGGCGTGTGTGCGCCAACGCGGATGGTTGGACATGAGAAGCAGCGGGAACATGTCCGCCCTTTCGCTGGAGAGACGCTCGTCATGGGTCTCGCCCTTTTCGATCCACTTGGGGTAGGGGGGGCGCTCATGGTCGTCGGGGAAATGGGCGGCCAGCCGCTCGGAGTAGAACTCCAGCTTGCCTGAGGGGGTTTGGAGCGGGGTGCTTTCTGGATCCTCGAAGAAGAGCCGCAAACCGGGTGGATCGCTCTCCCAATCCTTGGCCACGGGGTAGACCGCGTATTTCTTCTCCTCGAACTCCTCCCACGACAAGAGGTTGTGGAGCTCTTGGCCGTCAAAGACCTCCCTCTGCAAGTCCCTGGTGGTCTTGCCCTGAGAGAACTCCGAGTCCAGGCCCAGCTTCTCGGCCACGGCGAGGACGATCTCGTAGTCGCTCATGGATTCGCCGATGGGCGGGATGGCCCGCTCCTGGATGGAGACGGTCTGAAAATGCGGGCCTTGTCTGATGGTCGTGACGATGTCCTCCACTTCCAGTGTCGTGTTGGCGGGCAGGATGAGGTCGGCATACAGGCAGTCGTTCTCCAGCCAGGGGTGCTGGGCCACGATGCACTCGATGGAAGGATGCCGCATGGCTTCGATGGTCCAGTTGCCGTGATTCCAGCACGTGATGCGACAGGGGGTGTCGGTCCACATCATGTGGATCTCCGTTCCGCCCTTCTCCTTCTCGATGGGGTACGTGTACTTGACGAACTGGTCTTCTGTTTCCTCCTCTTGTCCCCCGCTGCCCATGAAGGTGAGCGGGGGCTTGAGGATGGCATCCTGGATGAGCGTCTTGGGAATGAGCTGCTTGCCCCAGGCGTCGATGGTAGTGCGGCAGGGAAGGCGTAGACGGGAGCTGAGGGCGGTGTTGAAATAGCGCACACTTCTGAGACCCTCGGCCCGGGGCATGCCGAAATAGCTGATCTGCCACTGATGGACCCCAGGGCCGCCCAGCCCTTGCATCCCCAGGAGTACGCACTCCAGCCGGCCGGGTTCGTGGGCGAACGGACCCCTGATCATGGAGCCGCCGAAATAATGGACGATGGAGGTGATCTTATTGGCGAACTGCCGGGCCAGCGCCTTGATGGTCCACTCGGGCACGCCGCATTTCTCCGAGGCCCACGCCGGGGTCTTGGCGATACCATCTTCTTTTCCCAACACATAGTCGGCCACCTTGTCCATGCCCACGGCATGCGTGGCCACGTATTCCTTGTCCCAGGTGTCCTCCGTCAGCCACACATGGATGATGGCCAATTGCAGGGCGGCATCAGTGTTGGGCAAGACGGGGATCCACTTGTCCGCATGTATTGCAGCCCCGTAGTTGAGGTCTGGGCAGATGTAGACCTGCTTGATCCCCGCCCGTTTCCAGAACTGGCAGATGCGGGTGGCGTATTGGCCTGTGAACCCCCAAGGGGTGGTCTCCGGGTCACAGCCCCAGCAGAGCACCATGTCGGCGTGCTCGGAGATGTCCTTGAGTACGTTGGCCGAGGGCGACATCAGGCCCTGGAAGCCCTTGCCCCATACGTGCCTTGAGCCCCAGTACCAGCCTTCCCAGCTGTCCGGGTTGCGCACTTGCTGGGTGAACCCGCCCATCATGTCGAGCATTCTGGCCGAGTGACCATGGGGAGTGTGGATGGTCTTGCACTCCCCATGCCCGTCACCCTGGACAAGTATCGCGAGGGGGCCATATTCCAGTTGGACCCGCTTTACTTCGGCCGCCACTAAGGTCAGGGCTTCTTCCCAGGAGATCTGCTTATACTTGCTCTTGCCCCGGTTCTGCGGGTTCCGCTCCCCCTCGGGGTCCCAGTCCACCCGTTTGAGGGGGTACTTGATCCGGTTGGGCGAGTAGGTCCGCTTCTTGTAGGCCAGCGAGAAAGTAGCCGGCAGGGCCTTCATGAGCGGTTCCAGGGTCTCGCCGTTCCGCTGTATTCTCCAGGCATTGAACTGCTCCGGATCGTACTTCCAGTCGTAGCGGAAGGGCCTGATCCTGATGGCTCTTTCGTCCTTGACGTCGACCAGGCACTCCCCACCGCCCCCGAGCAAGCCGCCCAGAGCCAGGGCTCTTATCACGGTCTTGTCCGGGGTCACGTCAACTTGCTTGCGTCCCTCATCGATCATCTCAATCGCCGTCCTTTCAGGGATTGGCTGACCAGCGCAGTTGTTCGTGGGATACTCGTGTGCATGGAAGTCTGCCGTAGGAAAGTTGGCTATTTCGTGACGGGGATTGGCTAGACGTTCTCACCAGAGTGACCGGTCGGACCGGGAGTCGGGAGCCAGGCGATTCGCGATTCCGGCCCTGCTGGTGCTGGCTCTCATCTGGGGATACGCGTGGGTCGTCATGAAGATCTCCCTCGACTACGTGGAGCCGCTCCTGTTCGCCGCCATGCGCTCGGGCTTCTCCGCCGTGGTGCTCCTGCTTCTCTTGCCGGTTCTTCGGCGGCCGCTCAGATGCAGGGCGCTCGGCTTGACCGCCCTCCTCGGTCTTCTGCAGACAACGGGGTTCGCGGGTCTGGTGATGGGGGCGCTCCAGAGCGGCGGAGCTGGAAAAACGTCGGTGCTCGTGTACACGATGCCGTTCTGGCTTCTGCTCATGGCCTGGGCCGTACTGGGAGAGAGGCTGCGGGGCCTTCAGTGGTTGGCGTTCGCCCTGGCTATGGGGGGCATGATCCTCATTCTGGGCCCCTGGAGACTCCACGGAGTCCTGAGCAGCCTTCTCGCCATAGGAGGGGGGTTCTGCTGGGCGGCAAGCGCCACGCTCGTCAAGGTTATTCACAAGCGGCATGCGATCGACATCCTGTCTCTCACCGCCTGGCAGATGCTCCTGGGCGCCGTTCCGCTCGCTGTGATCGCGCTGCTCACGAGCCCGGCCGCGCCCGTTTGGTCCCCGACGTTCATCTGGGCGCTCGCGTACAACGTGCTGCTGGCGAACGGCCTGGCGTGGGTCCTCTGGCTTTTCGTACTCAGAGCTCTGCCCGCGACGACCGCGGGGGTCTCAAGCCTGATCATCCCGGTGATCGGAGTGGTGCTCGCTTGGGCGCAACTGGGGGAGCGGCCGGGACCGGCAGAGTTGGCCGGGATGACGCTGATCGTCATCGCGCTGGGCTTCCTATCCGCGAAGGCGCCCCGGAAGACCGGCGCGCCGGCGACTCTGGGCCTGGCCCACTCCGAGGGTTCCAACCCAGATAGGCGGACAGAGAGGCGGCCGTTGCTTTGACGGCTTCTGCGTACTGGCTGCTCTCGACCGGACCGAAGCGACCAGCCGGCCCTACGACGGAAATCGCAGCCGCCACCGACCCCAGTTGGTCGCGCACAGGGGCGCCCACGGCACAGGTGCCGATGTAAAGTCCTTCCATGTCAAAAGCCACACCCTCGTGCCCGATCCGGTCAAGCTCTCTGGCCAAGGCCCGGGGCTCGGTGACGGTGTACGGCGTGAGGCTGGGATGAGGCTGGGCCAAGATCCGCTGTCTTTCCTCGGCCGGCTTGAAGGCGGCGAAGAGTTTGCCGTGCACGGAGGCGACATCGCCGATGATCCGCCCCCGGGCCGTCTTCCGCTTGAACGGGCGCGATGTGTTGACGATGTCGACACACACCGGCACCCCGTCCACCTCTACCGCCAGAGTGACCGACTCCCCAGTCTCCTCGGCGAGTGATTCGAGGAACGGCCGTGACACCTCCACGAGTTCGGAGTGGTCCTCCGACACGTAGGTCATGGCCATCGTCGCCGGTCCCAAGTGATATCGATTAGTGGCCGGGTCGCGGATCAGGAATCCCATCGACTCCAGAGTACGCGCCATCCGATACGCGGTCATGCGCAGAAGACCGGTCTGCTCGGCCATCTCATCGATGGTCCACTCGCGATGGTCCACGTCGAACAGACACAGGATCGCCAGCCCCCTGGACAGGGCTCGCACCAAGAAGGGGTCGGCATCGGCCGCCGGCTCAGCCACTCTTCCCGCGGGCTCCCGATCCCTCCCGTTGCGTGCTCGATTGTTCTCAGCCACGTTCGCCCCGGCTTGCTTATTCGATCTTCATGGCCTACGATATATTGATTGCTACCAGATGATATTACAATATCGCGAAGTCACAGGCAAGCGGGTGGTCATCTTCAATCGCGGATGTTCATCTTCAACGTAAACGGGGGTCGATGATCGATGTCCGAACAGGTCTTCACGAATTGCACCAACAGCGGGCCGGTATCGGTGTACGTCCAGGATGGAAAGATCGTCCGGATCCGTCCCTTGGTCGCGCAAGGGGAGGATTACAGGCCCTGGGTGATCGAAGCCGGCGGCAAGGAATACTCCCCGCCGAACAAAGTGACGTTGGCCCCCTACGTGCACGGCGAACGGCGCCGCATATACTCTGACGAGCGCATCAAGTACCCTATGAAACGGGTCGACTTCGATCCCAACGGCGAACGGAATCCTCAGAACCGCGGTAGATCCGCCTACGAGCGCATCTCCTGGGACGAGGCTCTGGACCTGGTGTCCGGCGAGCTCAAACGTGTCAAGGACACCTACGGTGGTTCCGCGATAAGCGGCTGCACCTCGTCGCATCACAACTGGGGCATCGTCGGCTACAAGATGGGTCCGTTCGCGCGTTTCATGAACATGCTCGAGTTCACCCCTGTCTTGGACAATCCCGACAGCTGGGAAGGGTGGCATTGGGGAGCTACGCACACCTACGGCTTCTTCTGGCGCCTGGGTATGCCGGAGCCCTACGACATGCTACAGGACGCTCTGCAGAACGCGGAGATGATCGTGTACTGGTCCAACGACCCGGATTCCACGCGGGGCACGTATTCCGGCCAGGACTCGGCTCTGTGGCGCCAATGGCTCAAGGAGAAGGGCGTCAAGATGGTCTTCATCGATCCCTTCTACAACTACACCAACGCCGCGATGGGGGGCAAGTGGATCGCGCCGCGATTGGGCACCGACACCGCGATAGCGATGGCCATCGCCTTCGTCTGGATCACTGAGGGTACATATAACAAGGAGTACCTCGAGGACCGCACGATCGGTTTCGACGAATTCAAGAAGTATGTTCTCGGCGAGATCGACGGTCAGCCCAAGACACCCGAGTGGGCCGCGGCCGAATCCGGCGTCGAAGCGCGGTTCATACTCACCCTGGCGCGCGAATGGGCTGAGAAGCGGACGGTGCTTTCGGGCGGCTCCCGCGGTGGAGAGGGCGGTGCCTGCCGCGAAGCTTACGGCACCGAGTGGGCTCGTATGATGGTTTTGTTGCAGGCCATGCAGGGACTGGGCGCGCCGGGCCGGAGCATCTGGGGCACTACCATGGGCGCACCCTCCGATGCGACCATTTGGGTCCCGAGCTACGGTGACATGGAGGGCAAGATCTCCAGTTCCACCAAGGCGGCCAAGCACATCCCCGTCAACCCCACACGGCAACGTCTGTGGCGCCTGACCGTGCCCGACGCGATCCTCGATCCGCCGGTGAGCTGGTACGGCGAGGGCTTCTGCGGTCAGAGCCTGGAGCAGCAGTTCACGCACTTCGACTACCCCATGGAAGGTTATTCGGAGGTCAAGCTTTGGTACCGCTACGGCGGCTCCTTCATGGGTACCATGAGCGATACCACCAAGTGGGTGCGCATGTATCAGAGTCCTAAGTTGGAGTTCGTGGTCAACCAGGACATCTGGTACAACAGCGAGACCCGGATGGCCGATGTCATCTTGCCCGCATGCACCAACTTCGAGCGCGACGACATGGGCGAGTGGGCGGCGGTGAACGGCTATACGGTGCATGCCAGCAGCGGATGCAACTTCAGGGTCGTGGTGCGGCAGCAGAAATGCATCGAGCCGCTGTGGGAGTCGAAGTCGGACTACCAGATCTTCTCCCTTCTCGCCGAGCGGCTCGGCCGAAAGGAGGAGTTCACCGATGGGGGCAAGACCGAGGTCGACTGGGTAAAGGCCTTCTTCGACATATCCGACCTGCCTGGGGAGACCAGCTGGGAGGAGTTCGACCGCAAGGGCTACCACATCATCAATATCAAGGACGACTACAAGCCGACGCCGTCGCTGCGCTGGTTCTACGAGGGACGATCCTGCGACACGCCGGACCTCCAAAACCCCAAGCGGCTGACGGACAGGTCCGGGGAGCTGGGCACCTACAGCGGCAAGATCGAGTTTGTGTCGGAAAGCCTGACGGCGCATTTCCCGGATGATGAAGAGCGACCGGTCTCCCCGCGCTACATTCCCAGCTGGGAAGGGCACCGCAGCGAGTTGGCTCAGGCATACCCGTTGCAGCTGGTGTCGCCCCATCCGCGTTTCTCGTTTCACTGCCACTACGACAAGCACACCGACTGGCTGGACGACATACCCGTGCACCGCATCAAGAAGGACGGTTATGCGTGGTGGCCGGCCCGTCTTAATCCAGAGGACGCAGCCGAGCGAGGCATCAAGAACCAGGACATCGTGCGCCTCCACAACGACCGCGGCTCGGTGCTCTGCATCGCCGTGATCACGGAGCGCGTACGCCCCGGCGTCGTGCACAGCTACTGCTCTTCTGCCAAGTACGATCCGCTGACCCGCGGTCGGGCCGATGCGGTCGACAGGGGCGGGTGCGTCAACATGCTGACGCCGACACGCATGGTGTCGAAGAACGCGCCGGGGATGACTCCCAATTCCTGCCTCGTCGAGATCGAGAAATGGGAGGGCTGAGAGAATGGCTCGTTTGAGTCTGTTGATCGATGTGACCAAGTGCACCGGCTGCTACAACTGCGTTCTGGCCTGCCGCGACGAGTACTATGGCAACGACTACAGCCCTTATTCGGCCGCCCAGCCGCTAGACGGCCAGTTTTGGATGCAGATCAAGGAGATCGAGCGAGGCAGCTACCCCAAACCCAAGGTCGATTACATCCCGACCCCCTGCATGCACTGTGGGACGGCGCCCTGTTTGGATGTGGCGGCCGACGACGCCGTGTACCGTCGCGAGGACGGGATAGTGTTGATCGACCCCCACAAGGCCAAAGGCCAGAGATCGATCGTCAACGCGTGTCCCTACCGAGTGATCTTCTGGAACGCCGAACTGCAGGTACCGCAGAAGTGCACTCTGTGCGCCCATCGTCTGGATGAAGGCGTCAAGGAGCCGCGGTGCGTGGAGGCATGCCCGACCGGCGCGCTGGTCTTCGGCGACCTGGAAGACCTGGCCAGCGGCATCGCCAAACTCTCGGCCGCGCTTGAGACCGAAACCTACCATCCTGAGTACAGGACAGATTCGATGGTCAAGTACGTGGGTATTCCCAAACGCTTCATCGCCGGAGAAGTCGTCCGAGAGGATGTGCCCGGCGAGTGCGCCCAGGGAGTGCTGATCACCCTTGAAAGTGGGGGTTCAAGGCAGGAGACTCGCTCGGACAGCTACGGCGATTTCGAATTCGAGGGGTTGGAGAACAATAGGGCCTATCGCATCCGCGTCGAACATGGAGGCTACGCACCGAAGACTCTTGACGTGGTCACCCGGACTGATGTCAACTTAGGTGAGATCATGCTGGCACCATTGAGCTGATCCTCAACGACTTGGAAAGGGTCCGATGAACGAAGTCGTCATCGTCAGCGCGGTACGTACCGCCGTGGGCCGGATCGGCGGGGCGCTCAAAGACATCCAACCTGAGGACTTGGCCGTCGCGGTCATGGACGCGGCTATCCAGCGCGCCGGTATCGAACCGGGAGCGATCGACGAGGTCATCTTCGGTCAGACGAAGCAGAGCGCCGACGCGGCCAATCTGGCCCGCGTCGCGGCTTTGAAGGCGGGTTTGCCCATCGAGGTCCCGGCCTACACGGTCATGCGGCAGTGCGGCTCCGGCCTACAGGCGGTGAACAACGCCGCCCAGGCCATCATGGCCGGCTTGGCCGACATAGTGGTGGCCGGGGGCACCGAGAGCATGAGTAACGCCCCTTACTATATGAGAGGCGCTCGCTACGGCTACGGGTCGGGCAACGCGGTGCTGGTGGATTCGAACACCGAGAGCCAGCCGCGCTCGCAACCCGTCGCGACCTACGGCGATCTCACCATGGGCCTGACTGCCGAGAACCTGGCGGCTAAGTATGGGATCAGCCGCGAGGAGCAGGACGCCTTCGCCCTCCGCAGCCAGGAGAGGGCGTTCGCCGCCATCGAGGCGGGGCGCTTCTCTGAGGAGATCGTGCCGGTCGAGATACCGCAGAAGAAGGGTGCGCCGCTGATGTTCGACACCGACGAGCATCCGCGCACGACGAGCTTGGAGCAACTGGCCAAGCTGTCCCCGGTGTTCAAAGAGGGAGGATCTGTGACCGCAGGGAATTCCTCGGGTCGCAACGACGGCGCCGCCTGCCTGGTGGTGATGTCGGCGGTTGAGGCGCAGAAACGCGCGCTGCAGCCCTTGGCCGTTATCCGAAGTCAGGCCGTGGCCGGCGTTCCCCCGGAGATCATGGGCATCGGGCCCGTCCCGGCGACTCTCAAGTCGTTGGCTTTGGCCGGTCTCAGCTTGGATGACATCGGCCTGATCGAACTGAACGAGGCCTTCGCCGCTCAGAGTCTGGCGGTGATCAGGGAACTCGGGCTGAATCAGGACATCGTCAACGTCAACGGCGGCGCCATCGCTCTGGGGCATCCCCTCGGTTGCTCCGGCGCCCGGATACTGACCACTCTGCTCTTCGAGATGCGCCGGCGGGGAACGCGCTACGGGCTGGCCACACTCTGCATCGCCGGAGGACAGGGAATCGCGACGGTCGTCGAATCGGCGACACGATAGACGCGGCTGTGGGTGGTATGCGGTGAAGACTCACGAGTATCAGGCGCGGGAGATATTGGCTGCTTACAGCGTCCCTTTCGCTCCGGGCCGGGTCGCGGAAACGCCGGACGAGGTGGAGACCATCGCCCGTGACCTGGGGGGCCGGGTCGTCGTCAAGGCCCAAGTCCACGCGGGAGGCCGGGGCAAGGCCGGTGGGGTCAAGCTCGGCAGCTCTCCCGAGGAGGCACGTGAGCACGCCCGCGCGATGCTTGACTCATCCCTCAAAGGCCGTACGGTGCGCAAGGTCCTTGTGGTGCAGGCTCTTACCATCGCCAGAGAGTTCTACCTGGGCGCGGTCCTCGATAGGGCGCAGAGGAGCATCACCCTGATGGCCAGCGCGATGGGCGGGGTGGATATCGAGGAGGTGGCACGGTCGTCACCGGGCGCGATCGTCAAGATCACCGCCGACCCGCTCATGGGACTCGCCGACTATCAGGCATGGGATCTGTCTCTTGCCGTCGGCCTCAGCGGAGGCAATGCGAGAGCGTTCGCAGCGGCAGCGAGATCGCTCTACCGAGCCTTCCTCGACTGCGATTGCTCGCTGCTCGAGGTGAACCCGTTGGCCCTGACCGAGGAAGGCGATTTGATCGCCCTGGACTCGAAGATGGTCGTCGATGACAATGCCCTCTACCGTCGGCCGGCCCTTGCGGCCCTGCGGGACACGAGCGAGGAGGAGCCGGCCGAGGCGGAAGCCCAGGATCTGGGGCTCAGCTACATCAAACTGGACGGAGATATCGGGTGCATGGTCAACGGAGCCGGGTTGGCGATGGCGACCATGGACACGATCAAGCTCCGGGGGGGCGAGCCCGCCAATTTCCTCGATATCGGGGGAGGAGCCAGCGTCGAGCAGATAGACGCCGCCCTGCGGATCATCCTGAAGGACAAGAAGGTCCGTGCGGTTCTGGTGAATATCTTCGGCGGCATCACCCGCTGCGACACCGTGGCCCAGGCCCTGGCCGATCGCCTCGACCTGGGAGCAGTCGGCATCCCTGTGGTCGCTCGACTGGTCGGCACCAACGCGGCCGAGGGGCGGCAGATACTCGAAAGCACCGACGTGACCCTGGTCACCACCCTGTCGGAGGCCGCCGAGCTGGTCGTGTATCTCGCCCGCGAGCGGGGGAAGGGGCCGAGGTGAGTATCCTCATCGACGCGACCAGTAGAGTAGTGGTGCAGAACATGACCGGTCGCGAGGGGAGCTTCCACACCCGTCAGATGCTGGCCTACGGGACCAAGGTGGTGGCCGGGACGGCTCCGGGCAAAGGTGGTCAGTCGGTCGAGGATGTGCCCGTGTTCGATTCATTGGGACAAGCGGTCGGTGCCCAGCCGGCCGATACGTCGATAATCTTCGTGCCCGCTCCCTTCGCCCCCGATGCGATAGTGGAGGCGGCGGACCATGGGATCCGGCTGATCGTCTGCATCACCGAGGGTATTCCGGCTCTCGACATGGTGAAAGTCTATGCCCACGTGCGGGCGAAGGGCTGCCGCCTCATCGGTCCGAACTGCCCGGGCCTCATCTCCCCCGGCCGCTGCAAGGTCGGCATCATGCCGGCCAATGTGTACTCACCCGGACCGGTCGGGGTAGTGTCGCGCAGTGGGACGTTGACCTACGAGATCGCCAGCGAGTTGACCGCACTAGGGTTGGGTCAGTCGACCTGCGTGGGCATCGGCGGGGACCCGATCATCGGCTCGTCCTTCATCGATATCCTCAATCTCTTTGAGGAAGACCCGGAGACCCGAGCGGTCGCCCTGATCGGCGAGATCGGGGGGGCGGACGAGGAGGAGGCGGCGGCGTTCATCGCCGGCGGGATGAAGAAGCCGGTGGTGGCCCTGGTCGCGGGCAAGACCGCCCCATCGGACAAGCGCATGGGCCACGCCGGGGCCATCGTCTCCGCCGGTCGCGGCACGGCCGCCGAGAAGATCAAGGCGCTGGAGGAGGCGGGTGCCACCGTCGCAGGCACCACCGAGGAAATGGCTCAGGCCATCGCCGGCATCATGGCCGCCGACTGCGACTAACAGCTCCTGCTCCAGATCGCCGGGGCCGAGAAAGCACCGCCTAGGCCACGGCCGTCGCCTCTATCTCGATCATCCAGTCGGGCTCGGCAAGACGGACTATTCCGAGGAGCGTGCTCGCCGGCTTACAATTCGCTTCCTTGAGCCGCGCTCCGACCTTTGGGACGGCCTCCAAGAACGCGGGTATGTCGGTCACGTAGTAGTTCAGACGCACGACATCGGCCAGCTTGAGGCCGGCTTGGCCGAGGACCGTCTCCAGGTTGTCCAGCGCACAGTGGAACTGAGCCATCATGTCGCCGGCGTGAATCGGATTCCCGTCGGCGTCCACCGAGATCTGGCCGGCGCAGAAGAGGACTTGCCTGGCCCCGCGCACATCGATCGCCTGGGAGAAGTCGAACCGGTCTTGCCACTTCTCTGGGTTGATCGCTCTTCGTTCCACGATATTCTCCAATCCGAAAGTTCTAGGAGCCTTCTTCTAGAGATAATCTCCTGAGTTCAAGCTCTCATCTACGGTGCCAGGGAGATCCGGGGACTGGCCGCGGTCAGGAAGTGGACTCGGCTCCGGCCGCCGCAGAAGCGCTGCACCAATTCGGCGACTTCCGCGCAGGCCGTCTCGATCTCGGCCGGCGTCATCGGGGGCAGTCCGTCGACATTGAACTCGATGGCCTTAGTCTCGGGGAGGGTGAGAGTGTGATTCGCCTGCCGCCATGTCCAGCGGCGGGTCAAGACGGTATCGCCTTCGACGAAGACCACCTCGCCCGGTAGTGGATGCTCCATCTGCTCCGCGCCGAAGGGCACGAACTCCTCTCGGCCTGTGGCGAACCGCAACTCGATGTCGCCCGTGAGCATGTCGATAGCGTGGCCGCCCGCCGGAACCAGATGGCGGAGGGAGACGACGTTCCCGATGTCCACCAAGGCATTGATCGAAGGGAGCTCGTCGCCACGCAGGGCCCGCCGGGCCATAGCCTCGACCGACGAACGGAACTCGGCCGGCTTCGCCCCGAACAAACGGTAGGCATCGCGCCAAGCCTTTATCCGGGGCTCCTCCGCCACGTGCTCCAATGCCACTTGCCCGCGCACCGACTCCTCCGCTTCCCGCAGCGACCTGAGCAAATCGGGAGGGGAGGGGCCGTTGGTGACGCCGTGCGCCACCACCACGCCCCGGACGTAGCCGGGGTAGTGGGCGAAGATCTCGGCCGCGATGCTGTAGCTGAAGTGTTCCATGATCGCGATTCTACCGGAGGAACGTCCCCACGGGTACCGGGCTGCCTCGCGTCCGGCTCGATCGGCCGCCCGCGGCGGCGCTTCTGTCCGGGCGACCGGCCCGCCCGTACCTGCGCCGACTCCCCACGACATGGTGAACCGGTCCGTCTGTCGGGACAGGTTATTGCCCCACATTGGTCGCCTAGGGTATCCTCAGGGCTCAGGTATCGCATCGATAGAGGGAGCCGGCAGTGAGCAAGATACGGGTAGGCGTGATCGGTTACGGGACCATCGGGAGCAGGCTGGCCGATGGTGTCGCTCTTCAGGGGGATATGGAGCTGGTCGGGGTCGCAGACGTCGCCCCGACACTTCCGCTGCGCGCCTTCCAAGAGAGTGGCGCGCCCTACAAAGTCTTCTCCGTAGACGCGGAGAAGAAGGACATGTTCGCCGAAGCCGGCGTGTCTTTGGCGGGATCGCTCGAGGAGCTACTCGGGCAGATCGACGTGGCGCTTGACGCTACTCCGGGTGGAGTGGGCGCCAAGATGAAGGACCTCTATCGCAAGCAGAATGTGAAGGCCATCTTCCAGGGTGGCGAGAAAGACGACATAGCCGACGTCTTCTTCCACGGCTACGCCAACTACGAGAACGGCATCGGCAAGGACTTCCTCAAGCTGACCTCCTGCAACACCACCGGCCTCATCCGAGCTGTGGACGCTCTCGATCGGGTCGTGGGGATGGAGAAGGTCGCCATCACCATCATCCGCCGGGTGGCCGACCCTGGCGATACCCATCGCGGACTGGTGGACGTCCTCCAGGTGGAGAAGGTCCCCAACCACCAGTGCGTCGACCTCATGAAGATCATGCCCCACGTGCACGCCACCGGGTTGCTGGTGCACACGCCTGTCACCCACGGCCACATCATCAATCTGGTAGCCACGCCCAAGAAATCCATCGGGGTGGACGAAGTCATCTCGGTCTTCAAGCAGCATCCCCGCATCCGGGTGGTGAAGATCGCCGACGGATTCAACTCGAACGCGGCCTTCTTCCAGTATGCGCGGCATTTGGGAGCCAAGCGGGCCGACATGTACGAGATAGGTGTGTGGGAAGACTGCATCGGCCTCTCCGGCAAGGACGTGATGTTCGCCATCTACATCCCGCAGGAAGCGGTGACCATCCCCGAGACCATCGACGGCATCCGCGCCTGCATGCCCATGCAGACCGATCGCCTGGAGGCCGTCGGCCTCACCAACAAGTATCTGGGCATGCACACCCGGCCTTAGGTCCACGGGCGGAGACGAGCCACCATGGAAGCAGGCATCTACACCCTTGACGACTTCGCGCCGGCTGGTAAGACCGTTCTGCTGAGGGTCGACATCAACTCGCCCATCGACCGCGAGACCGGGCAGTTGGTCAACGACAACCGCATCCGGAAGAGCCTGCCCACCATCAAGGAGCTGGCGGATGCGGGAGCCAAGGTCGTCCTCCTCGCCCATCAAGGCGACACCGAGGACTACCACAACCTTGTCTCGCTTGAGCCGCACGCTAACAGACTGGCCGAGCTACTCGGGCGGCCGGTGGGTTTCATCGACGACATCGCAGGGCCGGCCGCCATCGAACGGATCAAGTCGCTCCAGCCGGGTGATCTGCTGCTGCTCAACAACGTGCGCTACTACGCGGAAGAAGTGTCCACGTTCGTGAACTTCGTCAAGCTGACCCCGGCCGAGCTGGCGGCCACGCGCTTGGTGCGCAACCTGGCCCCGCTGGCGGATCTGTTCGTCAACGAGGCTTTTGCTGCGGCCCATCGTTACTCGCCCTCTCTGATCGGATTCGCGGAAGTCCTGCCGACCGCGGCCGGCCGGCTGCTCATCGAAGAGTTCGGAGCTCTGGCCCGGGTGAAAGAGACCCCGCAGCATCCCTGTGTCTACGTTCTGGGCGGGTCGCGGATCGCCGACGCCTTCAGCATGATGGAGCAGGTGCTGAGCACGGGAGCGGCCGACCGGTGCCTAACCTGCGGCTTGAACGGCGAGGTGATGGTCTTGGCTCGCGGCACCTCGCTTGGGGCGCCCACCGAGCTGCTCATCGAAGAGAAGGGCCTCACCCTCTTTGTCCAGAAGGCCAAGGAGCTTGACGCCCGTTACGGTGACAAGATCAGCAGCCCGGTCGATTTCGCCGTCTCCGTCGACGGCGGCCGGGTGGAGATCGGCTTGGACCGGCTGCCGAGCGGTCATCTCCTGGTGGACATAGGCCAGGACACGATCGGGCTGTACGAGTCGGTGATCGCGCAGGCGGCCACTATCTTCGTGAACGGACCGGCCGGCATCTATGAGAAAACGGAGAGCGCGGAGGGAACGCGGAGGCTGTGGAACGCTGTCGCCGATGCTCCGGGCTATTCGGTCATCGGGGGCGGCGACAGCGTAGCCGCCGGCGCCAAGTTCGCGGTGCTAGAACGGATGGGGTACGTGTGCACCTCGGGCGGAGGCATGGTGCGCTTCTTGTCCGGGCAGGAGCTTCCCGTGATCACCGCCCTCCGCCACGCCGCCGAACGGCAGAAGTCTGCTCATGCGCATTGATGTCCCCTGGGGCACGAGCACGACCCCGGTCGAGGTCGATCCCGGACGGGTGGCCGGTGTTCTCGGCGCCAACGTCGCCGCGGCCGAAGACCCTGAGGGGGTTCTGCGGGAAGCGATCGGGCGATCAGGGTCGAGCCTGAAAGACTTCCTGTCCGGGGGCGCCTCGCCCTTGCTGGTGGTGGTGAACGACGCCACCCGGCCCACGCCGTCGGCCGATGTGCTGCGGGTGGTGGGGGCCGACCTTGAGGGATGGCTGCGAAGCCCGGGCCGCGAGCTTTCTTTCGCTATCGCCACGGGGACGCACCGGGTCGCCCTTCCCGAGGAGATCGAGCGCATCTTCGGCGCCGGGTTTGCCAAGGCCCACGCGGAGCGCATCTTCTCGCACGACGCGAAGAACAAGGAGCGGCAGGTCTACATAGGACGCACCAAGCGGGGCACCGAGATCGGGGTGAACCGGCTTCTGGTTGAGGCCCGGAGTGTGCTCCTCATCAACTCCGTGGAGCCGCATTATTTCGCCGGGTACACGGGAGGGCGCAAGTCGCTGTTCCCGGGGCTGGCGGGTTATGACACCGTGTGGGCCAACCACAAGCTGTCCATGGAGGCGGGCTCTGAGACCCTCCTCCTCGCCGGCAACCCGGTGCACGAAGAGCTAGAAGAGGCGATGGCCATCGGCGTCGCCGGCAAGGAGGTCTTCTCCATCCAGCTCGTGCTCGACAAGGACCACCACATCGGGTTCGCGGCTGCCGGCGCCCTGGAAGACACTTTCCGCCGGGCCGTCGCGGTGGCCGACCGGCAGTTCGTCCTCGACATCGGGCAGCGCTACGACGTGGTGGTGGCGGTGGCTCCCCACCCCATGGACTGTAATCTCTACCAGACCAACAAGGCCATCCAAAGCGGGGCTTTGGCGGTCAAGGACGGGGGCGTGCTCATCGTGGTCTCCGAGTGTCCGTTCGGCCTGGGCGAGAACCAGATCCTCTTCGACATGCTGGCGGCGGCGGGCTCGCCCGCAGAGGCGATCGAGCACGCCAATATCGAGGAGTACCGGCTGGGGGTGCAGCAGGCCACGCGGATAGCCTCCATCCTCGAGCGGGCCGACATATGGGCGGTCACCTCTCTCGACGACGAAGACGTACGCGCTATGTTCATGACCCCCTTCGCCGGCGTGCAGGCGGCCGTGGACACTGCTCTCCTCAGGCAGGGTCCGGAAGCCCAGGTGCTCTTCTTGCCGGAGGCGAGCATCACCGTTCCCCGAGTCCGGGAGACCTCTTAGGCTAGGCGACGAACAGGGGCTTGAGGTGCTTCTCCAGCAGGTTCTCGGTCACTAGGGGGGCGATCGATCGCTCGTGCGCTTCGAGCGCCTCGTAGTAGCGGGCGCCCATCTCGGCCGCCACCTTGTAGCCCACGTGCACCAGCTGGCGAAGATCCTTGTTGTAGGTGGGGCAGGTCTGGTCGTGTCGCAGGGCCGCCGCGAATTGGGCTCCCGACCAGCCGTCCACCGCATCGGGGGACGGCAGCCGCGCAGCGTCGATGTCGATGACGGCTGCGTAGGGCTTGCACAGTTCTTCCGAGCGGGCGTAGGCCTGCCGGTACAACTCTTTCGCCAGAGCTAGACCGTCTCCGCCTGCCAATGCCAGGCCCGCCGCCTCTTCCAGCCAGGTGGTACCCGAGGTCTTCACGTGCACTCCGGCGTCGTGCCTGCGCAGCGCGCGGGCGATCGGGCCGAAGATCGAGAACTTGTCGCTGCCGGAATGGACGCTTAGTTTCAGATCGGGCGCCAGGCCGAACTCCCGGATGGCGAACTTGATGACGGCGATATCGTCGTTGAACTCCGTCTCGAACTGCGTCACATCCCCGGCATAGTCCACGCCCTTGTTGAAGCGGCCGGAGAACCGGGGGGCGATGGTCTGGGCTGGGATCCCCCGGTCGGCCACGGCCGCCAGGATGAAGAACAGCTCGATGGGGGTCTGGGGCTTGTCGGTCTCGTCCATCGAGACCTCGGTGATGAACCTGCCTCGCCCCTTGGCCGCCTCCACGTGCCGGTAGATGGCCGTCGCCTCATGTATCGCCAGCAGGTACTTCTCGGCGATATCCGCGATGTCGTTCTCCGAGACCTGGAACGCTTGAGCGATCCCCGGGATCGTGAGCGCGCCGGCATAGGCTCGGTACCGAGCCACGAACTCCCGGATCTCCTCTCCGGCAGCCGCCCGGCCCACGTGATCGGCCACATCGAGGGTGTAGAAGTCACAAGCGTCGATGAACCGGTCGACGGTCTGCAGGCCGATGTGATCGGCGTCGACGTGGTAGTCGAGGTCCCAACCGAGGGCTATGACGGCCGCATCAGCCTCAGCCCGGATGCTGTGGGGCTCTGTCCCGACGATGAGGTGCTCGCGGTTGGACTTGTTCCACACCGGCACCACGTCCGAGCCCAACTGCCGCACACGCACGAACGCCGCGAGTTGCGCGACGCCCTGGTGGCGGAACCGGTCTCCGATCCCAAAGCTGTACTTGGCAAGCATCATCGTCGCTCTCTTTCTTGGCTGCCGGGTGAGCCGAGAGCATGCCCTCCCGCGCGGCCGCTGTCAAGCCAACGGGGGCAGCCTGTGTCGGCAGTGTGCTGACACGGCCTTTCCGTTTGCGCGCCGGCTTCGAGCCCGGTCCGCTCGGAGCGGATCTGGGCTCCGCCCACCGCGGGGTGGAGCTTCACCGCCCCGGATTGCAGCAGCAGGTTCTGCGGGGGCTGCCTTTCTTGAAATGACCTAGTCGTTTGGGTATCATGCGAGTTCGCCTCCGCGTGGGGTTTCACGCGTGGGGGGGTGCCCGAGTGGCCAAAGGGAGCAGACTGTAAATCTGTCGGCGCAGCCTACGGAGGTTCAAATCCTCCTCCCCCCACCATACGATCCATCGGAGGCAAAGGCCACGATGACGGCCGGGCGCCGGCTGGTTTGGACGGGCCTCCATAGCTCAGTTGGCAGAGCACTTCCATGGTAAGGAAGGGGTCATCGGTTCAAATCCGATTGGGGGCTCCATCGCGTGGCGGCGTAGCTCAGTTGGTCAGAGCAGCGGAATCATAATCCGCGAGTCAGAGGTTCGAGTCCTCTCGCCGCTACCTTTGTTT
>JAZDLO010000053.1:0-2826 GCA_043801935.1 bacterium
CAACATAGGCAACGGTAGCCTCGACGTGGCGGTACAGGCCGGTATTCCAGGCGGTAGCCCAGAAGGTGTCGGCAGCACCGAGAGTCGGCTCGGCGGCGAAGGCAGCCGAAGTCGGCCCCAAGCCCGAGAGGACCATCAGCAGCGTGATCACCAGCAGGCCGGCCGCGGCAACCATCGCAGCGGAGCTGTGCGTGCGTCGCGGGGGACTTTTCCGGGTGGCAGGCATCGCTGCCATTATAGCTACTACTTTTCCAGACACACCCTTATGCCGTGAACGGCCCTACTTTACGGGCCCCTTATACCTGGGAGTATATAGTCGCGTCACGACAAGACAAAGGGGCCGATATGCGCCCCTGAGAAAGGTGGATGCGGTATGATGCGATGGTCTTTCGGCCCGGGGGACGTCGATGGTTGGGACCGTCATGTGGGCGGCCATATGGGCGCGGGCGGCATCGTGGGCTTCGTCCTCATGGTAATACTCTGGGCCGTCGTGATCGCCGCACTCGTGCTGGGGATCAGAGCCCTGATACTCCACAGCAGGCGGCACAAGACGCCCTCGATGACCACCGAGCCTACGGGCTTTGTCACCCCGCCGGTGGAGCCGCCAACGGCGGTGGAGCCGAGCTCTCCTTCGCTGTTGACGATCTTGGAGGAACGCTACGCCAGAGGCGAGGCCGACCGGGATGAGTTCCTGCAGCGAAAACAGGACCTGGGAATGAGCTAGGCAGGAGCAAGAGCCGGCAACCAACACAGGCACCCCTCCTCGAGACGACCAACCCCCTCAGGTCCTCGAGGCACCCCTCATAGCGAGCCGGGACCCCGGACCGCGCGGACAAGATAGGCACGTCCGCCGGACCGGGGTCCCGGCTTCTTCATACAGGCGAGACGGTCGGGCCAGGATCGCTCGCCAAGATTCTCCGTCCCTACCGCGGAAGGTCCAGCACCCGGCACAAGATCACGGCGACGTGCTGTCGCTTGATGGCCTCTTCGACCCGCAACACTGTGGTGGAACCGCCGGCCGGCGCAGGGTAGCCCAGGATGATCCCTTGTCGGTTGAGGTAGGTGGCGGCTGCCCAGTGGGTGCTGGTGATGGGCACGTCGGCAAAGCTCGGGATGTCGGCGGGGAGAGCAGCCGCCTCATCTTCCCAACCCAAGGCCCGGCACATCATTGTGGCCATCTGGTCGCGGCGCACCACCGTGTAGGGCGCAAAGCTGGTGGACGTCACTCCCATGACTAGGCCGGCCTTCTTGGCAGCGGCCACCCAGTCGGACACGTCGCCCGTCGTCTTCGAGTCGACCGGTACGTCATCGAACGGCGGGGCGGCCGCGTTCACCACGGTGATCTGGTCGTCAGGGTACATGATGTTGTGTAGGTTGACCGCGATCTTTGCGAACTGCCAGCGAGTGACCGAGCCGTCCGGCTTGAACAGGCCACCGTCGTAGCCATTCATGAGACCAGCGGTGACCATGCGCGCTATCTCGTCATGGTAGAGATGACCGAGGCCTACATCGTAGAACTCACCGGGAACCAAGGGCTCGCCGCCGGTGACGCTGAGGATGAGCGTGGAGCGCATGACGCTGTAGCCGAAGAGGGCCCGGAAGGACGAGGCCGAGACGGAGGCCGCGCCTTTCTCACCGGTCAAACGCAGGGTCTTGGCGTGGCTTTCTGGATCGCCGGTGTCGCGGGCGATGATCTCCACCCGGGTAACCAGCCCCAGATCGACGGTCTTGCCCGAGGTGTCCTTGAGGTGGCCGTTCACCTCATCTGAGAGAGCCGCCGCCGAGATCGTGTATGTCCAGTTGTAGCCGGGCCCGGCCGAGCTCATGCTTGTGGGCGGCGCCTTGAGACTCCACGGGTCGGGTTGAGGCGGCAGATAGGCAGAGCTGGAGCCCGACCACGCGGTGGTGTACCCACCGGAGTGGGCGGAAAAATAGGCTGATATCGGCTGGCCTTGGTAGCGAAGGATGAGACCGGCCGTGTCCTCGGCTGCCTGGGCGATGCCGGGATACTTGGCTTCGAAGCTGTAGCCCCGGTAGCACTGATCGTTCTGATTGTCGGCCAAGGGACCGTTCTTGGCGATGGCATACGTGCGGGCGGCTACCGCTTGGGCCTTCACCGCCTCCGGCGCGTAGGCGGCGGCGTTGGGCATGGCCCAATCGTAGTCCACCTCGGCGATGCTGCGCACGTACTTCTCGAGCAGCACGTAGTTGTAGACCCAGAGCTTATCGGCGACCGAGGAGGGTTGCACGCGCATGGACCCCCAGTACTCCCGGTAGTCGTACGTAGCACCGGAAGTCTTGAGCTGGATGGCGACCCGGCCCTCGGCGGCCTCGCCGGGGTCATCGCCCGCCGGATCGGCGGGAGCCGTGTCGGGCCGCATCTCGATGTAGTCGAAAGGACCTTGACTCCCGACCGCGGTGACCACGTAGACCTTGCCGTCGGTGCAGAGCACGTTGATAAACGAGTCCGCCGGGATCTCCTCGACCGCGTCCCCGGAGGCCGTGTGCTTGACCAGGGTCGCGGAAGTCACCACCGGCTTGAGGTCGACTTGGACGAAGTCGACGGTGTTGCTTGTCCAAGGCTGGCTCGAGATCCTTACTCGGACCTCCGCTGCGGGATCAGAGACAGGTTCAAGAGCCGTGCCGGGGTAGTAGAAGGCCAAGATCTCGTCAAAAATGACGCCTTCCTTGGCCGCCTGCCACGCGCCCCACTGGCTCATGCCCACCCCGTGGCCCCATCCACGCCCGGTGAAAACGAAGTCGCCCGTCGCGGCGCCGGCGGCGGGGGCGAAGAGCAGCCCGGCGGCAAGCAACAAGACGACAGCC
>JAZDLO010000076.1:0-4253 GCA_043801935.1 bacterium
AGTGCCGGCGGGCACGAAGAGACTGATCCCGTCATTGGCCTTGACAGAGCCGAAATGCTTGCGGATGTCTGTGAGCTGGACTTCCATCTTCCTCGGGAATATGTCTCAGAACTGCATTCTAGGAAGCAAGAAAAAGGGGAGACCATACCGGTCTCCCCTTTTCTCGGACACGTCGTTCTCCGATGCCTGCGGAAGCTATTCGGATACGCTCTGGCCTTCCATGCCCTCCAAGAGTTGGGGCAAGTACCATATCTGCTGCTCGGTCGCAGCCTCCCCATCCTGGAGGTAGGCGGTGCCGTCCTGGAGGTTTAGGGGGCCCTTCCACAGGTTCAGACCGCCGGCCAAGGCTTTGACGAAGTCGTCCACCTTGGCGGAGGCGTCGGCGGACAGGCCTTCGCCCTTCTGGAAGCCCACGATGGAACTATCCGGATTGTTGATATCCGCCCAATCGGGGGCCACCCAGTTCCAGAAACTCGTCCACTGCCCCTCGCGGGCAGCGGTGACACTCGCGAGGTACTGCGGGCCCCAGTTGAAGTAGGGGACACCCAGAGCGACTGTGGGAGCCTCGTCGAGCGAACCGGCGAAGTCGTAGGGAATAGCCCACGCGGTCTTTCCGGCAGCAGAGAGCTTGCCGGCTTCCACCAGGGCCTCGGTGGTGTCGATGCCCGACACGACCACGTCAAAACCTTGGTTGAAGAAGTTATCGGCCACTTGGGTGGGGTCGGATGTCACGCCGGGGATGTTGAACCAGAAGCCGATCCAGTTGACGCTGAACTGCAGCTGAGCCGGGTCTTTCTTAAGGATCTCGGTCCAGGCATACTTGGCGCCCAGATACACTGAAGCGGCCAGCCGGCGGGTCTCGTCGTTGATCAGGGGCCCGAGGTAGCCGATCTTGCCGGTCTGCGAGGATAGGGCGGCGGCCACACCGGCGATCATCTTGCCGTATTCCATCTGCCCCATGATGTTGCTCAGGTTGGCGATGTCCTGGAAGTCCTTACCGTCTTTCCAAGCTCCGTCGCCGGAGGTGTGGACCACCGGGATGTCCGGGTGGGCCTTGGCGAAGGCGATGGCGCCATCCTTCATGTCGTCGGAGGTGAAGAACACCATTTTGGCGCCCTGGTTCACCAGGTCTTCGGCCAGCTGTTCAGGGGTGGTGCCGGGGCGGTCGGCCGAGTTGACTTTGTCAACGTAGATCAACTTGGCACCGGGGAGTTTCGACTCGACGTAGGTGCCGCCTTCGTAGTTGGCCTGGCTCCAGCCGTGATCGTTGTAGGGGCCCACCAGCAGCATGCCGAACACATATTCCTCAGTGGTCTGCGCCGTGGTAGTGGTCATAGCCCCCGCCTCTGTGGTCGAGGGCGTGGTGGACGAGGGTGTGCTTGCGGTGGTCGTCGTTTCCTCGGTGGCGCCACAGGCAGCCGCGAAGAGGCCGATGACGACGAGGAGCACGACGAGTGCGCTGCAGATGAAGACGCGGCGTGATGGGGATGCGGGCATTGCGGAGAGCACCTCACACTTCTTTGTCAAACTTGACGCCATACGGTCCAGCATGCGGAGAACCGCCGTCTGATGCTCGGTGGGGCCTCCTTTCGTCTTCTATCTGAGCGCTGGCTCCACACCGGAGTGACGCTGGGAACGCCAAACCATTCTAACCACTCCGGCCACCTTGTTCCAGCGGTTGCTCAAGTGGCTCGAGGCCGCAGCTTGCTCGGGATCGTGTCTCGATCTCTCCGTGGGGCTGGAGGGGGCGCGGGTGCGAAACGGGGGGCGGCGGGCTAATGCCCGCCGCCCCGGGAACTCCTACGGACCCGCTCAGTCCGGATCAGTAAGGCAGACGGTCCGCCGGCCGGCGCTCGGGCACCGGCACGTTGGGGATCGTCTCTTCGTTCCACTCTTTCGATACGTACAGGTTGCAGTAGCAACTGCCGTATTCCTCGACGTCCGGCTCCCGGTAGTCACAGGGGCAGGTGATATCCCTGTCTGCCTGGCGGTCCCCCGAAGCCAGCCGGCAGGGGCAACACATGTAGCCGTACCGTTCCTTGTTGATCAACAGACCTTCGATGAGCTCCATGACCAGCTGCTGGTTCTTGCTGAAGAAGTAGCCCTTGGGCTCGTTCACCCTCTTCAGGCGCTCATACATCTCTTCTGCCGCGCTCACAGCCCCAGGGCCTCCAGAATCTCGAGTTCGCGGTATCCGACGATCACCTTGTCGCCGATGAGGAGAGTGGGAAAGGCACACTGCGGATTCACCTTCCTCACCTCGTCTAGGACCGTGTTCATCTCGTCCTTGGGAAGGAGGTCCACATCGACAGAATCGTACTGGACCTTGTTGTCGTCCAGCAATCTCTTTGTGTTCCTACAGTGACCGCACGTGCTGAGCGCATACAGGAAGACTTTGGGTCGATCCATGTTCTCACCTTTCTCGCACCACCGGATTCACAGTATCCGGGCCGTTGGCTTCGCGGGGGAAATACCCGGACTCATCCGGAACTATGCTTTGGGCTTCGCGCGATGATGAAACGAGTAGCCCCCAAGGTCGTCGGCGCCGCTCGCATGGAGGTCGGACACGAGATGCAGCGGCCACGCCGGGACGGCATCGCGGGACCGTCCGCCGGCGCGTCGTCGCTCGTGGCGGCTAGCCCAGGGTCTTCTCGCGTAGCAGCCGGCGCCGCAGCAGATCGACCGCGGCCAGGGCTGCCCGCTCTCTGATCTGATCCCGGCGGCCGAAGAGACGGAGTCGCTCCACTTGGGTGATCCCCCGCACCACACTGCCGATGAAGACCAGCCCGACCGGCTTTTCCTCGCTGCCCCCTCCGGGACCGGCGATCCCCGTGGTGGAGAGCGAGCAGTCGGCGCTCAGCAGCCGGCACACTCCTTCGGCCATGGCGGCCGCCGTCTCGTTGCTCACTGCCCCCTGCGCCGCCAGCAATTGCGCGGGAACGCCCAGGGTCCGAGTCTTGACCTCGTCGCTGTAGGCGGTCACGCCGCCGACGAAATAGTCGCTGCTTCCCGGGACGTCTGTGAAGCGCTTGGCGACCAGGCCTCCCGTGCACGACTCGGCGACTGCAACCATCAGCCCCGCCTGGCGGAGCAGTCCGCCCGTGATCTCCGGCAGGCCTTCGCTGTCCACTCCGAAGACGCGTTCTCCCAGCATCGCAAGGATGCGGGCCTGGATCGCATCGAGCTTCCGGGTTCCCTCGGGAGACGCTGTTCCCCGCAATATGACGGTGAGGCCATCCAGTTGTGCCCGGGTACCGATCTCCACCTCCGAACCGCGCCACTCGAACTCCGACAGCATCTCCGCGACCATCGATTCCCCGATGCCGAAGGTGCGTATCCGCCGCACCGCGTGGGCGCTCTGCCCGCCCGCGTGGGTGCGCAGCAGGGGCTCTACGGTCCCCTCCCACATCTCTTTCAGCTCCCAGGGCACCCCCGGCAAGGCTACGACCAGGGTGTCTCCGTGCTGCACGGTGAATCCGGGCGCCGTGCCCGAGATGGGGATGAAGGAGGCGCCCCGTGGCAGCGAGGCTTGCTTGCGATTGCTCTCACCCATCTCGAAGCCCCGGGATGCGAAACGTTCTCGGATCACTTCCAGCAGCGACTCGTGGTGCTCCAGGGGGCGCTCCAGCGCTTCAGCAGTGGCCTCGCGAGTGAGGTCGTCGTCGGTGGGTCCCAGCCCTCCCGACAGGATGAGCACCACCGGGCGACGCGCCAGGCTCTCCCGGATGGCAGTGACGATCGCCTGGCGGTCGTCGGCTACGCAGAGGGCGTGAGTCGCGAAGATGCCCAGGTCGAGCAGCTTCTGTCCCAGATATGCCTGGTTCGTGTTGGTGGCGTCGCCACGCAGTAGCTCGTCGCCGGTGAAGATCATCTCGCCGGTTGTGTCCATCTATGCTCTCGCTCCGTTCTTCACAGGGGCTGCGTAAGCGTGTATCATACCCGCTCGGCCTGAAGTGCTGATGGAGAGCCATGAGATGAGCGGTAAGGAGAGACACCAGACCCAGTGGGACGCATGCGCGTCTCGCCCTGTCGTGGTCGACTTCTTGGGGGCTCGTCGGCACCTGGGTCCTTTTCGGGGCTGGCAGCCCTTGTGGTTCTAGCCCCTCGCGGTCCGCGAGGGGCGCCTCCAGCGGCCGGGTGGTCTCCCGGATCATCGCGGCCGAGTCCGGGCGTAGAGACGCATATCTGGCTGGTAGATGACCACGGAAGGGATGCAATGCAAGACCGAGCCGACAACCCACTTGATATGTCCG
>JAZDLO010000133.1:0-5372 GCA_043801935.1 bacterium
TGCGGGGCCAGACGACTCCCCAGTCCGGGCCTGCGGTCAACGCCTCCCGCCCGGCAACGACCGCCCAATTCACAGGGTTATAGCGGGCGAGAGACTGCATCCAGCCCGGCATCAGCGCCTGAGACATGAACACCGAGGATAGGAAGGTGAGCGGCAGCAGGACGAAGTTCGAGGCGGCGACCATCGTCTCCTCACGGCGCGAGAGTATCGCGATAGCGTTGGACAGCGCGCCTATGCCGACGCCGAGCAAGATCGCGGCCACGACAAGCACCAACAGGCCGGGGAAGCCTCCGGGGAACTCAGCCCCTATGATGAAGCCGAGAACGATAATGATCGCCGACTGCACGACGGCGGTGAGCGAGAACTCGATCAGGCGCCCCCAAATGACGGAGCCCCGGTTGGTGGGCGCGACAAGGAACCGATCGACGACCCCGCGCCGGATGTCGTCCATGATGCTCATCCCGCTCCACCCGGCCGAGAAGAGGGCGGTCATCACCACCACGCCCGGGGTAAGGAAGTCGATGTAGGAGCCGGCGCCGAAACCGGGGATCTCCACGATACGCCGGAACAGCTGGCCGTAGAGGAGCAACCAGACCACCGGCTGGACGAGGCTGATGAAGATCCAAGCGGGCTGCCGAAGCAGGCTCATGAGATTGCGCCGGGTCATATAGAGCGAGTGGACGATCACGTTCGTCATTTCTTCACCTCCTGATCGGCCTCGCTGAAGGCGCGGCCCGCATAGCGAAGGTACACGTCGTCAAGCGAAGGCCGGGCAACGGTCACCGAGGCCACCTTCACGCCCTCCGCCTCGAGCGCCGCGAGGGCGACCGGGAGCGCCTGCGCGCCGACATCGGCCCGGGCGCGCACTGTCTTGTCCTCCACCGTGATCTCGCGCATGTGAGGCATGTTCTCCAGAATCCGGCGCACCTGACCGTCGACGGAACGCTCCTCGAGCAACATCGTGATGGCATCGCCGTGCAACTCTCCTTTGAGCCCGTCCGGGGTGCCTTCGGCCACCACCCGCCCCTTGTCGACTATGGCCAGCCGCCGGGCGAGATGGTCCGCCTCCTCGAGGTAATGTGTTGTGAGCAGGATGGTGAGGCCCTCCTGACCGGCCAGCCTCGATACTTCTGCCCACATATCCACCCGCGCCTCGGGGTCGAGACCGGTGGTGGGCTCGTCGAGGAACAAGACCTGCGGTTTCTGCATCAGGCCGACGGCCACATCCAGCTTGCGCGTCATCCCGCCTGAATAAGTCCGCACGATCCGGTCGGCCGCCTCCGCCAAGCCCAGGCGCTCGAGGAGCCCGTCGGCCCGTCGTTTCATCTCGGGCGCGCGCATACCATAGAGCCGGCCCTGCAAGATGAGGTTCTCCCGTCCGGTGGCGTTGACGTCTAGCCCGGAGTTCTGAGACACGACTCCGATCACGCGCCGGACCTTCCCGGGATCGCGCATCACGTTCAGTCCCGCGACCCACGCTTCTCCGGAATCGGGTCGCGACAGGGTGGTCAAGATCTTGACGATTGTGGACTTGCCGGCGCCGTTCGGACCGAGCAGGCCGAACACGGTGCCGGGGGCGACCGAAAGGCTGACCCCGTCCAATGCACGCACGCCGCCCTTGTACGTCTTCACCAACGCCCGCGCTTCGATCGCACTATCCATATATGTTGTCCTTCCCTGCCGGCCTGTTCCGCTCCGGATCGGCGGAGGCCAGACAGATTTTAGACAATCGGAGGGATTTGGGGGGTGCCGGAGCAGAATCTGGCGCCGTTGGAGCCGTTCGAGAAGGAAGTACACTTTCTAGAGACCGTTTTTCATCGTGCACGGAGCCGAGGCACGGAGGCTGAGTTTGACGAAAGACAGGCTGGATACGCACGCAGGTTCATCACCTCCCGCACCCTCCGTACCTTCCCGGGCAAGATCTTCCGCTCTGGCCATGGGGGGCTTGGCAGTCGCGAGCCTGTTCTACGGCTACAACTGGGTGGTCATGAAGACGGCGCTGCGCTACGTGGACGCCTCCGTCTTCGCGGCGATGCGCGTCTTCTTCGGGGCGGTGCTGCTTTTTCTCCTCCTGGCCGTCCTTCGCCGGTCGATGCGCCCCACCAATCCGGCCCTCACCCTCATCATTGGGCTGTTCGGTATGACCGGTTCGATCGGGTTGTCGATCTGGGCTCTCGAGAGCGGGGGGGCGGGCAAGACCTCCGTGCTTGTCTACACCATGCCCATGTGGCTGCTTCTCATGTCCTGGGTGATCCTGGGGGAACGGGTCCGGGGACTCCAGTGGCTGTCGGTCGCGCTCGCTCTGGTCGGTCTGGTCTTCGTCCTTTCGCCCTGGAGCGCGGGAGGCACTCCCTTAAGCAACATCCTCGGCGTCGCCGCCGGCATCTGCTCGGCCGCCAGCTCGGTGGCGGCCAAGATCCTCTGCCGGGACCGCCAGGTGGATCTCCTGGGGCTGAACGCCTGGCAGATGCTGTTCGGCTCCATCCCGCTGGTGATCGTCGCGTTTCTCACGGCGGATGCTGGTCCATTGTGGACCGGCACTTTCGTGGCCGCGCTTCTGTACAACGTGGTCCTGGTGTGTGGGGTCGCGCTGCTTCTGTGGTTTTACACGCTCCGACACCTGCCCGCGGGCACCGCCGGACTCGGGCGCCTGATCGCACCGGTGATCGGGGTGGTCGCCTCCTGGATCCAACTGGGAGAGCGCCCGGACCGCTACGAGCTGGTCGGCATGGTCCTCATCATCGCCGGGCTCGCCAGTCTGGCCGTTTGGCAGATAGCACGCGACCGTAGGGCTCCCCGGACCGAGACCCCGCCGCCGATCGTCTTGGCCGAGGAGCCGCCGGGCGACTAGTCGTCGGGTCCGGCCACGAGGTCCTCGAAGTGCCGGGCCATTCTCTCGTGCTCCGCGTCCTGGGCCGCGCGGACCTTGGAGGCCGCCTCGTCGAGGGCCGGCTTCTTCCGTTGGGCGGTCGCCAGCAGGCCGTCGATCGTGACCGGACCCTGGTCCTTGGCAGCCTGCTTCAGGATGTCCAGCAATTCCTGCTGCAACGACCGTTGATTGGAGGCCGCGCGGTAGCGGAGTCGGCGGGCGACCTCGTCGGGGACGTTCTTGACAGAGAGGGTGATGGACATCCGGGTGGCTCCTCTCGCGCTTCTCAGTTGAGTGGTACAAGTCGATTGTAGCCGCCAACGAGAGTCAGGTCACCGGCTCGTTGTGCCGGGAGGAGCGCACCGCCGTCCATCGGGGCCTGCGCCTACTACCAAAGACTGAAACGAGATCGGCGGTTCGGACGATAGACTGGCGGCAGTCTGCTCGGCAGATGCGGACCCCCAACTGGTGGCTTCGCCGGTGGCAGCCCTTTGGTTCTTGTGTATACTCAATATACACAAGGAGGGCGCGATGAAGGTCAAAGTTCGCCGAGTGGGCAACAGCTTAACCGTGACGATCCCAAAGGAGATCGCGATGGATCTCGGCCTGGGTCCTGATGTGGAGATGGATGTGTCTATGCGCGACGGGGCCGTCGTACTCGACCCGGCGGGGTCTCGCTGGGACCGATTGGTAGCGGAAGTGCGGAGGCAGGCGGCTGAACGCGGCCTGACCGAACGCGACGTCGATCTTGCTGTGGCCGAGGCTCGTGACCGCGAAACCTGAACGGGTCGTTCTCGACACCAACGTGCTTCTCTCGGCGGTGCTGTTCGGCGGGCGGCCCGGGGAGTTGGTGGAACTTGCCCGCATTGGACGCATCCGGGCGGTGACGTCGCTCCAAATCCTGCAGGAATTCCAGCGCGTTCTGACACGGCCGCGTTTTGGTGTCTCGGCGACACTAGCAGAGGACCTGGTTCTGGAAATCGCCAGCTTCATGGACGTGGTCCCGGTGGGACCATCGCGGGCCGCGTGGACAAGTGATCCGGCGGATGATCCGGTCGTCGAGACCGCACTCCACGGGCGTGCCGCTGTCATCGTCACCGGAGATCGGCGGCTGCTCCAAGCCGCAGTGCCTGGCGTTGGCATTCTCACCGTGGCGGAGACATTGGAGCGGATCGCCGGTCTATAGGTCCGCGAACACGTCTCGGTGGGGCGTTCGGTCGACCCGCGGCGCTTTCTGCGCATCTAGGCGGACTCGGCAGCCCGAATGGTTCAAGGAACCGGCCCGAGCAGTTGCAGCCGCTACTCCAGTCCTGTGACCCAGTCGGCCCCGAGGGCCCGCGCCGCTCGGACGATACGCAGGTCGGCGGTCAACAGCGGGCACTTCATCTCTTCGGCCAGCGCCAGGTAGTGGGCATCGTAGGCCTCGGCGTGACCCAGCCGAGCCGCCCACGAGAGCGCGCGGGTGTGTAGCGATGAGGCCGGGGTGATGGGATGGATGCGGAGGGTTTGGATCCACTCGAGAGCCTGGCCGGCCCTGCCGCTATCGATGATCTTCCGGGCGACCGCCCGCCTGATAGCGGAGCACACCTCGTATTCGAGCAGAGCGGGCGCGAAAATCTCTTCGCGCGCCTCGGTGAGAGAGCGGACTTCCTCTGCCGCGCGGTCCGAAAAGGGGAGAGGCAAAAGGAGAGCCAGGACGACCCCGGCGTCGATCACTATCACGGGTTGATCTCCGCGTCACGTCCTTCCCGCAGTTCGTCCATAAGCGTGTCCAGGAACGATGCCTCCAGCAGCCCGTGCTCACGCTCTGTGTCGCGTCTCATTGCGGTTAGTTCATCCAAGGCGGCCAGAGAACGCCGCACAGCCTCGCCCACGGACTCGCGGGTCAGGTACTCTTCCACGATCTCGCGCACGAGATCGGACATGCTTCGGCCGGATTCTTGCGCCCGCCTCTCCAGTTGTAGGTGCTGGTCGGTCTCCAAGAGTATTTGCGCCCGGTATAGTCCCATGAGCGTATCTTACATCTACACAGGAGGATACACAATCAAGTTGCGCGGAGTGCACCTTCATCGTCCGGTGCAGGGCGCGTGGTTTCGGCCGTCCGCGGGTACTCATCGGGCAAGGCATAAGCGGGAAAGGAAGGCGGCATGCACGATCCGCGTGGCGACAAGCCGGAGTCCTTGGCCGGCTATCTAGAGAGCATGAGCAAGGTGATATTCACCTCGGGGATCAACTGGAAGGTCGTGGAGGCGAAGTGGCCGGGCATCAAGGAGGCCTTCGGCGGTTTCGATGTCGAGGAGATCGCGCGGCTCGCTCCCGACGACATCGACCGGCTCGCGGCCGACCCGCGGCTGATCAGGAACCGCAAGAAGATCGAGGCCATCGCCGACAACGCCGCCATGCTGCTCGAACTGGACAAGACCCCGGGCGGGTTCGCCGGCTACCTGAGTTCGCTGGGCGACTTCGACGCCAAGACCGCGGACCTCACCCGGCATTTCCGGTT
>JAZDLO010000079.1:0-11551 GCA_043801935.1 bacterium
GCCCCAATCCCCCCGAGGACGCCATCACCGGCATGATCAAGGCCAAAGCCAGAATCCCCTCCAGCGCCGGCTCCGGCTCCGAACCGACTAGATACACCAACGCCTACTTCTGCGCGTTCAAGCGACAAGTGGACTCCTGACTACCAGGGGCCGGATGTTCAAGTAGATAAGACATCGAAGTCCCCAACGGCAAGAGCTCGGCCGCTACCGAAGGGGGCTTGCGCTCATGATACTCCCCGCCATGCGTCTCTTACGCTCGATAGCTTGGGCAAGTGCGGCCTCTTGCAGAAGGCGCAGATACAGATGAAGCCGCCGATGCCATAAACCAACCCTACTACGGTCGGTGAGCGACCCGCTGTTCTGTAACACGATCGTTACCTGATAGCAGCAGGTCCGTGAAGTCCGGAGTCAAACATGGGCTTGCACAGGCTCTAGGTTCGAAGGAGGAAAAGACGATGAGATTCTGGCTACGGGATCCATCCAGACCGGCCTCCAGAGGCGATGGCAGGCAAGGCTCCAGGCGTCGGGTCGTCACACTTATCTTGACAGCCGGCCTGCTGCCCCTACTGGCCGTGGCCATCAGCGTGGCGGCGACCGGCTGTGGGGGCGGCAGCGGTGTCGGTGACGGAGGCACGGTCGGCACCACCGAAGGCTCGCAGACCACGGTCACAATGCCCCCGGAGGATACCACCACCATCCCCTCACGGCCGACCACCACGGTCGCCCAAGAAACGATGACCGTCAGGGTCTACTTCTCACGCGACGAGAAGATGTGCGCCGCCGCCCGAGTCATCCCCAAGACTCAGGACATGGGGGCCGCGGCCATGAAGGCCCTCCTGGAAGGCCCGACCGCCGCAGAGAAGGCGATAGGCATGGTCAGCAGCATCCCCGAGGGAACGACCTTCCTGGGCCTCAACATCAAAGATGGCGTGGCCAGTGTAGACCTATCAAAGGAATATGCGTCAGGCGGCGGCAGCCTCTCGATGATGATGCGGCTGGCCGAAGTGGTCTTCACCCTCACTCAGTTCCCGACCGTGGACGGCGTGAATTTCAGGCTTGACGGCGAAGCCATCGATGTCCTCGGTGGTGAGGGGCTCATCCTTGACCATCCCATGAGCCGGGCTGACCACGAAGACCTGTCCCCGGCCATCCTCGTCGAGTCTCCGCTTCTTGGCCAAACGGTGTCGAGTCCTGTGCGCATCTGGGGCACATCAAACACCTTCGAAGCGACATGCCTCATCAGAATCGTCAACCGGGACGGGCTGACAGTCGCAAAGCAGGTCGTGACCGCCACCTCGGGCAACGGTGAACGGGGCACCTTCGATGTGACCATCTCATTCACGGTCGACCGCGGGGGTCCGGGCAGCATTATCGCGTTCGAGGAGTCGGCACAGGATGGGTCCGTCATCAATCTAGTGGAGATACCCGTCCAACTGGAAGACTGATGGCTGGGCCTTGAGGGATAGGAGTAGATGGGGCTGACTGAACACCGATACTCTCGACACAGCGACAGCCCTCTTTGCCGTCTACTCCGCGCCTTGTTTTCGGCGGTCATCCCCGGGGCCGGACAGATCACCGCCGGTGCACGCCGGCGCGGCTTTGTCATGCTCGCGGTGGTAGTCCTGCTGCTCATCTGCAGCGTCGTAATCGTCCTGCAGGGGGTGGATCGGATCCTGTCCTACCTGGTCTACCCTCCGGTCCTGCTCGCTCTGCTGGTTATCAACGTCGCCCTGCTCGCCTTCCGGCTGTTTGCGGTGATCGACGCCTACCGCACCCGCAGGGCCGGATCGTGGTTAGCGAACAACCTTCCGTCACCGCGGGCCGATGCCGCCAACGAGCCGACGCTCCGGGGCGGCAAGAACAAACGTTCGACGTCGCGGATGGTCGCCGCCCAAGTCACGCTGACCCTACTGCTGCTCCTCACTGTGGCGCCACACGCAGTCGCCGGATACTACACCTATGTCTCTCACGATCTTCTGACCACGGTCTTCGTGAGCGAGGATGACAGGCAGCCGAGCACGACCTCCCTACCGCCCTCGATCACCGCACCGGTCTCGACCGTAGCATCCACCCCGACCACGGCAGTGACATCGACCAGCCAAACCACCACCTCGCAGGCGCCTCCGGAGGCGGTCCCCGGACTCCAGTGGGGCGAAGATCAGCGGTTCACGATCCTGCTCGTCGGCTCCGACGCCGGATACGGCCGATCCGGGTCCCGGGCCGATTCCATCATGGTGGCTACCCTCGACCTCGAAACCGGCCGTGTCGCACTGTTCGGCATCCCCCGGAACACCGGCAGCGTTCCTCTGAGCGAGCCGGCGGCAAAGGCGCTCGGCAGGAAGATCTATTTAAACCTGATGAGTTCGCTCTACTGGGACGCCCAGACCTATCCTGAGCTGGCCCCGGAGGGCGGGGATCCGGGAGCCGTAGTGCTGCGCGACACGGTGAGCATGTTGGTGGGGATTCCGATCCAACATTACGCGGTGGTCGACATGGGGGGCTTGGTCGATCTGGTCGACGCGCTCGGCGGCATCACCCTCAACGTGAGAGAAAGAGTCCATGTCCGACTCTCTCCACCCACTCCGGATGAAGAATGGCGGCTCTACGACATCCTCCCGGGCGAACGGCACTTGGACGGTCACGAAGCCCTGGCCTTCGCCCGCTCACGGACGGGGACCAGTGATTACGACCGGATGCGCAGGCAACGCTGCGTGCTGATGGCCCTGCTGCACCAGAACGGCGTGGCGGAACTGGCAGTGAAGTTCCCGGCCGTCGCCAAGGTCATCCGCGACAGCCTCAGAACCGACATCCCGATTGAGCGGCTCCCAGATCTAATCAAGGTCCGAGCCAAACTCAAAACCGATGATATGCTGGCAGTCGGTTTCACGCCCCCGGACTACATCACCGGGCGGAACGACCTTGGATATAACATCTTGGATCAGGAGCTGGTCCAGGCCACGGTCCAGGAGATCATCGAGAACCCAGAGCAATGGCTGGAGGCCCATGCCGCTAAAGCCGAGTCGGGTGAGTCGGACTGTTGGAGCGCTGATTAGGCGGAGAGGGGGCATCCGAACACCCGGTACCGCTTGATAGAAATGAACACTTCGCGCCTGCAGGCCTCAAGGCGCCGAAAAAGAAGGGAGGCAGCGTCGTGCAACACAAAGCAAGGGTGGGCGGGGGGAAGGCATCCGCGGGTGACACTCCGGTGCGAATAATTCCCTGTCTGGACATGAAGGACGGCCGGGTGGTGAAGGGCGTTCACTTCGTCGCTCTGCGAGATGCCGGCGACCCGGTGGAAAATGCCCTCTACTACCAGCAGGAGGGAGCGGATCAGCTGGCCATGCTGGACATCGCCGCAACCGTCGAGAACCGGAAGACCCGCCTGGAATGGGCGAGGCAGGTGGCCTCGCTGATCGACATCCCGCTGGTGGTGGGGGGAGGGATATCTACTCTGGCGGACATGGAGGCGTTGTTCGAGATGGGGGTGGCCGCGGTGTCGGTCAACTCAGCGGCCGTCGCCCGGCCGGAGTTGGTGAAGGAAGCGGCCGACGTCTACGGAGCTGACCGAATCATCGTGGCTATCGACGGCAGACGGAACGCGACGATGCCCTCCGGCTTCGAAGTCGTGGTGAGCGGCGGGCAGAAACCGGTGGGCCTAGACGCCGTCGAATGGGCGCGTCGCTGTGAGGCTCTGGGGACAGGCGAACTCCTGCCCACCAGCATGGACGGCGACGGTACCTTGGCCGGTTACGACCTCCCCTTCACCCGGCGCATCGCCGAGGCCGTCGGGATCCCTGTAATAGCCTCCGGGGGCGCCGGCACCCTCGAGCACTTCCACGAGGGCGTGGTCGAAGGCAAGGCCTCAGCCCTGCTTGCCGCTTCGGTCTTTCACTTCAGGACCTTCACGGTGCGACAGGTCAAGGAGTACCTTGCCGCGCACGGGGTGCCGGTGATTATCTAGCTCCGGCCGGGTGTCCACTGCGTGTCGCAGTGTGTCGTTTTGCGGGTAACCCTCGCTTTCGATCGCCCGTCTTGTCCACCGTGCCACCCCTCGCGCTATCCGGGTAGGGGCGAGTTTAGAGGCCAAAGCACTCAAGAGTCAACCTCAACCTTAGAACGAGTGTAGGGGGGTTCGCCGGCCTCCGCCGCGAAGCCAGCCGAGTAGAGGCTTGCCCGCGGCGGGCTCTTCCGCGGCCCTCCTTGCCTGGAAAGGCCCCCGCTTCTTCCCGGGGATCGGAAGTACGCTAGACTTGCCTGGGTTCTCATGCGACAGCGGTGGGGTGGTCGATGGCGTCAGGCAAACGAGGCTACAAGCGAGTCTACGAGCCCTGGCGAATCAAGGGTATCCTTTTCAAGAACCGCCTGCTCAAGGCCCCCCAACTGATGTCGATGGCCGATGCCGATGGGAACGTGACCCAAGAACTCCTCGAATTCTACGAAGCCATCGCCCGGGGCGGCGTAGGGGGAGTCATCACCGAGGAATGCGCGATCACGTCCACGGGGGGCCGCGGGGGGATGATCAGCCTTGCCGACGACTCCGCACTCCCCGGTGTGACCGCCCTGGCGGAGGTGGTGCACAGGCACGGTTGCCCGGTCATTATGCAGGCAAAGCATCTCGGCCCCCTTGCTAAGTTCCCTCCCAGACCTGGGGAAGAGGATTTCGTGGCCGTCTCCGCCTCCGATATCCCGCCGGAGTTGAAGAAGACGATCTTTCCCGGGCCCCACGCAAGGTCGCTGCGACCTCTGGAAAGATATGAAATAGAGGAGATCATCGGAAAGTACGCGGACGCGGCCGACCGAGTCAAAAGGGCCGGTTTCGACGGAGTCGAGCTCGACGGCGACCATTACTACCTCGTGAACTCCTTCCTCTCTCGGGTGTGGAACAAGCGGGATGATGAGTACGGGCCCCAGAACCTTGAGAACAGATGCCGCTTCGCGCTGGAGATCATCCAGGCCTGCCGCGAACGCGTGGGGGACGACTGTGTGATCGGGATCAAGCTGAACGGCGCGGAGTACGGGATCCCAGAAGGCACGACTTCCGAGGAGTGCGTAAAGTTCGCGAGAATGCTGGAGGCGGCGGGCGCCGACTACTTCGACATCATAGCCGAGGGATATGGCCCCTACCGCCGTATCGCCATGGCCGAGCAGCTGTCCTACCCGGAGCCGCCCAAGCCCCTGGTCGAAGGACTGCCTAATGTCGATCACGGGCAGGGGATGCATGTGCACCTGGCCACGGCGGTCAAGCGGGCGGTCTCGGTGCCTGTGCTTGCTGTGGGCCGGCTGGACGCTCGTCTCGGGGAGAAGATCCTGGCCCGTGGAGAGGCCGATGGGATCACGATCGGCCGCCGTCTGTTCGCCGACCCTGACTACCCCAGGAAGGTCCGGGAGGCTAGGGAAGACGAGGTCCGTCCCTGCACGTCATGTGTCACCTGCGAGAGCCGCATGGTGGAGTACGAGGGGGTCAGGTGCCAGGTCAATGCGGCTCTTGGCAGGGGCTCGGACAACGAGCGGTTCGCCCCCGCTCCCCAGGCGAAGAAAGCGGTGGTAGTGGGGGGCGGTCCCGCCGGTATGGAAGCGGCCCGGGTCATGGCCGTCAGAGGCCATCGGGTGACTTTGTACGAGAAGGAAGCCTATTTGGGCGGCCTGATGAACCTGGCCGCCATGGTGAAGGGCACCGCGATCTTCGACCTTCCCGGCTTGATCGAGTACTACAAAGGCCAGATGGCCAAGCTGGGGATCGAAGTCAAGCTCGGTGAGGAATACTCGATCTCGGTGAACGACGGCCTGAGACCAGACGCGGTGATCGTCGCCGCCGGCGGTCTCCCCGCGGTGCTCGACATCCCCGGTATTACCGGCAAGAACGTGGTCACCAGCTCGGAGTTGCAGAGGCGGGCCAAACTGGCGTTGAGGCTCACCGGGGCCAAGGCGGTCGAGCGCGTGACCAGGATGTGGATGCCGGTGGGAAAGAACGCTGTGATCATCGGCGGCGGGATCCAAGGGTGCGAGGCCGCGGAGTTCCTGCTCAAGCGCGGCCGGACGGTCACTATCACCGAGCCCACCGACAAAGTGGGGACGGACATTCCTCTGATGCAATGGGAAGTGCTGCATCCCTGGTTGCTGCGCAGAGGCGCGACCGTCCTTGCCGGGGTGGAGTACCAGGAGGTGACCGGCAAGGGCCTGGTGATAGCCGATGCCGAAGGCAAGGCGCGCCTCCTGGAAGCGGACTCGGTCATGGTGACGTTGCCTCTCAGACCGAATACGGGGCTCTACGATTCGCTGCAGGGGCAGGTCCCCGAACTCCACCTGATCGGTGACTCCAGGCAGCCCGGTCTCATCATCGACGCAATCGCAGCCGGTTTCGAGCTGGGGCGGGAAGTCTGATCGAGGGATGGACGCGTGGACTTCGCCATGTCGTTTCGAGACTCTGGCCCGGCCCGGCGCTTTCTCACTCACAGGCGATGCTCCGCAGAGCCGCCGGTTGACAGTCCCGTCCTGCCACCATAAAATGAACGGTCGCCGGGGTCGATCCTGCAGTGCGGTGCCGGGTGTCGCCCAAAGGTCTCCACGGAACTGAACACACGACAGCCAACGCGCGGTCGACCACCGCCCAGGGGGTGCTCCAGTGCCCATAAAACTCATTGCCGCTTCCCGCCGCCGCCCCGGCCTTACCCGAGCCGAGTACTTCCGCTACATCGAGCACTACCACGGCACGGTTGCGCGCGAGGAACGCTTCAAGATCGACCGCTATATCCAGAACCACGTGATCGACGGGGCCTTCGGCGTGCTCGGCGACAGCGAGCACAAGAACAAGACGGTGGACCGAGAAGGCGTCGTCGAGCTGCATTTCAGCGAGTTCCGCGACATGCTGGCCACCCTGGAGCCGCAAGGGGTGGAGCAGTCCCGAGCCAACCGGGACGGCAGGTTCTTCGCCGACGAGCCCACCAACATCATCGTGATGGCAGAGGAAGTCGAGCTCCCCGTGCCCAATCCCATGCCCACGTTCAACCCGGGCCTGGGCGAGCCCGGCCGCGGCGCGGTCAAGGTCATGCAGTTCATCATGCGCGACCCTCAGGTCTTTCCGCAGGACTACTACCGCCTCTGGCGCCAGGCACACGACGAGGCTATGGCCGCGTCCCCCTTTGCCCGGGAGATGTTCCGCAAGGTGGTCATGAACAAGCGCTCTCGGATCAATGACAACGACGCCGCCGCTCGAGCCCACTTCCGCATGGTCGACCCCCCCGTTTACGACCTGGTGGTGTCCATCACCCTCGACTGCATGGAGCAGGTGGGGGCGTTCCGGCAGTACTTCGAGGCCATGCTCAAGAGCGAGCTCAGGTTCGCAGACTGGTCGGAGTCCTTCTTCCTCTACACCAGGCCGGTGCGCATCATCGACGATGCCGCTCCGAAGGACTGAGCGCGCTCGAGCGACCGATCGCGCCCCCACAAGACCCAAGCGAAGGGATCGCCAATGACCCAGGACACGAACGCGCCGGAGTGGAAGGCGCAGAAGACGTCCGCGGAGAACCTCGCCCACAGCAGGTTCAAGGCCACCCTGCCCCCCCTGACTCCGGGGGAGGAAGCCCGGCCGTTCGCCAAATACTACTACGAGGAGAGCAAGCAGCCTGACCCGGCCCATTACGCCATGATGGACCGGCCGATGGATCCGGCCCGGGCCGTCGGCCCCGAGGAGATAAACCGGCTGCTCGACCCCGACAAGCTGGGGACCGAGGAGGTGGAGATCGGCTGGTGCAACCTGCCAAACGGAGCCGGGTATATCGCCAACAAGATCTTCTATCCCGGAGTCACGGCAGATATGGTCGATTGGTGGTTTGCCTGGCACCCGTTGGAGGATCTGCGCTACCGTATCTGGTATCCCCCGCAGCACGGCGGCATCATGCTGAGTCCCCTCGACCGGGCCCGCATCCTCAACCCGGCGGTCCCCAACCGGGAGAAGAACTGGGGCGTGGTCCACAACGTGACCGAGAACTGCGACTGCGGGTTCGAGAACATCGACATCGCCTTCCGGTCGCCCGCGGACATGGGCTTCGACATGGCGCGCTTCAGCGAAGTCGCGGCCACCTTCGCCGGCGGGGGGGGTTGGGCGGTCGCCGTGGAGAAGTGCGATCTGTCGATCACCGCCCCGGCCATCATGTGCCACATGTTCTACGAGGCTCCCGGGGGCCTGCTACACCGCACCCGTTTCTGGATGGGGTACCGGTTCACCGAAGAGGGCACACCCGAGCTGTGCCTGCCCCCAGGGGTGAGCGTGCCGGTGGAGGCGGTCCAGGGCCTGGCCCGCCATAACGTGAAGGAGTTCACCCGCTTCGGCGATTTCCTCCCCCGCATCTTCCAGGAGCTCGGGCACAGCATGTACTGTTAGGGCGCCGTACTGCTGGGGGCCTCCGCTGTTAGGAGCGACCGCCGGGGGCGCGTCGTCTCCTACCCTCCCGGTCTGTATGGATAGCTTTCGATAGGGATCGGATCGGTGCGCAGTACCATGCCGTCGTCCGACTTCCGCACGATGATCCATTTCAGCCAATTGGCATCGTCCCGCTCCGGGAAATCCTCGCGTAGGTGGAATCCCCGCGATTCCGTGCGGGCCAGCGAAGCCCGATAGAAGATCTCGGCCTCGAGGGCCATGCTTTCCGCGTCCACACAACGGGCCAACTCGTGCAGGTCCTTGGCCTTCAGCTTCGGCAGGTCCTTCTGCGCGTCGAGGACCTTGGTCAAGGCTTCCTTCATCCGGCTCTCGGTCTTGACCACGCTGTAGTCCACCGGGGCCATGGCATCTTGGATCCGGGGGATGAACTCTCGCGGTGATATGCCTCTGGTCCGGTAGAGGGGGGCAAGAATCTGCTCTTTCATGGCTTTCACGCGGGCCCGATCCACGCGCCGGCCGCAACCGGAGCGTCTCACGGCTTTGGCGTGCACCGTCGCGGCCGGCCCCCCTTTGGTGCCCATGAACACGGCGTTCATGATCCCCATGCCGTGCATCTTGGAGGGCGGGGTAGGCGCTGCGCCGCCGCGAGCGCTGCCGCTGCCGGCGGAGTTCCCGATGGCGAACAGCCCCGACACCGTCGTCTCCATCTGCGAATCTACCTTGATGCAGGACATCTCGCCGATGAACCCAGGAACGACCTCGAACTTCTTCGACTCGGGATAGCTCGACTTCTCCAAAGCCGAGTCAAACTGCCTGATGGACGTCGGATGGAACTTGAAGAACTGCTCCCCGGAGAACGTGCTGAGATCGACAGAGATGGGACCGTTGCCGGCCATGGTCTCCTTGTACCAGGCCAGCGCGGCGATCGGGTCCATCGATGTGTGCAGGCCCGGCCGATACTTCTCACTGATGTCCTGTCCCTGGGCGTTCTGCAGATGATCGTGGGCGGTATGGGCTCCGCCGTGCACGCCGTAGTAGAGCCAACCGCGGGGGTCGACGCGGGCAAAGTCGCACATGTTGCCGTACTCGGCGTTGCGCATCTCCGCTCCCGCGAGGTAGGCCGCCCAGATGCCGTTGCCGGTGCCGCACCACATCTCGACGATGTCGAAGTTCTGAGATCCCATGGCGACGACCACGGCATCGGCCTCGAACACCTGATAGCTTCCATCCCTGAGATCGAACCCGACCGCCCCGGCGATGTGCTCGCCATCGGTGAGAAGCTCGACCACAGCCACCCCGTCTAGAAAACGCACACCCAGTTGCTTGGCTTTCTTGGCTAGAGCGTGGCACATGTCCGGATCGATGCTGGCGGTGCCGAAGGGGAAGGGCCACTTGGCATAGGCGATCCTTCCTTCCTCATCGCGGGGGATCTCGACCCCCCAGCCGGTGAGACGTTCCGGGATCATCCTCGTAGCGTACGCATATTCGCGGAGCAGGTTCTGATCATTAAGGTAGAAGCCGATGTTCTCGAGACTGTATTTGATGAAGTCCTCGGGGTCGTCCTCCCGGGTGACGAAGCTGAGGAGCCCTGCGGTGCGGGAGCCCATCCCTGCCCATCCCGTGCTGGCGGCCGACTTGTCTACCACGAGCACGTCGACGCTCGGATCCGTTTCCTTGGCGGTGATCGCCGCGGTCAGCCCAGAAAGCCCCCCACCGAGGATGAGAACATCGGCTGAACCGAGGCGCTCTTCGTGTTCTCGCGCCATCATCGCCCCTCACCCCCCAGAGTCGACAGATACGGGGGGCAGTACCGGCCGCCCCAGTCGGGCACTATCTCGATAGCCCCGTCCGGGCAGCCGCGTTCACACACGCAGCACACCTGACAATCCTCGGGATACGCGAGGACGGGCGCTCCTTCGTTCTCCTCCCAGCCGATGGCGTTGACGAAACAGACGTCCACGCAGGTCCGGCATGAGGAGCACTTGTTCGTGTCAACCTTGAGGATATGCATCGCTCGCGCGCCTCCCGAGGTTCCGGATGGCCCGTGCCCTCACTGCACCGAGTCCACCATTGCCTTCACGTTCTCGAACTTGGCGTCAGGCGGGATAGCGCAGCCCTGGGCCAAGATGAACCCGTCCGGGCCGACTTCAGTCAGTAGGCGGCGGCAGTAGGCCCGGACCTGGTCGGTGCTCCCCAGGGTGAGAAGAGCCGGAGGCACGTCCCCCAGAAGGCACATGTGTCCAGCGAGGATCTTCTTGGCCCGGAAGATATCAGTCTTCCCGTCCAAGGCTAGGACGCATTTGGCTTTGGGTAGGTCTTTGAGACGCTCGATCTCCCGATCCCAGTTGGCGTCCATATGAAGGACGGGGGTTCCTCCTGCCTCGGCCACGATCTCCACGAGCTCCTCGAGATATGGCCATACAAACCGCTCCCAGAGCCGCGGCGAGAGGAATTCGGGCGCAGTCCTCCAGCCCCCCACCCAGTAGCCGATAGGACCGACGGCGCGCACCATCTGACGGGCCTGCTCCCGTTTCTCAGCCATCATGACGTCCATGACCGCCTGTACCTTGTCCGGCATGCGGTAGAGATCGAGCATGAACTCCTTGACCGACCGCCCGCCGCACAGGTGCTCGAAGGGGTGATCTACCGTCAGGGGGGAGAAGACCACGTAGCCCCGCTTCATGTACTCGCCCACCCAACGGGGGCCGGCCTGTTGGAGGGTCTGCCCGGCGGCGGCCGCTTCTCCCAGGTACCTGCCGATGTACTGTCCGAGCCAGGGGCCCCAGCCTTCACTCAGGATGCGGTCGTAGTCCTCGGGGACTATGCGCACCTGCTCGTCCAGCTGCCACAGGCTGTTTTCCGGGAGATCCCGTCCGGGGAGCTTCACGGGGGCCAGCCAAAGCATGCCCAGCACGGCCGGGGCGTACGCAGCGAACTGGATCGAATCGACATCGCCAAGCTTCTCCATCGTAGAGAGCATGGTCTGCCCGGCTACGTCCACGTCATTTACGAAGTCCGAGAGCTTGACGCCCATGGTCCGGGCAGCGAAAGCGTCCATGACCAAAGACAGGGGTACTCGGTCGGGGGTGCCCAAAGCCACGGCCGTACGCAGGCGGCCCATGCGCTCGCCAAACAGTTGCTCGGGCGTCTTGTCAGTCATACCGCCTCCCA
>JAZDLO010000081.1:0-12281 GCA_043801935.1 bacterium
GTCCACGTCTCCGTCGGTCACCAGCGTCTCCCCCGCGTCGTGCCTGTCTCGGAGCCTCCGGACCATCTCCGCGCGAAGAATATCGATCTCGCCCTGTAGCAGTCGCCTCCGCTTGGAGATTTCCGCCTCCTGCTCCGTCAATTGCCGGGCGAGGTCCTTCAGTTCCTCATCACTGTACGACTGGATATTTACCAGGCGTCCAAAAGAGCTGTCTTCCAAGACTTCCACACCTTTACTATAGCGGTTGTACCGCGAACCTTCAATCTGAGGTAGAGGTATGTGTCCCCGGTCTATCCCCCACGTCTATGCTTGCCGGGCGGGAACTGATTCCTGCTCCCGCCCTATCACGCCCTTCATTCCTCTTCGGCAAGCATGTCCTCGTACTCTTCGGCGGTCATCAGATCGTCGACCTCGCCGGGGTCGCTGAGTCGCACCTTGATGAGCCAGCCGGTCTCGAAAGGGCTTTCGTTGATCAATTCGGGTGCGTCGACCACCTCTTCGTTTACTTCCACCACCGACCCGCTCAACGGGGCGTACACGTCGGAGACGGCCTTCACCGACTCGACTTCGGCGTAGGGAGTCCCGGCGGTCACGTCCGCGCCTACCTCGGGGAGCTCGATGAACACGATGTCACCGAGTGTCTCCTGAGCGTAGTCGGTGAGACCGAACACTGCGGTGTCGCCCTCTACCCGGGCCCAGTCGTGCTCCCTGTGGTACTTGAGGTTCTTAGGGTTCACATGCGCTCCTTTCTTGCCATATTCGGCTGGCGGTCATGATAGCACAGCGGTTTTCGTCTCTCGACCAGCCGAGGCCACGCGGTTGTGGCCGTAGCCTTGTATACTCTGAGTTGCAGAGTATGGGCAGAAGGAGAGTTGCTTGTGGCACGCCGCAGAGGCCTGATTATCAGTGACGAGCAGATGCAGCTGGTGGACGGCGTTCTCGCAAAGCTACAACGGGTCTCCGGGTCCAAGTTTGTTGCGCTCGTGTCGACGAGCGGGCAGCCGATCACGACCTCTCCCCCAGACGTGCAGTCCGACACGCTCTCGTTGGCTGCGCTCGCCGCCAGTTCATTCGCGGCCACCCGGCAGTTGGCTGAAGTCCTCAGCGAGCGCGAGTTCACCCTCTTATTCCACGAAGGCAAGGAATCGAATCTCCATGTCACCCAGGTGACTGACCAGGTTCTCTTGCTCATCACTTTCGGGAGGGAAACCCAGGTGGGCAGGGTTCGATTGTATACGAGCAGAGCTCTAGAGGTGCTCAAGCCGATTTTCGAACCTGCCGAAGATAACGCTGGGAATGATGTGATCATCGATAGAGAATACTCGCGAGAGGCGGGCGCTGCTATCGACGGGTTGTTCCCAGACCGTACCGAGTGACTCCGGCAAGGGGCTGCACGTGGCACTGATCAACCTGGCGGCACGGGAGATCAACTACAAGATCGTATACTACGGTTGTGGCCTCTGTGGTAAGACGACCAATATCCAGCACATCCACCGCCGCGTCAATCCCGCCGCCCGGGGCCGCCTGGTAAGCATCGCCACCGAGGAGGAGCGGACGCTGTATTTCGACTTCCTGCCTCTTTCGCTGGGCACGGTCAAGGGCCTACGCACGCGGTTCCACCTCTATACGGTGCCGGGACAGTCATTTTATAACGCCTCTCGGAGGCTCGTCCTGCAGGGAGTCGATGGGATCGTCTTCGTGGTCGACAGCCAGGTGTCGCGACTGGATGAGAACGTGGACAGCTATCTCAACCTGTGGGACAACCTCGTGTCTCAGGGGGAGGATCTGAGCAAGCTAGGCGTCGTCCTGCAGATGAACAAGCGTGATCTCAGTTCCATCTTCTCGGTGAGCGACCTGAACGAGCTACTCAACCACACAGAGTCCCCCGTGGTCGAGGCATGCGCCCTGACGGGCGTAGGCGTGTTCGAGACCCTCAAGACCGCCTGCAAGCAAGTGATCGCCAAGAGCGCTCAGTTTTAGGTAGGTCTTCCCTCCGCGACGACCGCGTCGAGGATGCCCCTGTAGCTCTCGGCCAATTCCATGGCTCGATCGTCGTCGCCCGCTTCCGCATAGACGTGGAACAGCGGTTCCTCGGCATCAGGAAGGACCAAAGCCCACTCGGACCGGTCGAGAAAGACCTTGATCCCATCCACCAGAGACACCCGTCCCTCGCGGAGCTTCTCCGTGACGCGGCGCATGACAGTACCTTTCAGCTCCGAGGGGCACTCTGACTCCAGATGGGTCACATGCGCCACCGGGACACGTGCCACCAGTTGCGACAAGGGCGCATCGGAGCTGGAGACCAACTCCAACACCTTCCCCAGGGCGTAGAGGCCATCCATGGAGGGCAGGACGGAAGGATAGATATAGCCGCCGTCCACACTCGCGGCGAACACGGTGTTCGGTCGGGCGGCTTCCGCCATCAGCGCGGCCTTCGAGTATCTTGTGCGGCGGATGGTGACCCCGGTGGAGGCGAGCACATGCTCACCCAGACGGGTGGCGTGCAGCGGCAGGGCAGCGGTTCCTGATCCTGCCTCTTGAGCGGCGTGCTGCAAGAGGAGAAGCAGCAGGGCGGCGTCGGGTACTAGTTCGCCCTTCTCGTCGACCACGTAGAGATACTCGGCCCCAGGATCCAGGATGGCCCCCATATCGGCCTCCATGGCTCCCACTAACTCTCCGACCCGGGCCGCCGCAGGGGGAAGGCTGTCGGCCAGCGTGAAGCGCGACCGGACACGAGAGAACGTGTTCAGCGCGACCGTTTCCACTCCAAGCTTGTCAAGGGTGGCCGAGAAGAAAAAAGCAGGTGCCGACGAGGAGTAGTCGAGCACCAAGCGAGGTTGCCGCGCGCGGATCGGGACCGTGTTCCAGTTGTCAAGGAGGGAAGTGGTGTACGTCTCGATCGCTCGCGGCGGATAGACGACTCGGCCCATCTCCTCGAAGGCTGCTCGCCTGAAGTCCTCACGGAAGTAGTAGTTCTCGATGGCCCGCTCTCTCTTCCCATCCAGCGGGACCCCAGGAGACTCGGAGAACAGGATCTCGATCTGGTCGGGGTTCTCCAGGCTCATCTGGACGTGTATACCCCCCGTCGCATTCCCGCTCTTTATGTCGAAGCGGTTGACGGCCAGCGGGGCGGTGGTGAGATCACGAACATTCACCCCGGTGGAATTCAGGCCGCTGATTATGGCCCGCTTGAAGACTCGGCAGGCATGATGGGTATCCCTGCTGGTGGTCACGTAGGCGTCTTTGCCGATGAGAGTGCCGTACGCCATGGCAAGACGCATGGCCATCTCAGGAGTCACGTCCACGTTGGCCAAGCCGCGAACGCCGTTCCTCCCAAACAGCGTGCTCGGTCCCCTTGTCTCCCAGACAATGGAAGACCGTACCACCGAACCGGGTTCTATGTTCTTGAAGGGGTAGATCTTCACGTTGTTAGCCACGAGGGCGTCGCGGCCGATGATCGTACGGTCGCCGATGACCGCGCCCTCCGCGATGTTCGCGTTCTCGTGCACCTCCACCGCGTTACCGAGCACGGCTCCGCGCACCATGGCGCCGGGGGCCAGGTAGACGTTCTCCCCTAGCACCGACCCCCCCACCTCGGCGCCCGCTCGTACCACCACATTGTCGCCCAAGATCGTGTGAGACAGGATGCGGGCTCCGGGGTCGAGGCGGACGTTCTCCCCGATGACCGCCGGCCCTTCGACGTCGTCCAAGCTGTCTAGAGCGGCTCCGTGCCCGACCCAAACGTTCCCTCGCAACCTCACGCCCGGTGGGGTAAGCCGTACTTTGCCGTCGAGCGCGTCGCGGTTCGCCTGCAGATACTGCTCCAAGCTACCGATATCCTGCCAGTAGCCGTCGCACACCACGCCGTAAAGCGGCCTGCGCATGTCGAAGAGCTTCGGGAAGAGATCGTGACTGAAGTCATAGGGTTGGCCCTCGGGGATGTGGTCGAACACTTCCGGCTCGATGACGTAGATCCCGGTGTTGACCGTATCGGAGAAGACCTGGCCCCAGCCCGGCTTCTCCAGGAAGCGCTGGATCCGTCCCTCTTCGTCTACGATAACCACTCCGAACTCCAGGGGGTTCTCGACGCTCTTGAGGGCGATGGTGATCATCGCCTGGCGCTGCTTGTGAAAGGCGACCACACTGGTCAGATCGAAGTCGGTCAAAGCATCGCCGCTGATGACCAGGAAAGTATCCTCCAGGAGGTCCTTCGCCAACCGGATGGAGCCTGCCGTTCCCGCAGGTGTCTCTTCCACCGTATAGTCGATGTGCATGCCCAGGGCGCTGCCGTCGCCGAAGTAGTTACGGATTAGCCGAGGCAAGAACGCCAGGGTCATTACCACTTCGTCGATCCCATGCCGCTGCACCAACTCGAGGATGTGCTGGATGGTGGGTTTGTTGACCACCGGGACCATGGGCTTGGGCTGGTTAGATGTCAAAGGCCTCAACCGAGTGCCTTGACCGCCGGCCATGACGACTGCCTTCACGAGGTCCTCCTACAGGTGACAGGAACGCGGTAGACCTGTAGTACCCATTTGGGCGAATAAACAACAAGACAAAGTCGGGACGGCCGGATTTGAACCGGCGACCTTCCGGCCCCCAGCCGGATGCGCTACCAAGCTACGCCACGTCCCGACGCGGGACCAGTATAGCGCGCAGCATTGGGATGGACCACCGGGTCACGCTTCTCAACCTGTGGGCGGGCGCGCGGGAGCGCGTCGAGCAGCAACGGCAAGTCCCGGCTAGCGCGACTCCGAGCGAGGTCGACGAGCCATAAGCTCGCGCACGCTGGTACGCACGTTCTTGCCCTCGAACACCACGGCTACTACGTTCTCGGCAATGGGCATCTCCACCCCATGTTCGCGGGCAACAACGTGCACGGCTCGAGCCGCCGCTAGCCCTTCGGCCACCATGCCCATTTCGTCCTCGACTCGCGAGGGAACGTGACCCTGAGCGATAAGCTCACCCGCCAGGCGGTTGCGAGAATGGCGCGACGTGCAGGTTCCCACCAGGTCGCCCAGACCGGCCAGTCCGGCGAAGGTCTGGGGGTTGGCGCCCAACGCCACGCCGAGGCGGGCCATCTCGGCCAAACCCCGAGTCACGAGGGCGGCCCGGGCGTTATCGCCGTAGCCAAGGCCATCGGACATGCCTGTAGCAAGAGCGACCACGTTCTTGACGGCGCCGGCCAGCTCCACGCCTACCAGATCGTCGTTGACGTACGCCCGCAGGCTCTCGTTGGTGATGAGGACTTGCAGGGTTCGGGCGTACTCCAGGTCGGCCGCTGCGATGACGGTCGCTGTGGGCTGCCCCAGGGCGACTTCTTCCGCCTGATTGGGTCCGGAGAGGACTGCCAAGCGCGGGCGAAGGTCGCTGAGCTCCGAATGGAGCACTTCGCTCAGACGACGCCCGGTAGCAGGCTCCAGGCCCTTCGTGAGGCTGAGGACCCCCACTCCCATGGGGAGGCCGGGCGTCAGAGAACGCAGGACCTCCACATACGCCTTGCTCGGAAGCGCCACGACCAGTAGGTCAAAGGAACCGAGGTCGGCGTCCCGGTAGGTCCCGTACTCAAGATCGGCGGGTAGCTCGAGGAAAGAAAGGTAGTCAGGGTTGCGATGATGCTTCCGCAAGGCCTCGGCCTGTTGGGAGCGGCGGGCGAGCAGGGTCGTCGCGACACCGCACGAGGTCAGATGACGAGCAAACGCAGTTCCCCAACTACCGGCCCCGATGACGGCCACACGAGGGGGAGTTCCGCTCCCCATGCGCCCGAAGTCTCTCACGGGACCGTGGGACTGTCGGTGTCGGTCGGATCGGAGCGCCGCTTCACCCAGGGGAACGCGACCCGTCGCTCCTCGCGCCTCAACAGTCGCACGAAGTTGCCCCGATGAGCCCACAGCACGACTATCGCCATCAGACAACAGACGACGATGTATGGGAGTGGCTGGCGAAAGATCACCGCCATCACTGGAAGCAGTATGGTGCAGACGATCGAGGCTATGGAGACCACGCGAGTGCCGAAGAAGAGCAGCAGGTAAACGCCCACGAGGATAGCCATGGGGATAGGCATCATCCCGATGGCGGCGCCGGCGCCGGTGGCCACTCCTTTGCCGCCGCGGCCACGCAGGAAGATCGAGTAATTGTGACCGACCACGCAGACGAATGCCACAAAGACCGTCACCAAGGGTGTACTCAGATATCTGGCCATGACCACGGGGATGATCCCTTTGAGCAGGTCGGCGAAGAGCACAGCAAGGCCCAATCGAGGGCCCAGGACCCGGAAGGCGTTGGTGGTGCCGGCGTTGCCACTGCCGTGGCGGCGGACGTCGAGGTTCTTGAAGAGCCGGCCAAGGAAGACGCTGGGCGACACCGACCCCACAAGATAGCCGAACACCACCAGGCCGATCGCCTTGAGCACGAGGCCGGTGCTCACGAGAACCTTTCCTCCTTGCCCTCGAAGTCGATGATCAAGGGGACGCCCCAGAACCCGTAGTCCTCTCGCAGCCGGTTCTCCAGGTAATACGCGAAGGGCTTGTTCACCAGCGCCCGGGAATTCACCATGATCTTGAAACGGGGCGGGCTGGTCTCATACTGGACCATGTAGAAAGCCTTGATGGCTTTGACCCCCTTGGTGGCGGGCGGGCGGCGGGACCGCACGTCCCCCAGCCAGCGGTTGAGCTCGGCGGTGGGGATGCGGCCACTGTATTGGGCGTGCAACTCGAGAGCCAACGGCAGGATACGATCCACCCCCCGGCCTGTGAGCGCCGAGACGGTCAACCAGCGGGGTTTCATCTGGACTTTGGCTTTGACGCGAGCTGTAGTCATATCGAGATCGAGCCGAGTGATGTCCCACTTGTTGAACAGGATCGCGGTGGCGCATTTAGCCCGCTGCGCCTCGTACGCTATCTGCAGGTCGAGATCCACCAGACCCTCGTTCGCATCGACCAAGACGAGTGCGACATCGCTCCGCTCCATGGCTCTCAGAGCGCGTAGCGAGCTGTAGTACTCCACGTCGGTGGTCGTGCGCTTGCCGGGACGGCGGAGGCCTGCGGTGTCGATGAGCGTCATCGGCGTATCGTCGAAGACCACATCGGTATCGATGGCGTCGCGGGTGGTTCCCGGAAGGGACGACACGATGGTCCGCTGGTCGCCAAGGAGGGCGTTCAACAGGGAGCTCTTCCCTACGTTCGGCCGGCCCACAACAGCCACGCGGACAGGCGCCGCGGTCTCGACGGATTCCACGTGAGCCGGCAGTGCCTTGACCACTTCATCCAATAGATCACCCACTCCCAGCCCGTGTTCCCCCGAGACGCCTATCGGCTCCCCTAGGCCGAGTTCCCAGTACTCGTGGAAGCTATCTCGGGCAACTCGCACGTCCTGTTTGTTGACGGCCAGCAGCACGGGCACCCCGCTGCGTCTCAGCAAAGCGGCGATCTCGTGATCTTGGGGGGCGATCCCGGCCTTGCCGTCGAGCAGGAAGATGGCCACGGCCGCTTCGCTGACGGCGATCTGAGCCTGGCGCCGAACGTCGTCGCCGAGGGCCGCGTCACTCTGTAGATCGATGCCGCCGGTGTCGACCACAATGAATGTGCGGCCGTTCCAGTCGGCCTCCCCCTCTTTGCGGTCCCTGGTGACACCCGACTCAGGCGCCACGACTGCGTCTCGAGTGCCGGTGATGCGATTGAAGAGGGTCGACTTGCCTACATTGGGATAGCCGATGATCGCCACGCGCGGTATGGAGGCGTTCATGATCCGATCTCCCTCAGTCGTTGGACCGCGGCCTCGATCTGCTCCCGTGGAGTGGAGGCGCCGGCGGTGATCCCCACTGTCCGTGCGTCACGCAGCCAGATCGGGTCGATCTCGTCCGCCGATTCGACGTGATACGTTTGCGGTTGCTCGGCGCTACATAGCTCGGCCAGCCTTCTGGTGTTGCCCGAGTTCCTGCCCCCGACCACTACCACCACGTCGACTTCCCGAGCCATGGCGATCGCAGCCGCCTGGCGTCGTTCCGTTGCACTGCAGATCGTGTTGTGAACGAGCAGCTCCCGCGCGCGCGGCGCCAAGTATGCGACCAGTTCGGCCAACCGTTCCCGCGATTGGGTGGTCTGCACTACCATGCCGACCCGCGGGCTGGAAAGTTCTTCCGGCAGATCGGCGGGCGTCTCCGCCACCAGGGACTCTTCCCCGGCATACGACCTCAGGGCCAGCACCTCCGGATGATCCCTCTCCCCCAGGATGACCACCAAATAGCCTTGGGACCTCAGGTCCGCTGCCTTTTCCTGGGCTGAAGTGACAAAACGGCAGGTGGCGTCGAGCACCTGGAGGCCGGCGGCGCGCAACTGCTCCTTCATTTCCCGGGGCACGCCGTGTGATCGTAGAATGACGGTCCCCTCGATGGCCTCCTCGGGGCTGGATATCATCCCGATCCCCCGACGCTCCAGTTCGGCGATCACCCCCGGGTTATGGATCAACGGACCCAACGTGTTGATGGGCCCGGGGGCCTCTGCCGCCGCGTTTCGGGCCACCTCCAGCGCTCGCTCCACGCCCCAGCAGAAGCCCGCACAATCGGAGACCCGGATGATCAACGGGCTCATGCTTCGTTCTCAGAGACAAGGCTGCGAAAGGCGCCGGTAAGACGCTCGCTGGCCACCAACGCCCTTTGAGAGCGGGGAACGTCATGCTCGGGCATCTGGAGCGGTGGTCCGAAGGTCACGCGCACGCGGGGAAAGCGGAGCAGGTGGCCTCGCACCACCCGCTCGGTACCTTCCATGACCACGGGGATGGTCACCACCCCATCCCGCAGTGAGAACAGGGTCACTCCGGGATGGATATCGCCCAACTGTCCCTGCCGTTGCCGGTGTCCCTCGGGGAAGATCCCCAGGACCGCCCCGGCTCCCAGCACCTCGAGCGCTCTTTTGACCGCCTGCCGGTCGGCCTCTCCCCTGTTTATGGGGAAGGCCCCAAGCTTGTCGATCACCCGGCCCAATGGTCTCACCTTCCACAACTCGGCTTTGGCCATGAAGTGGATCTGGCGGGGGGCCGAGACCCCGATGAAGAAGGGGTCAAGATTGGAGCGATGGTTGGAGGCCAGGACCACCGCGCCGGATTCGGGGAAATGCTCCCTGCCGCTGATTTTCATGCGGAAGACCAACTTCCACAGTGGTGGGATGAACGAGAAGGCCAGCCGGTAGAGAGGTGTGTCAAGAGGACTGCGCACCATGCGGCTGAGACGCCATTTTCGTGCCACCACGACCGGCGCAGGTTCGGCAGCTGCCGTCGCCGCCTCCCGCGGCCGGCCGTGCGCGGGGGGGCACGCGGCGGCAGCCCGCGCGACCACGAGGTCGATCACCTGAGCGATGGTCAGGCTCGTAGTGTCGATCTCCACAGCGTCGTCGGCTTTGCGGAGGGGCGCCAGTGCGCGACCCGAGTCGTAGGCGTCGCGGCTGGCGATGTCGGCGATCAACTGGTCTAAGGGTTGGGAGGTCCCTTGGGCCTGTAACTGCAGTCGGCGTCGGCGGGCCCGCTCCTCGATGGAGGCCGTCAGGAATACCTTGAGGTCCGCGTCTGGAACGACGACAGTGCCTATATCCCGGCCCTCGAGCACCACGTTGCCTTTCGCCGACTCCGCCCGCTGTCGCTCGGTGAGCGCGGCGCGCACCTCGGCATCCGCAGATACGGCGGAGACGTTCTGTGAGACCAGCGGTCCACGTATCTCGTCGGTGACCTCCCGCTCCCCCACGAACACGCGGGTCAGATCATCGGCACGCTCTTCGAGGCGCAAGGGCGCAGTTCTTGCCAAGGCCCCTGCTTCGCGGATACAGTCGGGTACCAGCCCGGCCTCGAGGGCGAGTAGGGTGATGGTGCGGTACGTGGCCCCCGTATCCAGGTAGCGCATGCCCAACCGTTCGGCCACCTCGCGGGCGATGGTGCTCTTACCGGAACCTGCCGGACCGTCGATGGCGATGATCACGAGCCGACCCTTCGGGCCGTAGGTTCGCGCGCTTCGGCTACCCACGCGCCGCCAAGTGTCGAGAAGGACTCGGTGAAGCCTGGGTAGGAGACGGAGATGCAGTCCACGTCGTCGAGTCGCACCCCTTCTGTTGAGGCAGCCCCGGCGACAGCTCCCACCATGGCCATGCGGTGGTCGGCATGGGCAAGGACGGTGCCCCCCCTCCACCCGCCGGGCTCGCCCACGACGTCCATGCCGTCAGGGTGTTCGGTCACGTGGACGCCGAGGGCCTTTAGGGCGGCGGTCATCGCGGTCAGGCGGTCGCTCTCCTTGGTCCGCAACTCGGCAGCTCCGCGCAGGTGCGAGGTTCCCTCGGCCTTGGCCGCAGCGAGGAGGAACAGGGGCAGCTCATCGATTAGGTTAGGTACCTCAGAAGGGTCGATGTCGGTCGCAGCAAGGGTGGAACTATGGGCAGTGATCCGTCCCTGCGGTTCGGGTCCCATCGTGTCGGTCGGCTCCAGGTGAAGGTCAGCCCCCATACGCCGTAGGACTGTCAACAGACCGGTGCGAGACGGGTTGAGGCCGGCGTTCTCGACGGTCACCTCCGAATCAGGGGTCAGCAGGGCCGCGACCAGGAAGAAAGCTGCCGAACTGAAATCGCCGGGGACCGAGAGGACCTCCATATGCAGCCCTTTCGTCGGCCAGACCCTCACCAGTCCGGGACCGTCCGGGGGGCCTTCGCGCTCGACCCGGCCACCCGCGTGGCGGATCATGCGCTCGGTGTGGTCGCGCGAGGCAGCCGGCTCGACCACCGTGGTCTCGCCGGCGGCGCGCAGGCCGGCCAGCAGCAGGCACGATTTGACCTGCGCCGACGCCACCGCCAGGTGGTGAGTAATCCCCCGCAACTCGCCGCCTCGGATAGCCAGCGGCGGCAGGGTGTCGGCCTGCCGCCCCACCACGGAAGCTCCCATGGCCGCCAGCGGTTCTAGGACGCGCGCCATGGGCCGGCGGCGGATGCTCGCGTCGCCCGTGAGCACGCAGAGGAACGGAGAAGACGCCACCAGACCGGGCAGCAACCGGATCAGGGTTCCCGAGTTGGCCACGTCGAGGACGTCGTCAGGTTCCGACAGACCGTCCCAGCCGCGTCCTTGGACTACCAACCCGTCGGCGTGTTCGTGAACTTCCACTCCCAAGGCCCGCGCTGCCGCCACTGTGGCAAGGGTGTCGGCGGAGCGCAGGAAGCCGGTGACGGTCACGGGGCCGTCGTTCACTGCTCCCAGCAGCACCGCCCGGTGCGACACCGACTTGTCCCCGGGCACTCGGAGGGTCCCGCGCAACCCGCTGGTGGCCGGCAGAAAGAGACCGCCGGTCCGGCCCCTCTTATTCACCGCCATCCCCCGTAAAACTGACTACTGTAGGGTAGCCGAGACTATCGAGGAGAGCACTTGCCGTCTCTGCTGTGTCCTTGCCCGCAACAAAAAGTACCAAGTCGCCCCCCACGCTTCGGCTGACGTGATGAAGCGTGAGGTCCTCGACATTGATCCGGGCGTCGCCGAGGGCCACCATCACCCGAGACAACACGCCGGGTAGGTCGGGGATGCGGACGGTGAGTTTGTACAGCGTCTGAGGGGTGATGTCCTCGAACTCCAGCAACTCCTCCCGGAAGGCGGCGGCACAATCGATCGTCCCTGCAATGCCCGATTCGTCCGCGTCCTCGAGGTAGGCACGGAACTCGTCCAATTCCGACATCACCACGCGGAGCGATTCGGCGAGCGCCTCCCGGTTCTCAAGGAAGATGTCGCGCCACATGGGCGGGTTTGCACCGGCCACCCGGGTGAGATCCTTGAAGCTGGGACCCACGCAATGAAGAGCCCTCTTCCCCCCTATCCGGAACTCGCCGGCGTGCTCCATGAGCACATTGGCCAGAACATGAGGTACGTGGCTGACGACGGCCATGATGCGGTCGTGGGCTACTGCGTCGATGTGCGTGGGCCGAGCCCCCAGGTCGAGGACGAACTGCTGGAGCATCTCGTACAGCTTGGGGAACGCCGCTCCGGTAGCGCACAGGAAATACGTGGCCCCGTCGAACAGGTCGGCTCGGGCGTACCGGACTCCAGAGTCGGCAGCCCCACAGATGGGGTGGCCACCCACGAAGAGAGAGCGGGCCAGTGGAGACAGGCTGCGAATGATGGCCGAATTCGTGCTTCCCGTATCTGAGATGAGTCGAGGCCTGGGCTCGGCAAGCGCACATTCCTCGACCAGGGCGGGAATGCTGCGCACGGGCGTGGATATCACCACCAGGTCGGCATAGGCTGCCGCCTCGGCCGCGCTGGCCGCT
>JAZDLO010000127.1:0-2609 GCA_043801935.1 bacterium
AGTGGCCAGTCATAGCAGCCCCGCAGCTTGAGGTGGCCTGTGTTCCCAGTCACATGCAATGCGACCAGGCTGGACCCACCGACGTCCAGCGCCAACTGCCCCGACTGAAAGAGGCCTAAAGCCATCGTCTCACCTCGAGCCAACCACTAGGTCCGTCCCTCCTGAACTCTATCATCGGGCTTGAATCTGTGTCCAACTGTATCACGCGAAACACACGTATTACCCGTTATCAATGGACGCTTTCGGGTCAATTGTAAACCTTCAAATAAGAATTGAGTAAACTCTCCCCGACCAGCGTAGCCAGCACCGCGCCCAATGCTAAGTACGGTCCGAATGGGATCTTTTCCTTCCGCGAGCGCTTCTGCACTGCGAGCATAAACACCCCCGCCAGGCTGCCAAAAAAGAAGGCGGCAAAGAGGGCGACCAGCACATACGCGCCCAGCACGGCGCCCATGAAGAGAGCCATCTTGATGTCACCCGGCCCCATCCCTCCCGGCCACAGCATCGCCAGCAGGAACATGAAGGTGCCCGCACCGAGGCTGCCGGCTATGTACACCCACCATCCCTGCGGGTGTATGGCCACCGACGCCATGAGCCCGACAAGGGCTCCAGGAATGACGATCCTGTTTGGGATGATCATATGGTCGTAATCGATAAAAGCTATCGCGACCATGGCCGCGATGAACGCCCAGGCGACCAGCAGGGGCCAATCCAGGCCGATCCGCCAGAAGGCCAGCACGTACGCGACGCCGCTGATCGCCTCTACCAAGGGGTAACGGACCGATATGCGTGCGCCGCACGCTCGGCATCGTGCGCGCAGGATGAGCCAACTGAGGACGGGGATGTTGTCGTAGAAACGAATGGCGGACTCACATCCAGGGCAACGGGAGCCCGGATGCACGATGGACTCACGACGGGGCACGCGATAGATCACCACGTTCAGGAAGCTGCCCACGACAAGGCCCAGCAGTAACGAAACCACGTAGTAGTAGTACTGCATCAAGCTGGACCCTTCCTCGAACGCGCTCGCTATGTCCCTATATCGGCCCCTTTCGCCATTGCTTGAATAGCGAAGGCCCAACGTCGGCCAGCGTACCGCTCTTGAGCCCGAGGTGATACAAGACTTTGGTCCTACGAAGCCGGGGTTCAGGCGAGCCAGCCGCCGGCGCGCATGGCCGCGCGTAGGACCTCCTGTCCGGGGGGGGTGAGGCGCTCCAATGGTGGGCGAAGCGGTCCGGCCGGCAGGCCCAGCCATTCGACCGCCTGCTTCACGGGGGTGGGGTTCGGCTCCACGAAGAGCGCCTCCACAAGATCCATGATCCGATAGTGTATGTCGCGGGCCTCGCCTAGGCGTCCCTGCCACACGGCGTCGCACATCGCCCTGACCTCCCGGCCGACCACGTGGGCCACGGCGGCGATAGCGCCCGCGGCTCCGTGGCAGAGCAGACTGAAAGTCATGACATCCTCGCCGGAGTAGATGTGGAAAGTCGCCGGGTCGGTGGAGCGATAGATCGCCATGGCCTGGTGCAGGTCGGCCGACGCGTCTTTTAGGCCGACTACCGCCGGTACCTCCCTCCAGAGCCGGGCGATGGTCTGAGGCTCGATGTTGCGGCCTGTCCTTGCGGGGATGTTGTAGAGGATCAACGGGAGCTTCGCGGCCTGGGCGATCGCAGAGAAGTGGTGGAACAGCCCCTCCTGGGTGGGCTTGTTGTAGTAGGGGCCAACCTGGAGAGTGGCGTCGGCGCCCAACTCCTCCGCCAACCGGGTCAACTCGACCGCCTCCTGGGTGGAGTTCGATCCGGCGGAGGCGATCACCGGCACTCGGCCTCGCGTCTGCTGGACCACGGCATGGATCACGTCGGCGTGCTCCTTGTGAGATAGGGTGGCCGACTCTCCCGTGGTCCCGCAGGGAACGATGCCGTCGCAGCGCACTTCCTCGATGTAGTAGTCGACCAACTTGGCCAGACCGCCATAGTCCACGCTGAGGTCATCTTTGAACGGCGTTATCAACGGGATGATGACCCCGCGCAGATCCCACTCAAGCTTGGTTACCACGGTTTCCTCCCGGACTAGTGAATCCTGACGGCGGTGTCTCCATGTTCCACGAGCATTATAGGGGGTCGGGTACTCCCCGTGCAGACGCCTCAGGGAAGTGACCGAATGCCTGCGGTGGATCGCCGGCTTCCGCTCTCCTCTGGGAGCAAAAAAAACGAGCCCGCCATCACTGGCGGGCTCTAATTCAATCCCGGCGACTTCCTACTCTCCCACAGGGTCGCCCCTGAAGTACCATCGGCGTTGAGAGGCTTAACTTCTCTGTTCGGAATGGGAAGAGGTGGTTCCCCCTCGCTATGGTCACCGGAAACTTTGAAAGCGTGTCCCGGCGCGCGCACCCTCAAATCTGCATAGTGACGGAGTAATGTATTAAGTCAAGACCTCGACCGATTAGTACTGGTCTGCTGAAGACATTGCTGCCCTTACACATCCAGCCTATCAACCTGGTGGTCTACCAGGGGTCTTACCTAGTTACCTAGTGGGAGATCTTATCTCGGGGTCTGCTTCCCGCTTAGATGCTTTCAGCAGTTATCAGATCCAGACGTAGCTATCCAGCG
>JAZDLO010000130.1:0-44052 GCA_043801935.1 bacterium
CAGGGAGTACCCGGAAGAGCCGTGCACGCTGCGGACGCCTTACCAACGCGACCGCGACCGCATCGTCCACTGCAAGGCGTTCCGGCGGCTCAAGCACAAGACCCAGGTGTTCATATCGCCGGAGGGGGACCACTACCGTACTCGGCTGACGCACACTTTGGAGGTAGCCGGCATAGCCCGGACCATCGCCCGGGCGTTGCGTCTCAACGAGGATCTGGCCGAAGCGATCTCGCTGGGGCACGATCTGGGGCACACTCCCTTCGGTCATGCCGGCGAAGGCGTCATCGACCACATGCTCACGCAGCTGGGGGCAGAGGGTTTCCAGCACAACCAGCAGAGCGCCCGGGTGGTGGAGGTGCTGGAGAACGACGGCCGCGGCCTGAATCTCACCTGGGAAGTGCGGGACGGGATCCGTAACCACACTGGGCGGCACAAGCCGGCCACTCTTGAAGGCCGGGTCGTCCATTTCTCCGATCGTATCGCCTACATCAACCACGACATCGACGATGCTCTGCGGGCTGGTCTGATCACTCCCAAAGACCTCCCCCAAGACCCGATCGAGCGTCTTGGAGAGACCGGCAGCGACCGCATCGACGCTTTGGTCCACGACCTGGTGGATAGCAGCACCGAGAAGGGAGCCATCGTCCAAACGCCGGCGGTCGGCAGGGCCATGGACGACCTAAGGACGTTCCTCTTCCAGACCGTGTATGCACGGTCCCTCCAGGAGGCGGGTGAGCAGAAAGTGGGGCAGCTCATCACGCAGTTGATGGAGTATTTTCTCAACAATCCCTCGGCCCTACCGTCGCTGCCACTTCACACAGGCGACGCCTCCGCCGACCGTCTGGCGCTCATCCAGGCCGTCACCGACCACGTGGCAGGGATGACCGACCGCTACGCGCAGCGCATGTACCTGGATCTGTTCGTGCCCAAGTGCTGGGCCAACCAGTGAGCCGGTCACGGCGCACGAACCATCGGCGCCGGCGGGGCGAGCGACCATGAGCCCCTTCATCAAGGACGCCAGCGTGCAGGCCGTGCTATCGGCAGCCAGCATCGTCGACGTGGTCTCCGGCTATACCAGCTTACGCAAGCGCGGGGCCACCTTCACCGGACTCTGCCCGTTCCATCAGGAGAAGACCCCTTCCTTCACCGTTAGTGCCGACAAAGGGCTTTACTACTGCTTCGGCTGCGGGGAGGGAGGCGATATCGTCCGCTTCGTGGAACGCATGGAGAACCTGTCGTTCGCCGAGGCGGTCGAGCAGTTGGGCGAACGCTTCGGCGTGCCGGTGGAATTCGAGGAGGGCGCCGGACGCGATCCGGGCCGCAAAGACCGAGAGGCCCGCTTGCTGCAGGCGCTCGAGAAGGCGGCCACGTTTTATCAGCGGTTCCTTTGGGAAACAGAAAGCGGTCGCGGCGCGCGGGAATATCTGGAGGGCAGGGGGCTGGGACAGGAGGTCTGCCGGGCTTTTCGCGTGGGCTTCGCGCCGGACGAATGGAGGGGGCTGCAGCGCAGGGCGGGTAAGGAAGGATTCACCGACCGCGAATTGGAGGATGCCGGTCTTCTGATCCGGCAGTCGGGGAAGACGTACGACCGCTTTCGGGGGCGCCTCATGTTCCCGCTCATGGATCACAGGGGGAAGGTCATTGGGTTCGGGGGGAGGACCCTGAAGGACGAGATGCCCAAGTACGTGAACTCACCCGAGGGGCCCTTGTACCAGAAGGGGCACCTGCTCTACGGACTGTACCAAGCCAGACGGGCCATAGCGGATGGTGATGAGGTGGTGATCGTGGAAGGGTACACAGACGTCCTCGGACTCGTGCAGGCGGGCGTGGGCAATGTGGTGGCCTCGATGGGAACCGCTCTCACCGATGCACAGATCGGGCTCATGATGCGCTTCACGGGCAATATCACCTTCATGTTCGACGCCGACCGGGCGGGCACCGAAGCCATGCTCCGTTCCGGCGAGTTGGCGCGGGGTCGATTGCTGAGGCCGATGGTAGCCGTGCTGCCTGGCGGCCAGGACCCCGCCGATGTGGCCGTCGAGGGAGGACGTGAAGCCGTCGCTCGGGTGATGGCGGGGAAGATCTCGCTCCTGGGCTTCGAGCTACGGCAGGCGTTGTCCCGGGGCGACACGGCGACGGCCGAGGGCCGGGTGCGCGTCTTCGAGGACGTGCGCCGGATCATGGGCCGGGCTTCGTCTCTCAAAGAACGGGAAGAAGAGATCCCCGTCGTGGCCGACCGGCTCCATCTCTCGCCGGATAGTGTCGCCCTGTTACTCAGGAGCGCTCGGACGGGTGGGGCGCCCGGGCAAAGGTCCGGGCGCCCCACCCCGGGGCGCTCTGCGCCGCAGCCCGCGGCCGCAGGCGCGAACGGAGGACAGTCGGCGCTCGCCCAGCGCCTACTGGGCGGCGAGGCCGCGGTCGAGCGGGACTTCCTGGTGGCGGCGGCCTGCAACCCGGGCCGGGCGGTACTCCTCCTCCAAGCGCTCACCCCCGAACATTTCACCGATCCAAACAATCGGGAGGTGTTCTCCGGTCTCCGGGAGGCGCTCGCGCTCATGAGCGATGCCCAGGATCATCAGACTGCCGTCGCCGAGTTGAAGGCCCGTGCTCACGGGGAATCCGAGGCAGGCAGGCTCTTCGTGAGATTGGTCATGGAGGCCGATCAGGGCCGCTATGCCCCGGCAGTGTTGGAGGAGCTCCACCTCCGCCTCCAAGAACAGCATCTGGGCCGGGCGATCAACAGCCTCCGGGGGCGGCTCGAGCAGGGCGGGGACGTGGAGCAGGAACAGCGCCGTCTCTTCCACCTGGAGCAGCTCCGCCAGACCGTGCGGGCGAGCCTGACCAATCTCGATCCCGAAGAGGGGTAGGCCTGAGATGCTTGAAGAAAGCGAGCTCACCGCCGAGGTAGTCCAGGAGGTGCTGGATCAGGGCAGGGCGCGAGGCTCACTCACCCTGGATGAGGTGGGCGCGCTCGTCAAAGATGCTGATCTGTCGCCGGATGACCTTGAGTTCCTCTATTCCATGTTGCTCGACCTTGGGGTAGAGGTCATCGACGAGCGGGCCGAGGATTCGGGTGACTTCTCCGAAGAAGAGGAGTTCTTGGGCCAACTCGACGTTACCATCGACCACAGCGTCGACGACCCGGTGCGTATGTACCTGCGCGAGATCGGCAAGGTCCCGCTTCTGAACACCGAGCAGGAGATCGAACTGGCTCGGCTCATCGAGAAGAAAGATGTGGAAGCCAAGCGCCGGCTGACCGAGGCCAATCTTCGCTTGGTGGTCTCTATCGCCAAACGCTACATGGGTCGGGGACTCCTGTTCCTCGACCTCATCCAAGAGGGGAACCTCGGTCTGATCAGGGCGGTGGAGAAGTTCGATTACCGGCTGGGATACAAGTTCTCCACCTACGCCACCTGGTGGATCCGGCAGGCGGTCACTCGGGCCATCGCCGACCAAGCCAGGACCATCCGCGTGCCGGTGCATGCCGTGGAGACCATGAACAAGCTCAACCGGGTGCGGCGCGAATTGCTGCAGAAGAACGGCCGGGAACCTACCGTCGTGGAGATAGCAGCCGAGCTTGGAGTGACCCCCGGTAAGGTCAGGGAGATCCAGAAAGCCACCCAGGAACCGGTATCCCTGGAGACCCCGGTGGGAGACGAGGACGATTCGGAGCTTGGCGACTTCATCGAAGATCTCGACGCTGACCAACCTTTGGAAGTGGTCTTTCGCGAGATCAGGAGAGAGGAGTTGTTCAGAGTGCTGGACAGCCTGCCCACTCGGGATCGGAAGGTGCTCGAGCTGCGGTTCGGTTTGAAGGGAGAACGGCCGCGCACCTTGGAGGAGGTGGGCGAGCGTTTCGGTGTCACCCGGGAGCGCATCCGCCAGGTGGAGGCGAAGACCCTCAATCGACTCAAGAACTATCGCGACGCCCAGGCTCTGAGAGACACAGAAGGCTGAGCGAAGGGTGAGGAATCGCTCACATCCTCTGCAACATCCTTGCTCGAAGGCTTGACCGCGCCTTAAGGTTCCGCTACTGTAACCCGGCGAGTCCGGATATTCTGGGCCGCGTGCGTTACAGAGGGGTGGGCTCGGGTGCCGCGTCGCTCCGAAACACATGGAGGTTGCAGGGTTGGCTGAGGGGACTGTCAAGTGGTTTAGTCCCGAAAAGGGCTACGGTTTTATCGAGCAGCCGGAGGGAGAAGATCTCTTCGTGCACTTCAGTGAGATCCAGACGGAGGGGTTCAAAACTCTCACAGAAGGGCAGGCTGTGAAATTCGATGTGGTCCAGGGCCCGAAGGGTCTGCAGGCGTCGAACGTCTCGGCTGTATAGTCCAAACGAAGAGATACCTCTTCCCGTGATCCGAGCCCCGCTCCGGCGGGGCTTTTCTCTTGTGCCGGAGCGTCCAACCGGGGGACGCGGCCCTAAAGTCCTCGGCGCTTGCGCCGATAAGGAGGACGAGAGTTTCCCATTCAAAACTCTCCTTTCTCCTCTCGGGCGCCTGCCAAGGCGCCCCTTTCTTTTCGGCTATAATCCAGCAGGTCTCCGCCGCCACGGGTCGCACCTGTCCATCGGCCCAAGGGCGCGGCCATGTCGTCCAAGGAGAGCTGCACGATGATTTCCCGGCGAGAGGTCGAGCATGTCGCCCGGCTTGCGCGCCTTCACTTCGACGAGGAGGAGCTCGCCCGGCTGCAGCCGGAGCTCGCCCAGATCATCGACTACGTGCAGCAGCTGTCCGAGTTGGACCTCTCCGGTCTCCAGGCCACGTCTCATGCCGTGGCTCTCAAGAACGTCCTGCGCCCGGACGAGCCGATCCCCGGCCTCACCCAAGGCGAGGCGACCGGTAACGGGCCCGATGTCGAACGGGGCCAGTTCGTCGTCCCCCGGATAGGGTAGGGGTGGCCATGAGCGCCGGGAAGAGCGACGGCGGGCACGAGACTGCCGGAGGCGCACCCGCCATTGACGTCACCACTCTGACCGCCCACCGCTGCCGAGAGCTGCTGGCGGGTGGGGAGATCTCAGCCACCGAGCTGACCCGCGCCTATCTGGAGCGCATCGGCAGGGTCGAGGAGGCCGTCCAGTCATATCTGCTGGTGGACGAGACGGGCGCGTTGGCGGCCGCCGCCGCCGTGGACGCCAAGCCCCGCGCGGAGCGGCTTCCCTGGGAGGGCGTGCCCATCGGCCTTAAGGACATCTTTTGCGTCAAAGGCATGGAGACTACCTGCGCGTCGCGCATCCTCAAGGGATACATCCCCCCGTATGACGCCACCATCATCGCCAAGCTGAGGGCCGCCGGGTTGGTATTCCTGGGCAAGCTCAACATGGATGAGTTCGCCATGGGCAGTTCCACAGAGAACTCGGCCTTCAAGACCACCCGGAACCCATGGGACCTCGACCGGGTGCCGGGCGGATCCAGTGGCGGTTCCGCCGCCTGCGTGGCCGCCGCCGAGGCCCCCTGGGCGCTTGGCACCGACACGGGCGGCTCCATCCGCCAGCCGGCCTCGCTGTGCGGCGTAGTGGGGCTCAAGCCCACCTACGGCGCCGTGAGCCGCTACGGCTTGATAGCCTTCGCCAGCTCGCTCGATCAGATCGGCCCTATCACCCGGGACGTCAGAGACGCCGCCGCTCTGCTCGACATCATCGCCGGGCGCGATCCGCGGGATTCGACCAGCATCGGGCTGCCGGATCCGGTCGGCGTGCCCAGCCGCGGGGATCTGGAGGGACTGCGGTTCGGGGTCATCAAGGAGTTCGTGGGCGAGGCCTGCGATCCCGGGGTGCGGGAGGTGTTCGACTCCTCCGTCGAAATCATCGGGGCGCTAGGCGGAGTCTGTGAGGAGGTCAGCCTTCCCAGCGTAGAGCGAGGCATCGCCGCTTACTACCTCATCGCCCCTTCGGAGGCCAGCTCCAACCTGGCTCGTTTCGACGGCGTGCGCTACGGGCACCGCACGGCGCATAGCGAAGACCTCTACGAGATGTACACGCGCACCCGAAGCGAGGGATTCGGTCCGGAGGTTAAACGCCGTATCATGATCGGCACCTACGCGTTGTCCGCCGGCTACTACGACGCCTACTACGCGCAGGCTCAACGGACCCGTACGCTCATAATCCAAGATTTCGAGCGGGCCTTCAGCCGCTTCGACTTCCTGGTGTCGCCCACCTCGCCGACGGTGGCCTTTAAGATCGGAGAGCGGACGGCGGACCCGCTTGCCATGTACCTCTCCGACCTGTGCACCATCCCGGTCAACCTGGCCGCTCTGCCCGGTATCAGCATACCGGCCGGCTTCTCGGCGGGCATGCCGGTGGGCCTACAGGTCATCGGTCCACACTTCTCGGAGCGGGGACTGCTGGATGCGGCTCACGCGATGGAGCAGAAGTTGGAGGTCGAACTCGTCCCGCCGCTCGCGGAGGTGGTCCGATGAGCACCAATTCGGGGGGCGACGGCTGGGAAGCGGTCATCGGCCTGGAGATCCACGTGCAGCTCAACACCCGCACCAAGATGTTCTGCGGCTGTGAGGTCACCTTCGGCGAGCCGCCGAACACGCGGGTGTGTCCCGTGTGCCTGGGGCATCCAGGCGTGCTGCCCGTGACCAACGAGAAGGCGATCGAGTATGCTACCCGCATCGCCTTGGCCTTCAACTGCCGCATCGCCGATCACACCATCTTCCACCGCAAGAACTACTTCTATCCCGATCTGCCCAAGGCCTATCAGATCTCGCAATACGACCTACCCCTGGGAATCGGCGGGCATCTGGACGTAGAGCTGGAGGACGGGAGCAACCTGCGAGTGGGCATCACCCGGGTCCACCTGGAGGAAGATGCGGGCAAGCTGGTCCACGCCGGGGGAGCCTCGGGGCGCATCGACGGGGCCGAGTATTCCCTGGTGGACTTCAACCGGGGCGGCACCCCGCTGGTGGAGATCGTCAGCGAGCCGGACATCTCCACGCCCGACCAGGCTCGAGCCTTCCTTACACAACTGCGTAGCTTGGTGCAGCAGCTGGGCGTCTCCGACGTCAACATGGAAGAGGGGTCGCTGCGCTGCGACGCCAACATCTCGGTACGCAGGCCGGGGGAGCCCTTCGGCACCAAGACCGAGCTCAAGAACATGAACTCCTTCCGCTTCCTGCACCGGGGGCTGGAGGTCGAGATCGAGCGTCAGATCGATGCCCTCGAATCAGGCGAGCGCATCGTGCAGGAGACGGTCCATTTCGACCCCGCGACCGGCCTGGTGTCGACTCTGCGTAGCAAGGAAGAGGCGCACGACTACCGGTATTTCCCTGAACCCGATCTCACGCCCATCGAACTGGACGAAGCATACGTGGAACGGGTGCGCGCCGGCCTTCCCGAGCTTCCGGCGGCCAGGAAGGAACGCTTGACGACCGAGTACGGCCTTCCTCCCAAGGATGCCGCCCTGCTGGCCGCGAACAAACCCCTCGGCGATTACTTCGAAGCCGTGGCCGCGGCCACAGGCGATCCGCGCTTGTCCGCCAACTGGGTCATTGGTGATCTCTCCGCCTACCTCAACGCCGCCGGGCTGGAAGTGACCGAGTGTGCGGTGAGCGCGGAGGGTCTGGCCGAGATGCTGAGCTTGGTTCGCGACGGCACCCTCTCGGGGAAGATGGCCAAAGAGGTGTTCGAGACCATGGCCGCCACCGGCAAGAGCGCCCGGACCGTCGTGGACGAGAAGGGGCTGGGCCAGATCTCCGACGCCTCGGAGCTGGAAGCGATCGTGGCTCGGATCGTGGCAGCGAACCCGGGACCGGCCGACGAGTTCCGGCAGGGGCGGGACCGAGTACTCGGTTTCTTCGTCGGGCAGGTCATGAAGGAGACCCGCGGCCAGGCGAACCCACAGATGGTGAACGACCTGCTGCGGAGACACCTGGCATAAGGCCGGCGTAAGGTTGAAAAGCCGGAGTATGTCTGGTACCTTGCCTTACCTTTTCCAAAGCCCCAAACCCCAGGAAGGTGCAAGCGTCGTGCAATCCACAGATGCGCACCCGGAATCGTGTCCCGTTCTCAAAACCGCCGACATCATCTCGGGCAAGTGGACTCTCCTCATCCTGCGGGATCTCTCCAAGGGCATCAATCGCTTCAGCGCCCTGGAACGTTCGCTCTCCGGCATCAGCCCCAAGACTCTGTCCGAACGCCTCAAGGGGCTAGAGCGGGCAGGTATCGTCACCCGCAAGAGTTACGCCGAGGTGCCACCCAGGGTCGAGTACACGCTCACCCGCATGGGCTGGGATCTCATCCCCCTTATCGACCACATGCGCGACTACGGCACCAAGTGGCTTGGCGACGGCCGCTCCTTTGTAGGCATCGCAGATGACAATAAGCTTGGAGCGTAACTTCACCGCCGATCGCCTTGGGCTCGGAGCCGTCAGTTGACCGGGCCCCCTGCTTCCGAGGGCTGGATCGTCAACCTCGAAGAAGTCGACGGGCTGATCGAACTCGGCCGCGGACGGGGCTTCGTCACCACGGAGGACATCGCCGAAGTGTTGGCGGAACTCGACCTGACCACCGAGCAGATCGAGCTGATGTACACCACTCTCCTCGACCAGGGTATCGAGGTCGTGGACGAATCGTGTGCCGACGCCGACGAAGGGCTGGAGCTTGACGCCCGCGAGGAGCGTCTCGAATGGCGCCGCGCTTCCGACGGGCTCGATCTGAGCGTGGACGTGCCTACCACGGATCCGGTGAGGATGTACCTCAAAGAGATCGGCCGGGTCAAGCTGCTCACCGCTCAGCAAGAGGTGTCGCTGGCCAAGCGCATCGAGCGAGGCGACATACGGGCCAAGCACGAGCTGACAGAGGCCAACTTGCGCCTGGTCGTTTCCATCGCTAAGCGCTACCACACCGATGGCATGAGCTTCCTCGACCTCATCCAGGAGGGCAACCTGGGTCTGATCCGGGCCGTGGAGAAGTTCGACTATCGCAAGGGCCACAAGTTCTCCACCTACGCTACCTGGTGGATCCGGCAGGCGATCACCCGGGCTATCGCCGACAAAGCGCGTACTATCCGGATCCCCGTGCACATGGTGGAGAAGATCAACAAGCTCATCCGGGTGCAACGCCAACTCCTGCAGAACATGGGCCGGGAGCCGGCTCCAGAGGAGATCGCCGCCGAGATGACCATGACCGACACCGAGATCCGGGAGATACTCCGCATCAGCCAGACCACCGTCTCACTGGAGACACCTATCGGTGAAGAGGAAGACTCCGAGCTGGGCGATTTCATCGAGGACGAAGATGCCATCCGGTCCTTTGACGCGGTGGCCTCGCAGCTCGACCGGGATGGGGTCAACGAGGCGCTCAACATGCTCCCCTACCGGGAGCGCAAGGTCATCGAATTGCGCTTCGGCTTGAAGGGCGAGCACCCGCGCACCTTGGAGGAAGTGGCGAGACGCTTCGGCGTGACCAGGGAACGTATCCGCCAGATTGAAGCTAAGGCTCTAGCTAAGCTTCAGGCTATCGACAAGACCCGTAACTTGCGGAGCCGGGTTCAGTAGCACGCGCCCCCCGGGCCGCCCCCTCTACCTTCTAGCCCAAGCCCGCACTCTGGGGATTACGACGGGCATGAGGACGATCATCAACAGGAGGAAGATCCACGCGGCGCCGCCGTATCGGGCTACCGCCGGGTAGGAGCCTGTGAACGTGGTGATCAGCCAGAAGACGGCCGCACCGACGATGGAGATCCCGCCGTAAACGGAAACAGCCACCCTGTCGGGGCGGGTCGTTGTGGCCGTCTCAGGTGTTCTGGATGTTCGCTTCGCCGGCAACGCGCGCTCCTTTGGGCTTGAATCTCCGCAGCATCAATGTGTTGAGAGTCACCGAGACCGAACTGACGGCCATGAAGAAAGCCGCGAGCTCCGGGCTCACCAGTTGGCCGGTGAACGGATAGAGGATGCCTGCCGCGATGGGGATCCCCACGGAATTGTAGAAGAAGGCCCAGAAGAGGTTCTGTTTGACCTTCCGCATGGTGGCTCGGCCCGTCTCGACAGCCGTGACCACATCCTGAAGGTCGCTCTTTATGAGGATGACGTCGCCTGTCTCCTTTGCGACGTCGGTGCCGGAGCCTATGGCGATGCCGACATGGGCCTGGGCCAGCGCGGGAGCGTCGTTGACGCCGTCGCCGACCATAGCTACGATATCCCCCCGGTCCTGCAGCTCCTTGATCTTGGCGGCTTTCTCCTCGGGCAGGACCTCCGCCAGGACCTCGTCGATCCCCACCTCCCGAGCGATGGCTGCGGCCGTGCGCCGGTTGTCGCCGGTGATCATGACCGTACGCAGGCCCATCTCGTGGAGCCTATCGATGGCGGCCCTGGAAGAATCCTTCACGGTGTCGGCCACGGCGATCAGCCCGGCGGCCTTCCCATCAACCGCCACGTACATCGGAGTCTTGCCTTCCTCCGCCAGGCGCTCCGCGATCGGTGCGACGTGGTCGCTTTCAACACCCGTCTCTTGCAGGAACCTGAGGTTGCCGAGAAGAACGGAATGGCCGTCGACCAACCCGAGCACCCCCCGTCCCGGGACAGAATCGAAGTCCGTCGCAGCCAGGGCAGCCACATCTCGGTCCCTCGCTCCTTTGACGATAGCCTCGCCTAGGGGGTGCTCGGAGTACTGCTCCAGGGCGGCGGCGTAGGCGAGCAACAACGCCGGCTCTGGGCCTGAGTCCGTGGGCACGACGTCGGTGACCTCGGGCTCGCCTTTGGTGATGGTGCCGGTCTTATCGAACACGATAGTGCCGATCTTGGCCGTGGCTTCGATGGCCCCTCCGCCCTTGAACAGCACCCCATACTCGGCTCCTTTGCCGGCCCCGGCCATCATCGCGCTGGGAGTGGCCAGGCCGACGGCGCACGGGCAGGAGATGATGAGGACCGACACCGAGAGGAGGAGCGAGAACCCGAAGACTCCCATGGATGCCAGCGTGTAGGGCGAGAGGATGAAGCGGGTGTTCGGAGTGAACAGCTGTTCGTACCCGACGAAGAACCAGCCCAGGAAGACCAGCAGCGCAAGCAGGTGCACTCCCAGGATGAAATTGCCGGCCACCAAGTCCGCGACCTTCTGGATGGGAGCCTTGCTGGCTTGTGCGTCTTCCACCAGCTTGATGATCTGGGAGAGGGCAGTGTCTTTGCCCACCTGGGTCGCCTCGAAGCGCAGCACTCCGGTCTTGTTCACGGTCCCGCCGATGACCTTCGCTCCGACAGTCTTCTCCACGGGGATCGATTCCCCGGTGATCATCGACTCGTCGACCGCGGAGTAGCCTTCGATGACGAGACCGTCGACCGGCATGGACTCGCCCGGCCGGATCAAGACGACATCTCCGACTTCCACCTCGTCCGAAGGGATGTCGATCTCCACTCCCTCACGGAGCACCCGGGCCACTTTGGGTTGCAGCTTCATCAACTTGCGGATGGCCTCGCTGGTCCGGCCCCGGGTTATGGCCTCCAGGTATCTCCCCAGGACGATGAAACCGGTGAGCATCGCGGCCGATTCGAAGAAGGTGGCCTGCTTGCCCCCGAAACCGGCGTCGGGCCAGATGGTGTTGATGGAGGCGATCAGGAACGAGGCACCGATACCGGTCGCGTACAACAGGTTCATGTCCGTGACTCCGCGCCTGAGCCCGCGCCACGAGTGACTGAAGAACTGGCGCCCCGGCCCCAGGACGACGGGCAAGGTGAGGGCCATGAGCACCCAGTTCTTCACCGAGGCCGGCATGAACGTGGGCACGATCCACATCCCCTGGAAGGTGAGGATCATGATGACCGCCGCCAGCGGCCACACGGTCCACATGTTACGTTTCTGCCTTTGCAGCTCGGTCGCGCGCATCTCCTGCTCACGATCCAGCTGGGCCCGACCCTCCAGTCTCTCCGAGGCCTTGTAGCCCAGCGCCTCGATGGCCTCGACCACCGGGCGCTTCTGGAGCACCCCTGCGTAGCCCGTCACTCGGGCGGTGCCCGTTCCCAGACTCACCGCAACGTCGATGACCCCGGGAACGCTCTTGGCCGCGCTCTCGACTTTGGCGACACAGCCGGCGCAACTCATGCCTTCGACACTGAGGGCCAGTTCGGTCTCCTCGACCTGATAGCCCAGGGAGGTGGCTACGCCGGCAAGTTCCGCGGCTGTGACGGCCGGGGAATGGGACACCACCACGCGGCCTGTCTGCACCGTCACCACCACATTGCTCACCCCGTCCAAAGCGGACAGCGCCTGCCGCACCTTGGCTTCGCAGGAGGCGCAGGACATGCCGTGAACGACGAGTGTCGTCTTAATTTGCTCCATATTGGTCCTTCGGGGCGGTGGTGATTGTCCGAGTCTATCCTTGTAGGGCGAAAGTATAGCGAATGAAGGGTCATGTCCCTCTGTTCAGGTTACTACTACAAGTGGTAGTCTTAAAGGCGACTGGCAACGGATGTCAGGGAGGCACTATCGGTGGGAATGCGGCGAGAACGCTTAGGACTCAGACAGCTCATGGGCGAGCTGGAAGAAGAGATCATGGAGTGCGTCTGGGAGCGCGCCCCCGTCTCGGTGAGAGAGGTGCATCGATGTCTTCTGGCCAAGCGGGACATCGCCTACACCACTGTCATGACGGTGATGAGCCGCCTGGCCGAGAAGGGGCTTCTCGTGCGCCATCCGGAAGGGCGCGCGTTCATCTATTCAGCCTGTGCGCCGCGCGACGAGTACTGCGCCGGCGTGGTCAAAGACTTCATGGATGGGATGCTGGTCGGGGCGAGCAAGCCGGTGCTGGCTCACTTCGTAGAGAGCCTTGCGGCGGACGACGCCGCTCAACTTGACATGCTGGCGGAGATCATCGAGGAGAAACGACGGGCGCGGAAGTAGTCATAGCCATTCTGCTGGGCGGCGTTTTCGCTCTTCTGCTGGCGGCACCAAGGCTGGTCCGCCGGTTTCTGGAGCCGGTCGCAGGAGCGAGGTCCCTTGTGTGGCTCCATCTCGGCTGGCTACTGGCCACCGGGGTTGTGGTGGTTGCCTCGCTGGCCGTGCTGTCGATCCGACTGTTGCCTCACCCCGTCATGCAGGCCTTTGGGGTTCCGTGCACCGCCGGCGGCGGTTGTGCGACGCTGCTTCCATGGTGGGCCCAGTGGGGGCTTTGGTCGGTCTCGGTCGTCATTCTAGCGGGCTTGCTTGTTCGGGGGACCCACTCCGCGGTGTCCGGGGCAAGAGCGATCATCAAGACGCGACGCGTAGCGCTGTCCGCCGGGCATGCGATCACCGAAGAGCCCTGGCGGACGGGCTTCCCGTCCGAGCGGCTTGTGGTGCTGGATGGACCCAGCACTTTCGCCTTCACCGCCGGCTTGTTCCGACCGGTGATAGTCCTGTCGTCAGGTCTGGTCCACAGTCTGGACCCACGGGAGCTCGAGGCGGTCGTGGCGCACGAGAGTGCGCACGTGGAAGGCCGCGACAACCTTATTCTGTTGACGGCCGCAACGATCGCCCGATCTCTGTGGTTCCTGCCCGGTGTGGAGCTGGCCCATGGTCGCCTGCGCCGGGTGGTCGAGCTGGCAGCCGATAGCCACGCGCGCGGGAAGGTCGGGGACGGGCTTGTGGTGGCATCCAGCCTCCACCGGTTCGCCTCGCTCATGGTGAACCGATCCCCCGGCAATCCGAGAGGGGCGAATCCGGTCCTGGCGTGGTTCTCGGAAGACGGACTGATCGTCGAGCGGATCGGCCGGCTTCTCGACGAGTCTGACCGTGCAGTCTCGCGTTTCCGCATCCGCCTGGCGTTCGCAGTCCTGGCAGTCGTGCTCCTGGTCTTCGCCGTGGGCACTTACCGCGTATCAAGCGTGAACATCGACCCGGGGTCACACGCAACCGTGTGCGCGGGCTCGACGCACGCTCCCGGCGCTCTGCCTTCGCAGTCGTAGTCGCGTACGAGGCACCGCCGGTTCGACTAGGCTCGCAGGCCCGCCTGGTCGCCATCGTTTCGCATCCCTTTTCACATCTACGGACTGGTGTAGTACTACAATCTTTAGTAGAATGTGGGTGCCGTCGTCGGTGACCGAGTCCCGGCGCAGCGAAGGTTTCCAACAAATGGTATCCATCGGGGGTCGATATGTCGCAGCGGAAGCGGCCGGCGAGACCGGCAGAACAGCGAAGCAAGCGTGAACGATTCGAAGAAGCCGGCAGGTTCCCGGTGATGAAGGTCGCAGCTGCCGGTGTCGTGGTGGTCGTGATCGCCGTAGCAGCGGTCGTGGGGATCATGCTCTACAACAATTCGACGGAAGCGGGCGGACCGGTGGTGTCGGCGGGAGGCGCCGACTACGCCAAGACTTCTTTGGAGATGTCTCCGCTCACGTCGGCTCAGACGACCGGAGCCGGAACGGTCACGCTGTCCCTCGCCGAGGTGACCAGTGCGAAGATAGGCGGTTTCGTCTACTCCCGGTCCGCGCCCATGCCTGCGGGCTTTGACTCCGTCGAAGGGAACGGCCTGCCGATTCTTGCGTATGTCGCGCCCAGCGGGCGGCTTGTCGTAGCAACCTCCATGTGTGAGCCCTGCCGCTCATACGATTTTCACATCGAGGGCGGCCAGCTCGTCTGCAACTCTTGTTTCACGCGCTGGGATCTCAACACCCTTAAGGGAGTCAGTGGTGGCTGCCTCGACTTCCCGCCCGAGGAAGTGATCACGACCGTGCAGGGTGATGTCATCGAGATCCAGCAATCGGAACTAGAGGCTTGGGCCCCGCGGATCTAGCGGCTTGACGAGCCGGAGACCATCGCCCTCGCCGGGGCGATCGTCGGCAAACAGCCAATGCGCGTCTCGCGAATAGCGTTCAGAAACGTGCGTTGCCACCCGGCGCGCACGGCGCTATTGGTGGTCATGATCATGTGTGTGGTGGCCGTCGTCGCCACCCTCTTCCTGGTCACCCGGAGCGCAGACAGCGATTTGGCCAACAAGGTAGACGAGTACGGGGCGAATATCGCCATCGTGCCCCGATCCGAACAGCTCCCCTTGGTCTACGGGGGGATACGCGTGGGTGGCCTCACGTACGATGTGAAGCCTCTGAGCATGGGTGAGGTGGCGCTGATCCGGACGATCACGAACAAGGAGAACATAAACCGGGTGGCCCCCAAACTGCTTCAGCTGACCGAGATCGACGGGACCCGTCTGATGGCGGTCGGCGTGGTGTGGGAGGAAGAGCTGGCTATCAAGAAGTGGTGGAGGATCGAGGGGTCGGCGCCCACCTCGCCGGAGGAGGTCCTGCTCGGGGCCAGGGCAGCGGAACGTCTGGACCTGAGAGCGGGGGCGAGCCTCGAACTGAAAGGCGAACGATTTCGCGTCTCAGGCGTTCTCGACCCCACCGGAGGCCAAGAGGATGACGTCGTTTTCATGGATCTCGCCGCGGCTCAGGGGCTCTGGGACCGAGCAGGCCAGGTGAGCTTCGTGGAGGTCTCCGCTTGGTGCAGTTCGTGTCCCATCGAGACCATAAGCGCGCAGATAGCGACCCTTCTACCGAATGCCCGGGTGTCCGCGCTGCGGAAGGCCATGGAGCCTCGGGAGCTGCTCGTCGGCCAGTTCAAGTTATTCAGCATCTTGCTTTCGGCCTTCATGGTGTTGGCGGGGAGCATGATCGTGCTCACGTCGACCCTAGGCCGCGTGCGCGAGCGCAAGAGCGAGATAGGTGTGTTCCGCGCGCTCGGCTATCGGCGGAAACACATCCTCGAGATCGTTCTCCTCGAGAATCTCATAGTGGCCGTCTTCGCGGCGGCCGTGGGGGTCGCGGTCGCATGGGCAGCTGCCGGGCCGGTCGCCCGGTCGGTCGCGGGGGTGGTCACCGCCACGGCCCCCGGCCCGCTGCTCCTCCTAGCCGCCGTCGCGGCGGCGGTGCTGATGGTCGTACTCGCCAGCCTCTATCCGGCCTGGCGGGCGTCCCGCCTGAGCCCTCTGCTGGCCCTTAGGCGTGTGTAGCAAATGAGCGGCGGGATGGGCTTGGGGACGATCGCGCGAGCCAACATCAGGCGGCACCCTGGCAGGGCCGCCCTCATGTTGGTGGGGATGGCGGTAGCAGTGGCGGCCTTCGTTACCGTGGTGTCGCTCGTGCTCTCGTTGCGGGCCACGCTGGACGATCGACTCGCACGGTATGGGGCCAGTCTGCTGGTCGTGCCCGCCAGCCCCGAACTCTCCTTGGATTACGGTGGCGTGAGCGTAGCCGACGCGGGCTCCGGGGAGGTCTCGTTTCTGGATGACAGCGGGGTAGCCACCATTCTGGGCCTTCCTTCGGCCGGACGGGCGGCGGAGGCCGTGCCCGTCCTCCTGCAGCCCGTGAACGTCGCTGGGGCGACGTACCTTGCGTTGGGGACCGACGTAGAGGCGAGTCTCCGGGTCAAACCCTGGTGGCGCATCGAAGGAGCGCCGCCGCGGGGCCCGGACCAGGTACTCCTGGGTCTGGAGATACGGAACCGACTGGCTTCGGACCCAGGCGCGACGGTGATCATCGAAGGGCGCGGGTACACCGTGAGCGGCGTTCTCTGGGAGACCGGGGGGGAGGAGGACGGTGTCATCGTGATGGATCGGAAGGAGCTGGCTCGGTTGACGGGTCGAGGAGCCGATGTGAACCTGATCGAAGTGACCGCCGGCGACTCCGGCGCCGTGGAGCCGCTCAGCCGCGAGATCGCCCAAGCGCTTCCCGGTACGTCGGTGATCTCGGTGAAGAAGAGCCTGGAATTCAACGCCCAGGCCAACGGGGCCTTGAGCAAGTTCGGGCTTGCCGCGACGGCTCTTATCATAGTCGTCTCCGCGCTCATCGTGAGTCTGACGACGTTGGCGGCGGTCAGAGAGCGCCAAAGGGAGATAGGGGTCTTCAGGGCGGTAGGTTACCGCCAGCGGGACATCTGGGCGCTCTTACTCATCGAGGCCCTTCTTCTGAGCATCGGGGCGGCACTCGCGGGAACCGGACTCGGCCTGGCCGGAGCGGCTCTTGGGCCCCGGCTGGTACAGGGCCTCACCCTTGACTTTACCCCGAACCTGCTCGTCATTGCCGGCGGCATCGGGTTGGCAGTGGTGCTTGCGGTCATGGCCACTCTGTACCCGGCCTCACGAGCCGCACGGCTCGATCCGGCTGCGGCGCTCAAGCGAGTCTAGATGGAGGGTCATAGCGAATGCCGCTTCTAATAGCCGAGCAGATCAGCAGAGAGTATGGAGCCGACGGTGATGGCCGGGTGGTGGCGTTGAGTCCGGTGAGCTTAACCGTTTCGGAGGGCGAGTTCACGGCGATAATGGGTCCCTCCGGATCGGGCAAGTCGACACTCCTATCGATCCTGGGGGTGATGAATCCTCCGACTACGGGGCGCCTGGCCATAGATGGCATCGACGCGTACGAGCTCTCTCAGGAACGGCAAGCCGATCTGCGTCGCGAGTACATCGGTTTCGTTTTTCAACAACTGGAGCTGGTTCCCTACCTGACGGCGCTGGAGAACGTGATGCTCCCATTGGCCATCCTCAAGATGCCTGACAAACGGCAGCAGGCTCTCGCCGCGCTGGAACGCGTCGGTCTGGACAAGCAGAAGGGCGCCCGGTTGCCTGCGGAGCTATCCGGGGGAGAGCAGGGCCGGGTGGCCATTGCTCGGGCCGTGGTGAACAATCCCCCTTTGATCCTTGCTGACGAGCCGACCGGCAGTCTGGACACCGCCAGCGGGATGCAGGTCCTGGGGCTGCTACGCGAGCTGGCCGATGGGGGCCGGGCTGTGGTCATGGTCACCCATAACCCCGAGTCCGCTGCGATCGTCGACCGGATCATCGAGATACGAGACGGGTGCTGCCTGCTCACTTAAAGACAGACCCGTCCGACTTGCCTGGGCTGCCTGCAAACCGTTATACTGCACGTCAGACAACGGACGAAGGATGACATGCGTGCGCCCACGCCACCTCGGATCCCCCCTCGTACTGACAATGCTGCCGTTTGTAGACGGTATCTCCCCGGCCGCGACCCCGGGCGTTGAGTCTCACAAAGGGTCGGCTCGGACCCTGGTCGCGCCTCGGTCGCTTCTCGTACTCGCTGCGCTCGTCATCTTCGCTGCTATCTTCGTGCTCTCGTGCGGTGACGCACAGACGACGGATCCGCAAACCTCCGTGGGGGCCAGGACCGGTGAGATCGTAGTGTCGGCCGCTGCCGATCTTTCCCCGGTCCTGGCGGAGCTCGCACCGCTCTTCGAGAAGGAGAGCGGGCTCACCTTGAAGACGAATCTGGGTTCGACGGGCCAGCTGATGGAGCAGATCGCCGCCGGTGCCCGCGTAGACGTCTTCTTAGCCGCCAGCACGGCGGCGATCGACCAGCTTGGTGAGAAAGGTCTCCTGGTCCCCGGGTCCGATCAGACCTACGGGCGCGGTAGGCTGGTCATGTGGATCCGGGAGGGAAGCTCGGTCAGCGTGCAGACCTTGCAGGATCTGACCGCCGCCGACGTTGCCCGCGTCTCGTTGGCGAATCCCGACCACGCGCCCTACGGCAGGGCGGCCCGAGAGGCACTTCAGTCCGCCGGGCTATGGGACGAGCTCCAGCCGAAGCTGGTCCCTGCGGAAAACGTACGTCAGGCCTTCCAATTCGCTGAGTCCGGCAACGCTGACGTGGGCCTCGTCGCCCTGTCCCTGGTCGTCTTCGCCGGCGGGAGCTACACGCTGGTCCCCGAAGAGCTCCATGCGCCCATCGACCAGGCGCTGGCCATCGTAGCCAGCAGCACTCATCAGAGCGAGGCGAAGCAGTTCATCGCTTTTCTCCACGGTGAGCGGGGACGCGAGATCCTGCTGAAATACGGGTTCGTGCTTCCGGACGAGGGCTAGCGTGGGCTGGCAGGCGTTCCTCATTTCGATGGAGGTGACGAGCGTCGCTACCGTGCTGGTCGTGCTTGTGGGAACCGCGGCCGGTCTGTGGATGGCGCGGGTTCGCTTTCCCGGGATGCAATTGGTCGAAGCCATATTCATGCTTCCTCTCGTCCTCCCACCGAGCGTCGTCGGCTACTATCTGCTCCGTTTTTTTGGCACCGGTGGGCCGGTCGAGGGACTGTTCGGGGTGAATCTGGTGTTTACCTGGATAGCAGCGGTGTTCGCGTCGGCTGTTGTGGCCCTTCCCCTGATGGTCCAGGCTGCTCGCACCGCGATCCGGGGGGTCGATCCGGTGCTCGAGAACGCCGCGCGCACCTTGGGCTCCTCAGAAGCGGCCGTGTTCTTTCGGGTGACTCTTCCGCTGGCTCGGCGCGGCCTCATTGCCGGCGCAGTTCTCTCCGCAGCCCGAGCTTTGGGGGAATTCGGAGCGACCCTCATGGTGGCGGGCAACATCCCAGGGCGGACCCAGACCCTGCCGTTGTTCGTGTACGATGCCGTCCAGAACCAGCAGTATGGCCTTGCCAATCTCATCGTGGCTCTTCTCACCGGATTCGGCCTGGTCAGCTTCATCGTCATAGGGCGTCTCGACCCCGCGCATAGATGACCGAACGCCGGCTTCTCGTCGATATTCACAGGCGGCTTCCCTCCTTCACCCTCGACCTGCGGCTCGAGGTCGGCGAAGAGGTGCTGGTGCTGTTCGGCCCATCGGGTTCGGGCAAATCCATGACTCTCGAGTCGATAGCCGGCCTGGTGACACCCGACCGGGGCGAGATGGTCCTCGATGGACGGGTCCTTTTCCGGCGCGGTCCGGGAGGTATGCAGACGAACATGCCGGCTCGCAGACGAGGCGTCGGGTATGTCTTTCAAAGTTACGCCCTCTTTCCTCATCTGACGGTCCTGGGAAATGTCCGCTACCCCCTCGGCAGGGACCCAAAGGCACGGGAACGGGCGTTCGCGCTTATCGACCAAATGGGCATGACCCAGCTGGCGGACCGTCTCCCTCATCAGCTTTCCGGGGGTCAGCAGCAGAGGGTGGCCATCGCGCGGGCGCTGGCCAGGGACCCCGAAGTCCTGTTGCTCGACGAGCCCTTCTCCGCGCTCGACGCCGGACTCCGGGAAAGGCTAAGGACGGATCTGCGGTCGCTCCAGGTTGAACGACGTCTCGTGGTCATTTGCGTCACCCACAACGCAGAGGACGCCTTCGCCCTCGGGGATCGGCTCGCGGTCCTGCGGGATGGAGAACTCGAACAGGTAGGGACGGTGGGGGACGTATTCCACCGGCCCTCCACCATGCGCGCGGCAGAGGTGCTCGGGATCCGGAATATTTTTCACGCGCGTGTCTCGAGCGCGACCGCCGATCGCGTCGTTCTGGATTGGGAGGGCCTGCAGTTGTATGCACCCCCTCAGTCCTGCTCCCCGGGACAACCGGTCCCCGTCTACGTCGCTCCGGAGGACGTCAAACTGCTTTATCCGGACCGGCCGGTGCTGGGCAGTTTAGCGGCGAACCAGCTAAGCGCGAGGGTCATGAGCATCCACAACCGGCACGATATCCAGATCATCCGGCTTCTGCTGGACAACGGTCGTGAGTTGGAGGCGAGAGGCGCCAGCTATTTCTATCGGGAACTCGACCTTCATGCGGGTGGGCAGGTTCTGATCACCCTGCGGCAAGAGGGCCTGCGGATCCTCCATGAGGAGGACTCCGGCTGAAACCGAGACTTCGACGGACTCTCGGCCAGTCGCGCGCGCGCCCACGCCCGGCGTGGCCTGAGTTGCCGCAGCGGGGAGTCCGGCCTTGGCGGTCCGCGGGCCCTCCTGCTATCATCTCCACCCCTGACGTGGGCGATTAGCTCAGGGGGAGAGCGCTGTCTTCACACGGCAGAAGTCACTGGTTCAAATCCAGTATCGCCCACTTCTCTCGCATCTCAGCACCTCCCGGCCCTTGCGCGGCCGAGGTCCGTGCCAACGCGTTCTTGCTGTGTCTTGGCTCCTGTGCTACGGGCACGGACCGGTTGTCCACATGAGCTTGTCCCATTTCCTTGTAGGACATTGTCGGCCATTCCTGTAAGACATCATCCACTCGATATGTCGGCCGGTTGTTGACATAGCCCGCTTGCTTGTGTATTTATGTACATGTCATGAGCGGCAAAGGTCTGGGCCGGCGGCCCCGTCCGCGCCGCGCGACCCGTGCCAGGGGGTACGATGCGGGCACAAACGTCAGCGTTGCCTCGAACCGGACCATACGGATCGTGACGTCCGTGCCGGCCCCCGATCCTCGCGACAAACCTTTTCTGCGCAGTCTCCAGCTTGCCTGTGCTCGTGCCGACCGCGATCGGTTGCGGCCAGACTTCGGACTCTTCCTGCAACCGGCGAGAGCATCGCGCTCGCCTGCACCAACGTCGAGGCCTACGGTACTACTACTCTAGGCCAACCGCTCGAACGGGGGGACATATGAGGACCGGCGTGTTCATTTGCCAGGTGGGTGGGGGCGACCCGGAGGCTGTAGACCTCCATGGCGTCGAGGCGTACGCCGCCAATCTCCCCGACGTCGAATCGGTCAGGAATCTCGGTGTGCTTCCGGCTATCGACCCACAGACCCTCGCCGCCGAGTTCGCTCGCGACCGGCTGGAGCGGGTCGTGATAGCAGGCGATTCCCCCGGCTTCTTCAAGCCGGCCTTTGCCAGTGCCATGCGGCTCGCCGGCGGCGACCCCGACGAGGTCCGCTTGGCCTCCTTCCGTCAACACGGGGCGCTGTCGGGGATGGGTGCCCCTAGAGCGAAGTCCATCCTGGCTTGCGCGGTGCTGGGCGTACCGTTCCCTCTGGCCGCGGTCCCCGATACGACGGCGACCCATCCCGGCACGCTCATCATCGGGGCCGGGGTGGCCGGTATCCAGGCGGCGCTTGAGATCGCCGACGCGGGCAAACAGGTCTATCTGGTGGAGCGGACGGCCACCATCGGCGGGCACATGGCCATGTTCGACAAGACCTTTCCTACCCTGGACTGCGCCGCCTGCATCCTCACCCCCAAGATGGTGGCGGTGGGTCAGCACGAGATGATCGATCTCTTGACCTATGCCGAGGTCGAGGACATCAGCGGCTCGCCGGGGGCCTACCGGGCCAAGATCCGCAAGAAGGCCCGTCACGTGGACCTCGCCGCGTGTGTGGCCTGCAACGCGTGCACCGAGAGCTGTCCGGGCCGGGCATCCAGTGAGTTCGACTCGGGGATCGCCGAGCGCCGGTCTATCTTCATCCCCTTCCCTCAGGCGGTGCCTAACGCCTACGTGCTGGACGAGGCCTCCTGCCTCTACTTCCAGAGCGGGGGCGAGCGCTGCGGTGTGTGCGCCAAGAAATGCCCCAAGGAGTGCATCGATCTGGCCCAGAAGGATGAACTCATCGAGATACAAGTCGGCAACATCATCCTGGCCACCGGGTACGACATCTACGACGCCGCCAAGATCGAGCGCTACGGATATGGGACATTCCCCAACGTGCTTACCGCTCTCGAGTTCGAGCGCATGACCAACGCCTCGGGTCCCACCGGCGGCAAGATCGTCGTCAAGACGAAGAAGCACAACAAGCGCAAGAAAGTGGACGAATGGGTGCTCGACCCCGCGGGGAGTCCGCCGCGCAGCGTCGCCATCATCCATTGCGTCGGCTCCCGCGACGCCCAGCACAACGCGTACTGTTCGCGCGTCTGCTGCATGTACTCGCTGAAGTTCGCCCACCTGGTCAAGGAGAAGCTACCGGAGGCCATCTGCTACGAGTACTACATCGACATGCGCGCCTTCGGCAAGGGATATGAGGAGTTCGCCGACCGGATCGTGGCGGAGGGCACCTTTGTGGTGCGAGGACGCACCGCGCGCATCGTCGAGGTCGACGGGCAGATCGTCATCAAGGGCGAGGACATCCTCAGCGACAAGATGGTCGACGCCCCGGTAGACATGGTCATCCTGGCCGTCGGCCTGGTTCCCGCGCGAGGCACCGAGCGGCTGGCCGAGATGCTCGGTATAGCCCGGGATCACGATGGCTGGTTCGGAGAGTTGGACTACAACTCCGATCCCACCGACACCGAACGGGGAGGGGTGTTCGTGGCAGGGGCCTGCCAGGCCCCCAAGGACATCCCCGACACCGTCGCCCAGGCCTCGGCGGTCGCGGCCGGGGTCCTCAAGAGCATCACCACCGGTCGGGGATCGGACAGCCGAGCGGAGCTCTCTCTCAGTGACATCGAAGCGCGTGCGCGCAACCTCGTCCGGGTCTAAGGAGGATCAGCATGGCGATCCGCGTCAATCCCAAACTGATCGACGATCTGGAGGTCTTCGGAGCGGAGGACGTCTCCAACTGCTACCACTGCGGTAATTGCTCCGCCGTGTGTCCCTTCTCCAAGGAGCCGTATATCTTCCCCCGCCGATCCATGCGCTACCTACAGATGGGACTGGAGAAGAAGCTGGAAGGCAGCCTGGAGCCGTGGCTCTGCTACTACTGCGGTGAATGCTCCGACGACTGTCCCCGTGACGCCGAGCCGGGCGAGACCATGATGAGCCTGCGCCGCTGGTTGACCAGCCGGTACGACTTCACCGGCATCTCCCGGCTGTTCTACCGCTCGGGCAAGCTCGAGCTGATCATCATCATCGCGGCCGCTCTGCTCACCGGTCTGGGGTTCGTGCTGTGGGGGATGTCGAAGGGAAGCATCCAGAGCTATGACGGTCCCAACGCCTTCCTGCCCCACGCGAGCATCCACTGGTTCGACTGGGGCCTCGCCGGCGTCCTCTTGGCGCTCCTGCTCACGAACTGCGCCCGCATGTGGTGGTTCACGATAGGGCGCGATAGGGATATCCATGTGCCCTTTACGCTGTACATACGAAAGGCGTTCCTCCTTCCATTGCACTTCTTCACCCAGAAACGCTACGCGAAGTGCGAGCGAAAGCGTCCTTGGCTGATCCACCTGGCTCTCATGCTGAGCTACGTGATCATGCTGGTGTTGATCATGTTCTTCCTCGGATTCATGCAGGGAGGGCCGGCGATCGATTGGCGGGTGCATGTGTTCGGCTACATCGCCACGGTGGGTCTGTTGGGGACCACGATCTTCGCCTTGCACGGACGCCTGCGCAAGACCGAGACCCAGTACAAGCATTCGCACGAGACGGATTGGATCTTTCTCGTCCTGCTCATCTTCGTGGCCTTCACCGGCATCCTGCAGCACATCATGCACCGGACCGGGTTGGACGTGGCGGCGAACGTGGTCTATGTGGTGCACCTGATGGGGGTAGTGCCCATGTTGGGGTTGGAGGTACCCTTCAGCAAGTGGTCGCACCTCGCCTACCGTCCTTTGGCCATGTACTTCGCCGACGTGCGGGCCGAGGCCCTGTCGGCGACCGTTGAAGCGCAGCGTCCCGTCCCAGCCCCTCAGACCACGTAGCCGGAGCGTCATGATGGATGAAAGAAAGATCGGCGTCTACGTATGCAACTGCGGTACCAACATCGCAAAGGTGGTCGACTGCGACGCGGTGGCTGAGTTCGCGTTGGGGCAGCCCGGGGTGGCAGTGGCCAAGTCGTACAAGTACATGTGTTCCAATCCGGGGCAGGAGATGATCGTCGAGGACATCAAGGCTCAGGGGCTGGACCGGGTAGTGGTGGCCGCCTGTAGCCCCCGGATGCACGAGCCCACGTTCCGTAAGGCCTTGGAGACCGCCGGGATCAACCCTTATTTCGTGGAGATGGCCAATATCCGCGAGCAGTGCAGCTGGGTGCACGACGACCCGGGGGTGGCGACGGACAAGGCGCGGGCGCTGACGCTCGCCGCCGTCCGGCGAGTGGCCTATCACGAACCCCTGGAGCGGCGCTCGGTAGAGATGAACTCTAACGTTCTGGTCATCGGGGGAGGCATGGTCGGCATGACCGCTGCCCTCGAACTGGCCGGTGGAGGGAGCCGGGTGTATCTCGTGGAGCGTCTAGACCACCTGGGCGGCAACGTGGCCCGGGTGGATCTCACCGCTCCCTATCTAGATTCTGCCCGGGACATGGTTACGGCCCTGGTGACGCGAACGACCGAGCATCCGCGCATCGAGGTGCTGCTCAACTCCGAGGTGACCGAAGTCAAGGGTTACGTCGGGAACTTCACATCCGTGGTCCAGACCATTTGGGGCGACCAGATAACCATGAGCGAGTTCCAGATGGGCAACGTGGTGGTCGCCACGGGGTACAAGGAGTTCGACGCCTCCCGGGTGACCCACTACGGTTACGGCAAGCTGCCCAACGTCATCACTTCGTTCGAGCTCGAGAAGATGTTGCGGGCAGGGCGCGTCGAGACCAAAGAGGGTAAACCACCGCAGTATGTGGCCATCATCCACTGCGTGGGCAGCCGAAGTAAGGAGTTCCACGCCTACTGCTCGCGGGTCTGCTGCATGACTGCGCTCAAGTATACCCGGGAGGTTAAGTCCGCGCTTCCCAAGTGTTACGTGAGCGACGTCTACATCGACATGCATGCCTTCGGCAAAGGCCATGAGGACTTCTACCGGGGGACGTCCGAGGCCAAGACGCTGTTTCTCATGTACGGCAAGAACGATCACCCGGTGATCCGCAAGGCTGATCCCAAGGACGATTGCGAGATGCTCATCGAGGTGAACGAGAAGCTCTCGGGTGAGGTCATCGAGATCCCGGCCGACCTGGTGATCCTCATGGTGGGCATGGAAGCGCGGGAGGATTCGGAAGCGGTCGCCCGGCTGGTGAACATCAGCCGCGACAAAGACGGATGGTTCATCGAGAGCCATCCCAAGCTCGACCCGGTGGCCACGACCACCGAGGGCATCTACATCGCCGGTGCGTGCGCCGCGCCGAAGGACATCCCCGACTCGGTGGCGCAGGCCCGCGCCGCCGCCGGGCGCATCCTGGCCCGGACCCTCCGGGGCACCATCGATATCGACGCGGTGTTCGCCGAGGTCGACGAGGAGAAATGCTCGGGCTGCCGGATATGCAACGACCTCTGCCCCTACTCGGCAATAGACTACGACGACGAGAAGAAGCGCAGTAACGTTATCAGCGCCCTCTGCAAGGCCTGCGGCGCCTGCGTGGCCGCCTGCCCCTCCAGCGCCATCACCGCCCGGCACTTCACCGACCAGCAGATATTCGCCGAGATCGAGGGGGTGCTGGCATGAGCTTCGAGCCCAATATCGTCGGATTCCTGTGCAACTGGTGCTCGTACACGGGAGCCGATCTGGCAGGCACCAGCCGGATCCACTACGCTCCGAACGTGAAGGTCATCCGGGTCATGTGTACCGCCCGCATCGATCCCACGTTCGTGCTCAAAGCCTTACGGGACGGGGCCGACGGGGTTCTCATCTGCGGATGCCACCCGGGGGACTGCCACTACTCGGAAGGCAACTACAAGATGATGCGCCGATACCCCCTGCTCAAGAAGATGCTCGCAGACTTCGGCATCGCAGAGGCCAGAGTGCGCCTCGAGTGGGTGAGCGCGAGCGAAGGCCAGCATTTTGCCGACATCGTGAACGATATGACCCAGCGCATCCGGGAATTGGGACCGAGCCCCATACGGGCGGCCCTAGCCACTGACATGGCGGAGAGGTGAGTCGTGGCTGAGAAACTGCAGATCGCACTATATTGGGGCGCGGCCTGCGGCGGCTGCGACGTGGCGGTCTTGGACACCAACGAGTTCATCCTCGACGTGGCGGCCGTAGCCGACATCCGCCTGTGGCCCATCGCCGTGGACGGCAAATACAAAGACGTCGAGGCCATGGAGGACGGGGAGCTCGATCTCGCCATCTTCAATGGAGCTGTGCGCAACTCGGAGAACGAGCACATCGCCCGGTTGCTGCGCCAGAAGAGCAAGCTCCTCATCGCCTTTGGAGCCTGCGCCTACATGGGCGGGATCCCCGGCCTGGCGAATCTCACCTCACGGGAGAAGATCTTCGACACGGCTTACGTCCACAACCCCTCCATCGAGCCCGGCAGCAGCGTGGTGCCCCAACCCGAGAGCCGGGTGGATGGCAAGGTGCTCGACATCCCCCGGTTCTACCGGCGAGTGTACCGCTTGGACCACGTGGTCGACGTCGACTACTACATCCCCGGCTGCCCACCCCAACCCGACCAAGTCAAGGGCGCCCTGCTCGCCGTCGTGAAGGGGGAGCTGCCCGCCAAGGGCTCCGTGGTGGGGGCGTACGAGCATGCTCTCTGCGAGGATTGCCCGCGCACCAGGAACGAGAAGAAGATCACCCGCTTCTACCGGCCCTGGGAGATCATGGCCGATCCCGAGACGTGCTTTTTGGAACAGGGCATACTCTGCGCAGGAGTGGCCACCCGCTCCGGATGCGGGGTGCGCTGTCCCAAGAGCGACATCCCCTGTCGCGGTTGCTATGGCCCGCCGCCGGGGGTCTTGGACCAGGGCGCCAAACTGGCGAGCGCGGTCTCCTCGATCGTCGACAGCAAGGACCCGGAGGAAATCCAGACGATCCTGGAAGGGCTGCCCGACTTCACCGGCTTCGCCTACCGGTACGGCGTAGCCTCATCGCTGCTGCAAAGGAGCTACCGGCCATGACGAGAACGATCACCATCGACCCGATCACCCGCCTCGAAGGCCACGGGAAGATCTCCATCTTCCTCGACGATGCCGGGGCGGTGGAGGACTGCTACTTCCAGATCCCCGAGCTCCGCGGGTTCGAGCAGTTCGTCGTGGGCCGTCCTATCGAGGAGTTGCCCCGCATCGTCACGCGTATCTGCGGCGTGTGCCCGGCGAGCCATCACATGGCGAGCGCCAAGGCGGTGGACGGCTGCTTCAACAACGAGGTGGCGCCCCTCGCGCACAAGCTGCGCGACATGTACTACAACGCTCATTACATACACAGCCATACGGCCCATTTCTACGCCTTGGCCGCTCCCGACTTCGTCCTCGGCCCTGATGCCGACCCGGCGGTCCGCAACATCCTGGGAGTGGTGGCCAAGGTAGGTCTTGAGATCGGGGGGCAGGTGATCCGCATCCGGGGGCTGGCCCAGGAGGTCCAGCGGATCATCGGCGGTCGGAACACCCAGGACATCTGGTGCCTCCCCGGAGGGGTGGCCAAGAGGCTCAAGGAGGAGGAGCTCGAGCAGATCAAGCCTTGGGTTGGCGAGATGTACGAGTTCACCCAGTTCAGCCTGCAGCTGTTCCGCGACGTGGTGCTGGGAAATCCGGGCTATGTCGATCTGATCTTGAACGGACCCTTTACTCTCGACGTCCACAATATGGGCCTGGTGGACGAGAACAACGCCCCCAATTTCTACCACGGCAAGGTCCGGGTCGTGGACTACGAGGGCAAGGAGATATGCAAGTACGAAGCCAAGGACTACGCGGAGTACGTCGCCGAGCACGTAGAGCCGTGGTCGTATCTGAAATTCCCCTATCTCAAGAAGCGCGGCTGGAAAGGCTTCGTGGAGGGGATCGACTCGAGCCTCTATTGCGCCACGCCCCTCTCCCGGCTCAACGTCGCCGACAGGATGGCCACTCCCAAAGCCCAGGAGGCCTTTGAGGAGATGTACGGGGTGCTGGGCGCCCATCCGTGCCGCGCGCTGTTGGCCCAGCACTGGGCTCGGCTGGTGGAGATGGTCCAGAACGCGGAGACGCTCCAGGGCTATTGCGACGACCCGGAGATAACCGGCGAGCAGGTACGCGTCATCCCGCAGACCATAAGCGGCGAGGGCTTTGGGATAGTGGAGGCCATGCGCGGGACCCTGACCCATCACTACACCTGCGATGAGCGCGGTATCTGCACCAGCGCGAACCTGATCGTGGGCACGACGAACAACAACGCACCTATCCAGATGGTGACCAAGAAGGTGGCACAGGCTCTGATCAAACCGGGGATAGAGCCCGACCAAGGTCTGCTGAACATGGTGGAGATGGGTTTCCGCGCCTTCGATCCATGCTACAGTTGCGCCACCCACAGCCTTGGGCAGATGCCCCTTGAAGCCGTAATCTACAAAGGTGGCGAGCTGCACAGGGCCATCAAACGGAACTGCTGAGGAAAGGCGAATCCAGATGGTTGACGTTGCCCTTCTTAGCCACTCGAAGCACTTCGCGGGCCTGAGTAAACGAGAGCTGGAGCAAGTGGCCGATATTGCCGTGCTGGAAAAGCAGCCGGCCGGCCATCAAGTGATCGAGGAGAACGAGACGGCTTCAGACCTGTACCTGGTCTCCGAGGGAAGGGTCGCCGTCAAGATGAGGAGCCGCACCGGCCAGGAAGTGGTAATAGACGAGCTCGGTCCCGGCTCCCTGTTCGGGTGGTCGGCCGTATTGGACGACCAGACGTTCACAGCGGCTGTTTCCACCGTCGAGCCGTCGATGCTCGTCGCGATCGACGGCCCCCGTCTCAGACAGCTTTTCCAGGAGTATCCGGCCATCGCCTCCCACTTGGTCACCAGCATCGCCATCGTGATCTCGAGCCGGCTCGCCCATCTGAGGTCCAAGCTGGCGGACGAGCCTTTCGCCCCGGAGTGGCTCATGTCACCTACCCAGGCCGGGCCCCTCGGCGGACCGTGCCTATCACCGACGAGCGATATGCGGAAAATGGCCTGTCCTGCATGCGCCACCGTCAACGGGCCCTTCGGCGTTGTGAACGAGACGGCACAATATCGGTGCCGCAGCTGCGGGATGGTCTTCTACGCCCCGGCCTGCTGTGAGACTCCGGAAACTGAGTCCGACAAAGCGAAGGGCGGCGTCGCCTAAGCGGCGGAGCCTCGTCTCGCTTTGGCGACAACAGGAGTTACACGTACGCCCGGGAACGGTTAGAGGCCCGTGGCTGAAGGCTTGGCCGCCCGAAGGCCGTGTACTTCGCGCCGCGGCCCTCTTACTGTCGCAGCAGTCGGAGCGCCTCGTGTATGATCTGGCGCGAATAGGTGGGGTAGGCGGACTCCAGTTCGGCCGTCATGCTCTCCGAGAATATGGCGTTGTCGACGATCTCCACAGCGAAGATGTGCACGTTCTCCGGAGACGGTATGTGGGCCCCCATCCGCCGGCCCAGCTCGAGCGCCGTCGTGAAGTTGGCGTCATGCACGTTGGTGAGATTCATGGTCTCTCTGAAGGACTCCCCGGTCATGGCGTGCCACGCCCCGGGCTGTGCCCCCGTGGTCTTTATGGAGTCGAAGACGATGAGGCGGTCGTAGCCGGTCACCAGGTCAAGGAGGTTGAGCCCGCCTACGGAGCAGTCTTCAAAGATGTGGACGTCGGTCCGGTCCTTCAGTTCGGTGCTGAAGTCCTTCGCCAGTCTTATCCCTACTGCGTCATCGCAAAGGATGGGATTTCCCATGCCGAGAATGATGGTCCGTGTCGTCATCTCTGCCTGTATCGCACATCGCGCGGCCGCGCGCAAGGGGGAAGGCCGACTTCTGAGAGGCGGCGGATGGTAAGGGGTCGCAAGCTTGCATGAGTTGAGCATCGCCCAGGCTCTTGTGGATCAAGTCGAGGAAGTAAGGACGTCCAACGGCGGCGGCCGTGTTCTCGCCGCCCAGGTCCGGATAGGGACGTGGCATCTGATCGTGCCCGAGATCCTTGCCGGTTACTACGAACTGCTCGTGCGCGGAACACCCCTGGAGGGCTCGCGCGTGGCTATCGAGACCGTGGACGCGAGGGCCCGCTGTAATAAGTGCAACAGGATCTTTCCCGTGCAAGAAGCGTGGGTCGTCTGTCCGGATTGCGCGTCGCTCGACGCTTGTCTTTTGAGCGGGAAGGAATTGAATCTCGTCAGCGTGGAAATGGAGGATTGAGCTAGCTTGGAGATCAAGGTCCTACAGAACATACTCGAGGTCAACGACCAGGCGGCGGCCGAGATCCGGAGAGGACTGGCGGCCGAGGGCGTGACGGCGGTCAACGTGATCAGCGCTCCGGGAGCCGGTAAGACGTCTCTCCTCGAGCGAGTGATCCCTCTCCTGGGGACTCGTTTGCGGGTGGCCGTCCTCGAAGGCGATATCGCCACCACCCGGGATGCCGAGCGCATCGACAGACTCGGGGTCCCGGTGGTCCAGCTTCTCACGGGCGGGGGTTGTCATTTGGAGGCGACGCTGGTCGGCAAGGGGTTGGCCGAGCTGCCTCTGGCGGATCTGGATCTGGTGTTCATCGAGAACGTGGGCAACATCGCCTGTCCCGCTGAGTTCGACTTGGGTGAAGCAGCCAAGATAGGCCTGCTGAGCGTCACCGAAGGTCACGACAAGCCTGCCAAGTACCCACTGCTGTTCCACGAGGTGGGGGCTCTGGTGCTGAACAAGGTGGACCTGTTGCCGTACACGGACTTCGACCTCGATCTCTTCGAGCGTGATTTCCGAGGTCTCAACGCGCACGCTCCCGTTTTCCTGGTCTCCTGCCGGACGGGGGAGGGGATCGCCGCATTCGTCAGCTGGCTGCAGGGAAAAGTGGACGAAGCCCGAGAGGGCGAGGGTCAGCCGGGATCCACCGGATACTGATGGTAGCCCGCGTCAGAGCCCGCGTCCAGGGCACGGTGCAGGGAGTGGGCTTCAGGCCCGCCGTCTTTCGGCACGCCGTGGCCTGCGGCTTGACGGGCTTCGTCCGCAACGATCCCCAGGGCGTCACTCTGGACGTCGAGGGAGACGAAGACAGGGTGGCCGCGTTCTTCGACGGATTGGCGGCGCACGCGCCTCAGCAGGCCGAAATCCAGCGGGTGACGACGCGGAGGCTTGCGCCCCGCGGCTACGAGAGTTTCGACGTGATGCCGTCGGAGCCGGGTGGGAGGGTCAGGGTCCATCTTCCCCCGGATCTGGCTACGTGCCCGGTGTGCCTGAGAGAGTTGTGGGACCCCACCGATCGTCGCCATCGATACCCGTTCATCAACTGTGTCGACTGCGGACCTCGCTTCACCATCGTGAATGCCCTGCCCTACGATCGCGCCGCTACGTCCATGGACAGCTTCACCCTCTGCAGCGCTTGTGCCCGGGAATACCACGACCCGGGAGACCGGCGGTTCCACGCCCAACCGAACGCCTGTCCCGAGTGCGGGCCGCATCTTTTCTTGCTCCGGCCGGACGGGGTGGAGCTGGAGGTCGGTGAATGCGCGCTCCGACAGGCTCAAGGACTGCTCGCGGCCGGGGATATAGTGGCGGTGAAAGGTCTGGGGGGTTACCACCTCGCCTGCAGCGCCTTTGACGGTGAGGCGATCGCTCGGCTTCGCGATCGAAAAGATCGCCCGCACAAGGCCTTGGCCGTCATGTTCAGGGACTTAACGGCGCTTCGGAAGTACCTATCGGTCACCCGAGCCGAGATGGCGGAACTGCAGTCGTCGTCCCGGCCCATCGTGGTCGTGCAGGGGCGATTCAGCGCTGCGGTCTCCCCGGATACCGATAGCACTGGGGCCTTCCTGCCCTACACTCCCCTCCATCACCTACTCCTAGAGCCGTTCGAGGCGCTGGTTCTCACCAGCGGCAACCGCAGGGATGAGCCTATCGCCCGGGACGAATCGGAAGTGCAGCACCTTCTGGGCCCGGTGGCCGACGCCGCCCTTGCTCATGATCGCCCCGTCGCGGGCCGCTGCGACGACTCGGTCGTCCGGCTGATCGATGGCGGCCGCCAGTTCTTGCGGCGCGCCCGCGGCTTCGTGCCCATCCCGGTGCGGATCGCCCCCGCTTCTCTCCCGGTGCTTGCCACCGGAGCAGAGTTGAAGAACACCTTCTGCCTGGTGGGAGGGGGGGAGGCGTTCGTGTCCCAGCACATAGGTGAGCTTCGAGACTATCCCACCTACGTCTTCTACCAAGAGGAGATGATCCGTTGGCAGGAGCTGCTGAGGATCGAGCCCCGAATAGTGGCGCACGATCTACATCCGGCCTACCTTTCCTCGACCTATGCCCGGAGTCTTGAGAACGTCAGTCTGGTAGGAGTCCAACATCACCACGCCCACGTGGCCAGCGTCATGGCGGAGAAGGGCCTTCTTGGCCCCGTAATCGGGATTGCTTTCGACGGGACCGGCTATGGCACCGATGGGACGGTGTGGGGCGGCGAGTTCCTCCTCGCGGACCGGCTCGACTTCCAGCGTCTCTCTCATTTCCAGACCTACGCCCTTCCCGGAGGGGAGAAGGCCATCGACGAACCGTGGCGCATGGCTCTCAGCATGTGCTTGGCCGAGGGGATCCCTTGGTCGCGCGGCGAGCAGAAAGACGAAGGGAAGGAAGTACCGGTCGAGCTGGTGGAGCGACTCATCTCCTCCGGTATCAACTGCCCCCTCACCTCCAGCGCCGGCCGGCTTTTCGACGCCGTGGCGTCTTTGCTCGGGCTCTGCGATGCGGCCGGCTACGAAGCCCAAGGGGCCATCCGGCTCGAGGCGGCCGCCGATCCGGCCGCCCGGGGCCACTACCCGTTCGAAATCCACCGAACCGCGGAACCCTGGCTGCTCGATTTCGGGCCCACCCTGCACGCACTGGTGGAAGACCGGGGGCGCTGTACGGACGTCGGCCTGGTGGCGGCGAGATTCCACAACACGGTAGCCGCCGCGACTGCGGCGGTCGCCCACAGACTGTGCGCCGATCGGAACGTGACGGACGTCGTACTCTCGGGCGGCGTGTTCCAAAATGGTCTGCTCCTGGACCGCACCCGCCGGGCGCTGCGAGCTGCCGGTCTGAGCGTGCACGTGAATTCGGTGGTGCCGCCGAACGACGGGGGTATCTCGCTCGGGCAGGCCGCGGTCGCCGTCGCCCGAGCAGGGGTCTCCGCCGTCGCCAGAGAAGTAGCCCCATGTGCCTAGCCGTACCTGCTGAAGTGACCGCCCTTACCGGGGTCACAGCCACGGTCTCCGTGGAAGGTGCCTTTCGAGAGGTGGATGTCTCCCTGGTCGACGGGGTGGCGGTCGGAGACTACGTGCTGGTTCATGCGGGATTCGCTCTCCATCGCTGGGACCTCGACCAGGTGCTCGAGTGGAGGGCGATCATGGGGGAGATGACGGCGGGAGAGGAGCCGCGGTGACGCCGCCCCTTCCCACCGGCGTCAGGGCGCTCGTCACGGCGATGGAGGACCATGCCCGCCGCATCGGCCGGCCGGTCAGGCTGATGGAAGTGTGCGGGACCCACACGACCGTCGCTTTCCGAAGCGGCCTTCGCGGCCTTCTGCCCGAAGGAGTGTCCCTTGTGTCCGGACCCGGCTGTCCGGTGTGTGTCACCCCGGCGGGGTTCGTCGATGCCGCCATCGAGATGAGCCATCGCCCGGGGGTGGCAGTCACCACCTTCGGCGATCTGGTGCGCGTGCCGGGTAGTGAGTCGTCACTGGAGAAAGAGCGGGCCGCCGGGGCTCAGGTCAGGGTAGTGTACGCGCCGGCGGACGCTCTCGCCTACGCCCGCTCGGACGCGTCGCGGATCGTCGTTTTTCTCGCGGTCGGTTTTGAGACGACCGCGCCCGGTGTCGCCCTGACCGTGAAAGCGGCCGAGGAGGAGGGTGTATCGAACTACCTGGTCTTGTCCGCGCACAAGACGATGCCTCGGGCCATGGAGGCGCTGGTCGGCGACCACGACGTGCAGATCGACGGCTTCCTCTGTCCCGGCCATGTCAGCGTCATGACGGGAGCTTCGGCCTTCGCGTTTTTGGCCGAAGAACACAGCATTCCCTGTGTCGTCGCCGGCTTCGAAGAGCTGGACATGCTGCGGGGCGTCGTGATGCTTCTCTCCCAATTGGCCGACGGGAGGAGCGAGGTCGAGATCGAATACGATCGGGCGGTGAGCCGTGGGGGCAACAAGGCCGCCCAGCGGATCATGAGCGAGGTATTCGAGGAGTGCGACTCGGAGTGGCGGGGTCTGGGAGTCATTCCCGGAAGCGGTCTGGCGATCCGTGCCTCCTATGCGGCCCACGAAGCGGCGGAGACCCTGGGGGTGACCGTGCAGGCCGGCCGGCCTTCGCCCGGATGCCGGTGCGGAGACGTGCTACGCGGGTCGATAGCGCCGCCCGAGTGCCGGCTCTTCGAGCGAGGGTGCACGCCGTCCCGGCCATTGGGCCCCTGCATGGTCTCCAGCGAGGGAGCGTGCGCCGCGTATGCGCGCTACTGGAGAGGGGACCGGTCATGACCGTCGAGCGCGTGCTGCTGGCGCACGGCGGCGGCGGCCGGCTGACCAAAGAGCTGATCGAGCAGGTCTTTCTGCCCTGCCTCGGTAACCCCGCTCTCAACCCCCTCGATGACGCCGCCCTTCTCGACCTGGAAGCGGGTGACTGGGCTTTCACCACCGATAGCTACGTGGTCTCGCCGCTGTTCTTCCCCGGCGGGGACATCGGCAAGCTCGCCGTGTGCGGCACGGTCAACGACCTGGCTGTCAAAGGCGCCCGCCCCCTCTGGATGAGTCTCGGGCTGGTGTTGGAGGAGGGCCTCCCCCTGGCCGACCTGCGCCGCGTGGCGGAGTCGATAGGATCTTGGACGGGGTCGGTGGGGGTGGCTGTGGTCGCCGGCGACACCAAAGTCGTGGAGAGAGGGCGATGCGACGGGCTCTACGTCAACACTGCCGGGATCGGGAAGGTCGTCACTTCCTTGCCCCTGGGACCCGACAGCATCAGGCCGGGCGACTCGGTGATCGTCAGCGGATATCTGGGCGATCACGGGATAGCGGTCTTGAGCCGGCGCTCCGGGATCTCCTTCTCCCCGGAGGTCTCGAGTGACTGCGCGCCTCTTTGGGGTCTGGTGAGCACGGTCCTCGCCACCGGCCGCACCGTGCATGCGATGCGCGATCTGACCAGGGGCGGCCTGGCGGGGGCGCTGTGCGACCTGGCCGAGAGCTCGGGACTGGGGCTGCGTATCTGGGAAGAGAAGCTGCCGGTCCGCAGCGTTGTCAGGGGAGCCTGCAGCCTGCTCGGTTTCGACCCCCTCGCCATCGCGAACGAGGGCAACATGGTCGTTTTCTGCCCGGCCGCCGACGCCCCGGACGTTCTGAGCGCGATGAAGCGCCACCCCGTGGGCCGATGGGCGGAGATCGTCGGCGACGTACGCGAAGAGCCCAAGAGAACGGTGCTTATGGTGAGCAGCATCGGGGGCGAGCGGGTGGTGGACATGCCCACGGGAGAGGATCTTCCCAGGATCTGCTGAGCCGCGACGGCTCTGTTGTTCGGTCTTACACTCGGGGCAAGAACCTAGCTTTGTAGGATAAGACCTACACAGACGTAAGTATATGTTGACATACCCATCTTGCTTGTGTATTCATGTACATGTCATGGGGAAAGGATCTGCCGAATCGGGACGGCTCTGTCGCGCACAGGCAGTATGCGCCATGACTCGCGAAAGGCCATTCGACAGTCGGGCGCGAGAGCTACCGAGCGTTCGTCTGGGCGGGGTTGATTCTAAAGAAGGAGAGTGTAGTGTCCAGAGTACTTATCGTGGACGACGATCTCGACGTGGTCGTCGCGACTTCGCTGGTCCTGGAGAAGGCGGGCTATACCGTCAGTAGTGCCTCCAACAGCGGAGACGGCCTCCGCGCTGTGGAGGAACTCAGGCCAGACCTTCTGGTCCTGGACGTCATGATGGAAGAACCGGACGACGGCCTGCGGCTGGCGCGGGACTTGCGCCGCAAGGGCCACGCTCTTCCCATCCTCATGCTTACCAGCGTGAACCAGGCGATGGGCCTGCGCATCGACAAGGACGAGGAGATCGTCCCGGTGGACGAGTTCTTGGAGAAGCCGGCGGATCCGGCCACCCTGGTGGATATGGTCAAGAGGTTGCTCGAGGGTCGGAAGGGAGCATAGATGCTGGTAACCGAACGCGACAGGATGCGGGAGGACGTGACCGCGATCGCGGAGTTGACGGGGTTCAATCGCAGTTCCCTGATCCCCATCCTGCAAGACGTCAAGCACAAACACCGGTGCATCGACAGCTACGCCATGCAGCTGATCGCGGATGTCTTGGATATCCACCCGGTGGAGGTCTACGCAGTCGCCACCTTCTTTGCCTTTCTGAATCCGGAATTAGAGGGCCGTTACGTCTTCCGGCTGTGCCGCACTCTCTCGTGTGAGTTCGAGGGCAAGGAGCAGGTGGCCAAGCAATTGGAGGAGGATCTCGGCATCGCTTTTGGGGAGACATCGGCCGACGGCAACTTCAGCCTCGAGTGGGCCAACTGCATGGGCATGTGCGACCAGGGCCCGGCGATGCTCGTCAACGGCAAGGTCTACACGCAGCTCACTCCGATCAAAGCCAGAGCCGTCGTCGAGGAGTACCTCAGCCTGGCCGAGGATCACGGGACGCACAGCGTCGGGGGGCGTGTGAGATGACCGTGGATACGACCATAGAGACCAAGGTCCATCGTCTGACCTTCGCGACCGTCCTCGCGGGCGAAGGCCTACGCAAGGCACTGGCTATGCCGCGCGCGGACATCATCGACGCCGTGCGCGATTCCCGACTCAAAGGGCGCGGGGGCGCAGGGTTCCCGACCGGGATGAAGTGGGACTTCGCTGCCGCGGAGAAGCGCGAGCCCAAGTACATCATCTGCAATGCCGACGAGGGTGAGCCGGGGACGTTCAAGGACCGGGTCATCCTGACCGACTACCCCGACCTGGTCCTCGAAGGGCTGACCATCGGCGCCCGAGCCGCGGGCGCCGCGCCCGGGCTCATCTACCTGCGAGCGGAATATGGCTACCTTCATTCCCACCTCGAGGAGGTCATCGCACAGCGCCGGCAGGCCGGTCTGCTGGGAGAGAACATCGGCGACATCGAAGGCTTCGACTTCGATGTCGTGGTTGCGATGGGCGCGGGCGCCTACGTCTGCGGCGAAGAGACGGCCCTCATCGAGTCGCTCGAGGGCTTTCGCGGCGAGCCTAGGAACCGGCCCCCCTTCCCCGTGGTCTCGGGGTTCCTCCACCGCCCCTCGGTGGTCAATAACGTGGAGACCCTTGCTTGGGTGGCCTGCATCTTCGCCAAAGGCGTCGACTGGTTCAAGAGCAGCGGCACCGTCAGTTCCACCGGAGGCAAGTTGTTCAGCATCTCCGGTGATTGTGCACGGCCCGGGGTCTACGAGTTCCCGTTCGGCATCACGGTCGGAGAGCTGCTCGAGGAAGTCGGCGGTGAGAACGCCAAAGCAGTGCAGATCGGCGGGGCCTCGGGCCGCTGTGTCCCCCGCTCGGCGTTCCCTCGGAGGATCGCGTTCGAAGACATCCCCACGGGCGGGTCCGTCATCGTGATCGGTCCCAGCAGGGACATGCTCGCCGTGGCCCACAATCTTCTCGAGTTCTTCGTCGACGAGTCGTGCGGCCAGTGCACCCCGTGCCGGCTCGGCAATCGGAAACTCCTCGAGGGAGTGGAGATGCTGATGGAGGGGACGTGCTCAGCCGAGTATCTGAACGATCTCAAGGCTCTCTGCAACACGATGCAGGTGGCGTCCAAATGCGGCCTCGGCCAGAGCAGCTCCGTGGCCTTCATCTCTATCCTGGAGCACTTTGGGGACGAGATCATCGGCCACGCCGGAAAAACACGTTAGCAGGCGGTCATCCACCTGTAGCAAGGAAACGAGAATATGAGCGACACGATCGACACTGATTTCACGCCGAAAGGCGACAAGACATACGCCGAAAGGCGCCGCGCTCCCCTCAGCCAGCTCTTCGAGCCCGTGGCCGAGCCGGAGAACAGGGACGCCATCGGCGCCACGGTCTCGATCACCATCGACGGGATCGAGACGAAGGTGCCCTTCGGAAGCACGATCCTCGATGCGGCCAAGGGCATCGGGGTCCGTATCCCGACTCTTTGCTACCACCCCGATCTGGAGATCGCCGGCATCTGCCGCATCTGCGTGGTGGAGATCGAGGGGCAGCGGACCTTGCAGGCGGCGTGCGCCTATCCGATCACCTCCGCTATCACCATCAACACCTATTCCCAGGCGGTGCGGATCGCCCGCCGGCACGTGCTCGACCTCATGCTCTCCGAGCACTGCGGTGACTGCTACTGCTGCAAGCGCAACGGCAACTGCGAGCTGCAGTCGCTTGCCGAGGAGTACGGGGTGGACAAGTTCCGCTTCGGGCACTGTGAGAATCCTGTGCCCGTGGACGACTCGAGCTACTCCGTCGTGCGTGACATGAACAAATGCATCCGTTGCCGCCGGTGCGTGCGCACCTGTATCGACGTGCAGGAAGTGGGAGTCTTAGAGGCCATCAACCGGTCCGACCAGGTCGAGATCGCGACCTTCCTCAACAAACCGTTGCTGAACGTCGTGTGCATCAACTGCGGCCAGTGCATCAACCGGTGTCCCACAGCGGCGCTCTATGCCAAGAACGCAAGCGACTCGGTCTGGAAGGCCCTCGATGACCCCACGAAGTACGTGGTCATCCAGACGGCACCGTCCCCGAGGGCGGCGATGGGCGAGATGTTCGGTCTAGAGCCGGGGACGTCGGTGACCATGGAGATGAACTCGGGGCTGCGCCGTATGGGCTTCGAGAGGGTCTTCGACACCAACTTCACGGCCGACCTGACCATCATCGAAGAGGGCACCGAGTTGATCCTGCGCCTGTACAAGGCGCTGGTGCACGGGGACAAAGAGGTAGCGCTGCCCCAGTTCACCAGCTGCTCGCCGGGCTGGGTCAAGTATTTAGAGCACTTCTACCCCGAGTACCTTGCGAATGCGTCGAGTGCCAAGAGTCCTCAGCAGATGTTCGGGGCCCCGATCAAGACCTACTACGCCGAGAAGTTGGGCCTCGATCCCAAGGACATCGTGAGCGTGGCGCTCATGCCTTGCTCGGCGAAGAAGTTCGAGTGTAACCGCCCGGAGATGTACTCCAGCGGTTACAAAGACGTCGACTTTGGTCTCACCACCCGTGAGCTGGGCAAGATGTTCAGGCAAGCCGGCCTCCATGTGCCCACTCTGCCCAAGTCCGACTTCGACAACCCCTTCGGCACCGCTACCGGTTCGGGCCTCATCTTCGGGGCCACCGGAGGTGTCATGGAGTCCGCGCTGCGCACGGTGATCGAACTGGTGACCGGTGGGAAAGTGGAGACCATCTACGAGTACGGCGATATCATCCCGGTCCGGGGGTTCGAGGGCGTCCGCTATGCGGAGATCAACATCGACTCGGTAGGCCCGGTGCCCGCCCTTCTGCAGCACCTGGTCCCCGACTGGGAGTGGCTCAAAGGCGCGACTCTCAAGGTGGCTGTGGCGCACGGTACGGCCAACGCTAAACGCGTGATGGAAGATATCAAGGCCGGTGGCCGATTCAGCAAATGCCACTTCATCGAGTTCATGGCTTGCCCGGGCGGCTGCCTGGGAGGCGGCGGCCAGCCGATCCCCACCAGCAAAGAGATCCGGGCGGCTCGGGCGAAGGCGATCTATGCGGAAGAAAAGACGCTGGAAGTGCGGAAATCATACGAGAACCCGGCCGTAGCCCGGATCTACGAGGAGTTCCTCACGGACGGCCCCTGCGGCCACAAGAGCCACGAGCTGCTGCACACCAAGTACAAGGCCCGCGGGAAGTTCATCGAATAGCGGGCGCTGACGCGACCGACGAGCAGGACCAGACACCGGCGGCCCCGGCAGCACGAGGCCGCCGGTTGCGTCACCGGACAAGCCCCTTCTAGCGGTCCCGCCGGGCCGTGCCTGCCGGGACCGGGTCTCGGCTCGCAGCGCCGGCGTCGCGCAGGGTCACCGTGAAGGTGCTACCGGAGCCCTTCTCGCTCTTGACCGTCGCATCGCCACCATAGAGCTGCGCGAGCTTGCGCACGGTGGATAGCCCAAGTCCGCTGCCGATGACTTTGACGGTGTCCTCGTTCTTGATGCGCACGAATTCTGCGAACAGTTTCGCGCTCTCATCGGGCGTCAGCCCGATGCCTGTGTCGGTCACCGAGATCTTGACACCTTCCCCTTCTCGGGCAAGGGTCACCGTCACCGAGCCGCCGTCCCGATTGTATTTGACCGCGTTTGAGATGAGATTGTTGAGGACTATCTCGATCTCGCCGGGATCGGCCGTCATCTTCACGGGCTCGCCGGGACGGAGCCCCATCGTGATGCCCCGCGCGACCGCCTCCGTCGAGAAGAGGTCGACAGACGCCTTCGCCAAGCCCCGCACGTCCACGGTGGCGAAGTTCCTCTGCTTCTGCCCGGATTCGATGCGGGTCAGGTCGAGAAGATCGAAGATGAGCTTGCGCATCCCTTCCAACCGGATGAGGCTGCGGTCGATCATCTGCAGGTGTTCAGGAGGCTCCTCAGTCCGCAGGATCTTCAAATACCCCTCGACGGCGTTGATGGGAGCTTTCAACTCGTGGGCGAGCACGGAGATGAAGTTGAACCGCACCTGCCTTTTCTCCTCTGTCAGCCTGCGGGCCTCCCTGCTGAGTATCAGCTGGTCGGTCGCCTTGCGCACCGCGTAGCGCAGCTCTTCCGGGGAGAATGGTTTAGGCAGGAAATCGTAGGCGCCCAGCTTGGTCGCTTGGACCGCGGTCTCGAAGGTGGCGTAGGCCGTGATCATGATGACCATCATCCCTCGGCCCCGATGGGCCAGCTCGGTGAGGACATCGAGCCCATCCATGCCGGGCAGTTTCAGGTCGAGTAGCAGCAGGTCGAACTCCGTCCCGGCGGCCATGCTGTCGAGGAACTGCTCACCGCTGGCGAAGTAGGCCGAATCGTAGGCGACCTCGATGTCCACGTCGGCCACGTGGACCCTATACTTGTCGAGGATGCGGCGCACTGCGAGGTGCAGGGGTTCCTCGTCGTCCACCATGGCGACTCTGATCATCTGCTGCCGTGATCCCACCATGTACCCCTTACACTCCGCTCTGGACCGATCCCTGGACCACACGCTCCTCGTGGCGCGGGAGCGTCACCGTGAACGTAGCGCCGGTGGCGCCGGCTGCAGGATCGGCGTTCGACTCCACCTCGATTCGCCCCCGGTGCATCTTCACGATCCCATGAGTGACGGCCAGTCCCAAACCGGTGCCCATACCCACCTGCTTGGTCGTGAAGAAGGGATCGAACAGCTTGGCCATGTTCTCCTCAGGGATCCCCTCACCGGTGTCCGAAACCCGGATCGTCACTTCATCCGGCTGGTCGCTGAGAGCGATGACGATCGCCCCACCTTTGGAGATCGCATGTTGGGCGTTGCTCAGCAGGTTGGTGAGCACCTGTACGATCTGGTCCGAATCGATCTCGGCCACCGGATCGGCTAGGGTGTTTTCCACGTGCACCTCGATACTCTGCTCGGTGGGGAGGGTGCGCAGGACCTTTTCCAGGAGCTCGGCGACGTCCGTCGGTTGCCGGACCACCCGACTCTGGCGGGCGAAGTTGAGGAGGCCGCCTATGATGCGCTTGCAGCGGTTGCCCTGGTCGACGATGGTCTCGAGGTCTTGCCGCACCTGGGACCCTTCTTCGCACTCCTCGAGGAGTAGGTGGGCGTGGAGCAGCAGGGTGCCCAGTGGGTTATTTACTTCATGGGCGATGCCTGCCGCGAGCTGTCCCATGCTGGCCAGCTTGCCCGATCGTTCCAGCGCCTCCTTTGCGCTCTCGAGAGATCGGTGCGAGTCTTCGAGCTCTTCGTAAGCGCTGCGCAGCTGCTCGATCGTGTGAGGCAGACACATCTCGGAACCGGCGAGACCCGCGTAGATAGCCCGAGCGTGGTCGAGACAGGTGTCATAGCCGCAGGCGCCGCAATTGAGCAGGTCGGCCTCCGATGACTTGCCCATCCGGTGCAGTATGGCCTCCAGTTCTTCCGGGGTGGCCGAGTCACCGAGGGTCTGGTGGTCGGCGTAGTACGACCGGGACAAGTCGAGCGAGCGGTAGCGCTCGAGAGCCTCTGCCGTCTCGCCGGGGTGGTCCCGATCCAGGGTCGTTAGCCGGCTCTTGGCGTAGTTGCTGATGCGGGTGCGGCGCTGGAGCATGGTCTCGTCACTGGTCATCCCTGCCCCGGCGAAACACCCCTGACAGGAGAGAACGTCCACGAGCCGGGTCTCGGCGTGCGCCACGTCGAACTCGCTGATGGTCTCGAGGAACTCGCCTCGCCCTTCGACCACGACCACCTCTCCGCTCAGCAGGTCCTCCTTGATCTCCGCGGTCTGCAGAAGCCCCCCGGAGATGGGGAACACCGCCCCCACCCCTCCATAAGGGGGATCGAAGCCGTCGTCGCCCTTCACGGCTTCCGGCTCGATCCCCCGCTTCTGGAACATGTCGCGCAACTCGGCGAAAGTCAGGGCGGCATCTATCTCGCTGTGGGTGGCGTCGATGGAGGACCGCTTCTTGGCGATACAGGGACCGATGAACACCACTTCCAGGTCATCGCCCAGGTCCTGGCGCAAGACCCGGGCCATGGCCACCATGGGAGAGACCACGGGGGCGAGATATGGCATCAGGCGCGGGTGGTACTTACGCACATAGGAGACCACAGCGGGGCAAGGCGTGGTGATATAGCGGCTCTCTGGGTTCTCCTCGAGCAGCCTGCGGTAATCCTGAGCCACCAGATCGGCTCCGAGGGATACTTCGTGCACCGAATCGAACCCGAGCGCACGGATCATAGCCACCAGGGTACCCGGATCGACGTCGGTGAACTCAGCCGGGAAACTCGGAGCGACGGTGGCCGCGACCCGAGCGTCGGACTCGAGCAAGGCGAAGGCCCGCTCCGTGTCGTCGCGGACGTGCTTGGCGTTCTGACTGCACACCCGCAGGCAGTTTCCGCATCCGATACAGCGCGGCTGGACGACGCTCGCCTGGCCGTCCACCACCCGGATGGCCTTGGCCGGGCATTCGCGCACGCAGGCGTAGCACATGCGGCACTTCTCGCCGATTATGGTGACAAGAGGGTTGTCCCAGGTGGGCATCAGCGATCCTTGTCCGCGGCGCCATCCCGCGCTACCGACTCGGCGTCCTGAGTCAAGTTCGCGGGCATAAGAATGCTATGCTTTTGACAAGGTACTCTTGCTCTGAGGCAACGTCAACCAGCGATGTGCCGTCGGCGACCGGCTCACGTACCAGAAAGGCGAGCTCGACGATCTCATCACCTGCGGGCAAACTCGCGACAAGGTCGCGCCGCTGGACTGTGTGGGCTGTGGCACTCGCGCTGACCGTTGGGCCGGTATGGGCCGGGGGGTGCGGGTCGTCCGCGGCGACGATCACGACCTCGGGCGCCATAACGACCTCGGGCGCCGCCGTCACCACCAGCGCTACGGCCAAGCTGGACAAGCTCACCCTGGTTGCTCCGCCCGGACCTATGGCCATACCGCTGGCGTACATGGCGGTCAACAACAAGCTGGCCGACGTGGCCGAGAAGACGGAAGTGGTGGTCTGGCAGAACGCCGAGCAGCTCAAAGCCATGGTGGCCGGCAA
>JAZDLO010000132.1:0-6387 GCA_043801935.1 bacterium
ACGGACTTATGACAGGTCAGTCCGCATTGGTGGCAGCACCGGCGCCCGACGTTTTCAAGCAGGTGGCTGTGGCCGGTCTCGTCGATCCGTGGCATGACGGAGAAGTCGCAGGTATCGCTCAGCTCTCTCGTGTAGCGCGAGAGTTCCGCCATGCGCTGCCGATCCGCCGCCTGCGGATGGCCCGTTCCCCGGATGACGATAGCTTTCAGGTTCTTGGAGGCCATCACGGCGCCGAATCCGGCCGATACGGCCCCCTGTAGCGAAGAATACAACACCGCCGAACGGACGTGGTTCTCGCCGGCCACTCCTGTAGTCACGAACTCCGCCTTCTCGCCATGCTTCTCTGCAACGAGTGACTCGACGGCACGGGCCCCCTTGCCCCACAACCAGGCCGCGTCCTGCAGGGATACGGCGTCGTCCTCCACGACGAGGTAGACGGGTCTGTCCGCCCGCCCGTCGAGGACAATACCGTCCCAGCCTGCTTTCTTGATTTCCGCCGGGAAATAGCCGCCAATGCTCCCGTAACAGTAGCCTTCCGGGAAGGTCATGGGCGATTTCCCGGCAACACACATGCGGGCGGCCCCCTGGGCGCCGGTCGCCCCTACCGGCCCCGTCATGAAGATGAGGCGGTTCTCGGGGGCCAAAGCGGTGACGTCCGGCGTTACCTTCTCCCAGTACAAGCGTGAAGCGATGCCGCGCCCACCCAGGTATTGCTTGTATGCCGCCGTCGCTATTCCCGTGGTCGAGCCCGACGTCAAGTCGACGTGCAAGATCTTGCCCATCCACCCGCTCATGTGTACCTCCTGAGGGATCTGCGCTTGTCCGATGATACATCGGGCCGGTTTCTGGCAATTGCCGCGTGCTGTCCGCGCGGCTGTCGACGAAGCCCCGGCAAACGAGCTGGGCAGCTACCGACGGGTTCCGCCCATCCGCTGTTCGCGCTACCCTGGTACCAGGACCTTGGACCACATCCTGCACAGGACACTCGAGCTGCCGCTGCCCGTCGAGGCGGTCTTCCCCTTTTTCGCCGCAGCCGAGAATCTCGAGCGCATCACGCCGCCCGAGCTGCGCTTCGAGATCCTGACACCGATGCCGATCGAGATGCGGCTTGGGACACTGCTCGAGTACCGGCTGAGTCTCTTCGGGCTGCCCTTTCGCTGGCGGACGAAGATCGCGGCTTGGGACCCGCCGAACTGCTTTGTCGACGTGCAGCTGCGGGGGCCGTACGACCTCTGGCTGCACACCCACACCTTCGCGCCGACGGAGGCGGGGACGCTCATGGACGACCATGTCCGCTACCGTCTGCCATTGTCCCCAGTGGGCGATGTGGCGTTTCCGCTTGTAAAGCGTCAGCTGGCGCGGATCTTCTCGTACCGCCAGGAGGCGGTGCGGGTCGCGCTACTCGCCTCGAGGCCGCGCTGACGCGATGGCGGGACGCGAACCCGGCAGATCGTGGAGTGTTTGCGCCACTTCCCCCCGAGTTGCCTGGGCCAAGAAGTCGTACTCCGGGCCTATACCCTGTAAACCACTAAGGAGACCGGCGTAGGCGGCCTTTCGCGCCCAGGAATAGTGGTCGGGGGAGAAGTCGCCGAACGGTGGGGTGTAATCGGCGGGAGGCTCGGGGAGGTCGGCTGCCCGCGCCACCATGGTGATGAGCTGGGCATGGGTCATGTTGGCATAAGGACCGAAGGTCGTTGGTGTCTTGCCCTGGGTGATGCCGTAGGCAAAACACACGGCGACGTAGTGGTCGGGGTAGAGCGGATCGGTGGGATCCATGTTGGAGCCGACGTCCACGAAGGGGGAGATGTCGCTTTGGGAGACGGGCAGACCGAGGCTCTTGACGATCATCTTGGCGAACTGCTGGCGGGTGACCGGGCTTTCCGGACGGAAGGTGCCGTCGGGGAAGCCGTCTATCACCCCGCGGGAGGCCAGATCGAGGATGGCGGCCTGATAGGGGGAGGAAGCAATATCCGAGAAGCTAAGAGCCTGGGGCTCGATGCGAACGATGCGGTCGTCTCCGGGTCCAGGGACGCCGCGCCCGTCGAAGTTGCTCGTGGCAACATACAAAGCACCATCAGGGCCCCGGGCGATGGCACGCAGGCGGCCGAACTCCTCGTCGAAGAGGACCCGCTCCTCAGCAACTGCGACAAAATCCGCCTCGTCTGTGGGGATAAGCACTCGGAGATCGCTCTCCTTCAGAGTGACCAACACCAGGGCACCTCCAAGATCGCCCGGCAGATCTCGCGAATAGAAGAGGGCGCCGGCAGGAGCGATGGTGGGGCTCCAGGTCATGATGGGATCGATGAAGCCCGGCTCATTTGCCTTTCCGCGCAGGTCGGGCCAGCCGTAATTGCCGCCGGCCTTCAGCTTGTTGACCTCGTCGTTGTCAGAGGGTCCATGCTCGGTGACGTACGCCTCTCCGGTCTGGGGATGAAAGGCCAGCCCTTGGGGATTGCGATGGCCGAGCGTGTAGATGAGAGAGAAGGGGTAGGGTCGATCTATGTAGGGATTGCCGGGGGCGGCCTTCCCGTCCCCTGTCATGCGCAGAACCTTCCCGGCAAGCGAGTCCATCTGTTGGGCAAGGGCGCCGTTTCCCGAGTCGCCCGTCGTTACCCAGAGATAGCCGTCAGGACCGAAGGCCACCCGGCTGCCGTCATGAATCGAGCCGGCCGGGATGCCGTCCAAGAGGACTGTTTCGCCTGCCAACCTGGGGCTCGGCGTGTCAAGGCCGCTGAGGACGAATCGGCTGACCCTGTTCTGAGCGTTCCCGCCCTGGCTGTGGGTGTAGCTGACATAGATGTGCGGCGTGGCTGGGAAGTCGGGGTCCAGGGCAAGCCCCATGAGCCCACCCTCTCCGCGGACCAGGACATCGATCCGGCCCACCTCGGTCACTGCGCCGGAGGTCACGTCTGCGAGGATCACCCGGCCTTCCCGCTCGGTCACCAGCAACTTCCCATTGGGCAAGAACCTCATCTCCCAGGGGATCCGCAGGCCTTCCACCACAGTCGTCGCCCGGTAGGCGGCTGCAACCGAAGAGGAGCTGCTCATGGAGGACGAGGTGGCGGTCGGCGCAGCCGTGGTCGGGGTGCCGCTGCCCGCAGAAACGCTGCCTGTCGGCTGTCCCCCGGTGTTCCCACAGGCGCCGACCAGGAACGCGAGGGCTATCAGGACTGCGCACCCTATCGATCTCATGATCGCGTAGAGGGGCCCCACTGGGTCAACCTCCTAGTTGCATTCACGGCATTACCCTATATGTCCCTACCCGGTTGGAGCAATCACCACGCTTTCTTGGTGCTCGAGGGCGGACCTTGCGGACGCAAAGAACGGACATGCCGGAAGCACGGGCCGTCCACGGATGGGGAGCCCTCACTGGTATGTCCGGCCGTTGTGCCTGATCCAGCCACCGGCGTGACTGCCGGTCGGATCATGATGCGTCCAATGTATGAGGCCGCCCTGCGCGTTCCACTCGTACTCGCCCTTGAACGAGACCGTGTCGCCAACCCGCAGCGAACTGACCCGTGGAGCAATGTCGATGTTGCGCGTGATCAGGAGGGTCTGCCCGGAGGCCAACCGGACGATAAACCGTTGATGCTTGGCTCCCTCCGTGTCGTCGGTCAGTAGCCTCGATACCGTTCCCTGCCCCTCGACCTCCAGATTGCTGGCTCGCTCGGCAAACGCGTCTGCCAAGCTGGCGTCGCCGGCATTGACAGACGTGGCTTCGCTGTCGGCGCCGGTCCCGGTCGGAAGGGCGGTCGTCGAGCAGCCGCCTTGCATGACACCAACAAGACATGCGATGACTATGGCGGCTACAAGCAACAGCCTCTTCATGCCAGAGCCTCAACCATCATGTCTTCCTCCAGCCTCCTGAAGGCACTCCGCCGGCGACCTCCGCGGCCGCCGCATCGGGAAACGAACACCAACGCTTCCATGAGAAGCCAGTCTATGTCAACCACCTCGCCAAGAACATCCCGGCGTTGCCTGAGGAATCGTTGTTGCAGCAGAGGCCGGCCTGGCTCATCGACTGAGCACCTCGGCCAAGTCGCCCCTCGGTCGTTTCCCACGATGATGCCTGGAAGGTCTAGGGTGCCGGCAGAAGAAATCAGTAGAGTAGTCTCCAAACCTGGCCGCACGGGAGTCGAACATGAGGCGCAGACTAGGGTCGATATCCGTTCGCACTCTGGCGACGTTCGCCGCCGGGTGCGTTCTTGCCATCGTTGGGTTGGGCGCTCTACCGGCGACCGCGCAGGCACAGCCTACGACGCCGGTCCAGACAGCCGCGGTGGCCCAGACCTTCACCGACCTCCGGGGGGATGAATGGTTTGCGGAGGCCGTGTACGCTCTCGCCCAGACCGGGATCGTGGAGGGGCGCCAGGACGGCTCGTTCGGTGCGGACGAATCGGTGAACCGGGCGCAGATGGCCGTCTTCCTGGCCCGGGCGCTCGGGCTGCCGGAGTCGCCCGGCCAACCGTTCTTCGACGTGAACAAGCCGGATTGGTTCGCGGGCGCGGTGGGGATTCTCTATCAGAAAAGGTTGATCCAAGGCACCAGCGCGATCGTGTTCTCGCCCGACGAGCCGATCAGCCGGCAGCAGGCGGCCACCTTGGTGATGCGGTCCTTGGAGTTCGCCGTTGAAGCCGGACTCGAGTCCGCAGTCGAATACGAGCTGACCGGCGACCAGGCGGCAGTCTGGTTGCTGGGTTTGCGCGACCGGCCGCTGATTGCCCCCGACCACGCTGTTTCGGTCGCCAACGCCTACCGCCTGGGGGTGATCGAAAGCCCGGTCGACGGCTGGTTCTACCCCGAGCTCAATCTCACCAGAGCGCAGATGGCGGTGATGCTCTACCGGGCCTTCTTACAGCCTGTCAAGGCCAGGAACGTCTACCCCGTAGAACTACCTGCCGTATCGACCTATGCCCCGTTGTCGGTGGGTTCAGAGGGGAGCCTCGTGTCCTTCTTGGAGGCCAGGCTCACGGCTCTTCACTACCCCTGCGGTCCCGAGGACGGAGTCTACGACTACCGCACAAAGGACGCTGTGATGGCTTTCGAGAAGGTCGAACGACTTAAGCGGGACGGGACCGTGGGTGCTGAGGTCTGGCGGCGGATCTTGTCGGCCCAGACGCCCACTCCGCGTCTGTCTCTCGGTGGCACTCGATCCGAAGTCGACTTGACCCGGCAAGTACTCCTCATGATCACCGACGACAGAGTCTGGAAGGTCGTGCACGTATCAACGGGGAGGCTCGGTACCCGCACCGGGCACCACGTGGTAGGGACGAAGTACGAGGGCTGGGTGCGCCTCGTCACGCTCGAGGGCCAGATCTACTATCCCTCGTACATCGTGAGCAAGACGGCCATCCACGGGTACGGAAGCGTTCCTCCCTATCCGGCGAGCCACGGGTGCGTGCGTGTCCCGATGTGGATGGCGGTCGAGCTGTACCACCAGCTGCCGAAAGGCACGTCGGTCGATGTCTACTACTAGGGCGCCGGGCTCCTCGCACCGCTCCTCAGTCGCGAAGCAGAGCGACTGGCCCTCCAGCGCCTTGATCATCGCCTCTCCCCGAGTACTCGCTCAACCGCGGCCGATCAGCGGCATGTTTGTCGCCATCAAAGTCATGAACTGGACGTTTGCGTCCAGCGGAAGGTCCGCCATGTACAGTACAGCGTCGCTGACGTGTCGCAAGCCGATCTGAGGCTCGGCCAAGATCGAACCATCGGCCTGCAGAGCACCTTTGCTGAAAGCGTCCGAAAGCTCCGTGACCGCATTTCCAATATCGATCTGGCCGCAGGCCACGCCATGTGCTCGCCCCTCGAGCGAAATCGCCTTGGTAAGACCCGTGATCGCATGCTTGCTCGCGGTGTAGGCGATGGCGTGTGGTCGCGGGACTTGGGCCGATACAGAGCCGTTGTTGATGATGCGGCCACCCTTCGGCCGCTGCTCCTTCATCGTCCGGAAGGCTTCTCGCGCACAAAGAAAGGCGCCCGTCAGATTGGTATCCACGACGAGCCGCCATTGCTCAAGCGACATATCCTCTATCGGAGCTGACGCACCAAAGGTGCCGGCGTTCTTGAACAGGACGTCGATTCGGCCTAGTTCTTTGCGAGCATGCTCGAAGAGGTGTTCCACTGAAGCCTCTTGCGTAACGTCTGTCGGCACCACGAGCCCTTGGGACTCATAGCCCGCCAGTGTCGCAAGGAGAGCTTGCTCTCGGCGCCCACCCAACACCACTCGATAGCCCGAGCCGAGAAATGCGACGGCAACAGCCCGTCCTATGCCGGAACCCGCGCCCGTGACGAGGGCGACGCGGCCATCCTGTTTCACTAACCCACCTACCTTTCCACTCAGTGTCCGTGCTGGCAGGAGCGCCGCGCTCTCGCCATAAGGCTTCCCCT
>JAZDLO010000150.1:0-4152 GCA_043801935.1 bacterium
CACCGGGGTGTTGAGCTCGAGCTTGCCGTCCTTCAGCAACTCGTCCACCACCTGTACGGCGTGCAGCACCTGGACCTCGGAGCCGACCTTGGGATACAGTCGCTTGAAGGTCCAGAAGCAGGTGGCGCAGGGCGTGACGACCGTCCTTACCCCGGCTTCGGCCCACTTCTTGAGGTTGACTTCGGCGATGGCCGTGAAGTCGTCGCGATAACCCATGTCGTAGGCCGTGCCGCCGCAGCAGCCCTCGTGGCCGTCGACGGCGAAGTCGACGCCACCCTTGGCGAGCAGCTTCGCGGCCGCCATTACGCCGCTTCGGAGAGCGGGATCGAACGAGTAACGGCAGCCGGCGTGAAATAGCACCTGCGCCTTGTCGACGCCGCCGGCGCCGAGCTTCTTGAGGCCGAGGCCTTCGGTCCAGTCCGACCTGGCCGGCTGCGGCGCCCCGGCCATGTTTCCGCTCTCACGTAGCTTCCCGATGATGGCCGGATAGGCCTCGGGGATGTAGCCCCTCTCGTTGAGGTAGTGACGGAACTCGCGCGCGGCGGACAGGACGTGCATGTCGTAGCGACACACCTTGGAACTAACGTCACACGAGCCGCACAGGGTGCACTCATAGGCGATGTCGATCATCTCATCGCTGACCTCGCTGCGCCCGTCGGTGAGCGATAGGATCGCGATCAAGCGGCCGCCGGCCGAATACGCGTGGAAGTGGCGATAGTCGACGCTCGGGCAACCCTTCGCGAACTCCCAGCTCTTGACGCGGTCGAACGGTATCCATTTGCAGTACGAGCAGCGGTTGCAGCGCATAGCGTCCGCTCGATAGTCTTCAAGTGCCATCGTGGCCGTCTCCTCTATTCCTCGCCTCAGAAGCAGAGCTTGCTGGGGTTGAGCACGTTGTTAGGGTCGACGATCTTCTTGACGGTGCGAAGCGCGTCGCGCGAAGCCGCGTCACGGTTGTAGACAGGATCGGCCCATTCACCGTACGGACGGGAGAAATACGCGCCATCGGCGATCAACCGCATGCTCGCGTCGCTGAACAGAGCGCGCACTTTGTCGGCCTCGTTCTTGTCATCCCGAGCGAAGGGGAGGCTGAACTCGCAATGGTAGGCAACTCCCTGATGCTGGGGCTGCAGGTAGACGCCCACGTCGGCTACGGGATACTTGTGCGCCGCCGCGGTCTCGAGCATGACCGATAGGAACCGGGGCGCGTTCTCCAAGGTAGTGTGGAAGAAGATGTCCCGGATCGCGCCCTTGTAGCGGAGTTTCCAATGGTCGTCGCCCGCCACACCCGCGATGGCCTTCTCCACGCGGGCGGTCGCCAGGCTCGGTATTGCAGACAGGAGTTGCCGCCCGTGAGCGGCTGCCGCCTCGGCGACGTCCTTCTCGGCCACAGCCATCCGTTCTTCGGGCAGGAGGGCGCGGCCTCCGACGCCGATGAGCAGGACCCATGCGGGGAGTCCCTCGGTCAGAGCCGCGATATCTGCTGCGTCGTTACCGACCAGGGTGGCCAGGTAGGCGCTGTTGACCAGGAACAGTTCATCCGCGACGCGGATCCTTGTCAACCTGTAAGTCACGTCTACGAGGTCTTCGAGCTTGTCGGCCGTCACGAAGAGAGTCTTCTTCGGGGAAGCGAGGAGCTCGCACTTGACCGAGGCCCAGGTGACGATGCCGAGCGTGCCCTGCGCACCGGTCAGGAGGCGGTAGAAGTCGGTTTGAGCAGGGCCTTTGGGATCGACCTGTCGACCGCCCGCTGCCCATTGCCCCTCGAGGTCCGCCGGGCCCCAACCGGCCTCACCGGTGAAGAACCGGGTGCCGTCACCCCAGATCACGCCGCAGTTCCGCAGCGGCTCAGGGAGCGCGTAGTTATACCGGGGAATGAGGGTCGGCTGCCGCTCCAAGAGACTGGCGACGACCGACTTGTTGGCCCGGGGAAACAACGGGGGCGTGACCCTCATGCCCTCCCCAGCCAGTCCGGGCTGCAGTTGCGCGTAGGTGACGCCCGGCTCGACCACTACCATGCGGTTGCGCCGATCGATACGCCGGATCTTGTTCAGGCGGCTGAGTTCGACGATGACCGCGCCGGGCACACTCGGCACCGTGTCCCCGCAAAAGTGCGGAGGGCCGGAGCTGACCGGCACCAGGGGGGTGCTGGTCTTGTTCGCCCAGCCGACCAGGGCTTGGACCTCGTCCTCACTTCCCGGCCGGACCACGAATCGCGGCTGGATGGAGAGGGCGAAGCTCTCGTCCCGGGCGTACGATCCAAGGTCCGCGGGGTCGTCAAAGACATTGTCCTTTCCGACCACGCCGATGAGGTCCTGCTTCATCCCTTCCATATTTCAGACCGCCTTTCGGTAAACAACTCGAATCCTATCCGAGGAATCACCCCTCGCCACTGTGCCCTCTGCGGCGGCAAACCGCACCCTCGTCCACTATAGACCCAGCCGCCAGGCCCTGGCGGGTACGCCCGATCTTCGCATCAGGGCATACAGCCATTACCCCCGCGCATAGGTCGGGCGCGAACAACCTACGGCATCAAGAGAACCGGCTTGATCGCCCGTCCCGCGACCGATTCGGCAAAGGCGCTGTTGATGTCGGCGAACGGGAAGGTCTTGACCAGGCGATCGAAGGGGAACCGTCCCTGCTTATACCATTCGATCAGCCTGGGTAGGAACAACCGAGGTGTGGCCGAGCCGGCGAGGATGAACTGCAGGCCGGCACCTTTCGAGAGCAGCTCGATGGGAAGAACGTCCACCACGGCCTTCTCCGGCACGGCCACGATGCCGAACGTGGCTCCCATGCCGAGGCACTGGACACCCGCCTTCCACGAGCTCTCGATGCCCGAGGTATCGAAGGCGAACCGGACGCCGTGGGGAGCTATCTCTTTGACGCGGGCCACCACGTCGCCGGCGCCGGCGTTCAGCGCGTGGGTCGCCCCCAACTCCAGGGCGATATCCAGCCTTTCGGGGTTGATGTCCACCGCTATGATGGGGTACGCCCCCGCCAGTCGCGCGGCCATGATCGCGCTCAGGCCTACCCCCCCGGCGCCGAAGACCAGCAGATCGTCCTGTACACCGACCTTCAGCGCGTTGAGGATGGACCCGGCGCCGGTCATGATCCCGCAGGGCAGAGCGGCCAGAAGCTCCGGGGGCAGATCGTCGCCGACCAGCACGAGCGAGTTCGCGGGAGCGATGGCGTAGGTCGCGAACGACGATTGCTGAAAGAAGGCGCCCGATATCCACTCACCTTCGAGCTTGACCGTGGGGGAGCCGTCCTGGCGACGGCCGGAGAAAAGTAGAGGGAACTGCAATTCGCAGATGTCACGGCGACCCGAGATACAACTGAGGCATTCCCCGCACGCCGGCCAGGAGATGATCACCCGGTCCCCCGGCTTGACGTCCTCGACGCCGGCGCCGATTTCCTCGACGACACCCGCGCCTTCATGGCCCAGGACGGCCGGCATGGGCACCACGTGCTGCATGTTCATGTCGGTGTGGCACACGCCTGCGGCTTCGATCTTGACCAGGACCTCGCCAGCCCGCAGATCGTCCAACTCCACGCGCTCGAGAACGAACGCCTGGCCCGGCGCGCGCACGACAGCAGCAGTCGACCTCTTACTCATTGTCCTGTCCTCCTCTAACGTTCTCTCGGAGCACCCGTCTAAGGATACCCAACTTGGGTACAGTTGCGGGCTGCCCTGAAGCGCGGTTGCATCGCTCATGGCTCGCATTACCGTCGCGCATAGCCGCGACGATCCGACGACAACGCAGCGACGGGCCGGCGCGAGAGACGCCCCGGCAAGATATCCTGCCAGATGACGAAGGACCGAAACTGCACTCCCGTGGTCGAACGGTAGCTCGAAAGGAAGTGAGGCAGCCTGTGACCCTCCGTTACGACCTCGTGTTCGTCGGCAACGTCGTGATCGACGAGATCCACCCGTTTGAAGGGGAGTCTCACACCTTCTACGGGGGGCCGGTTCAGTTCTGCGCCATGGCGGCCTCGTGGTCGGACAAAGCGTTCGCCCTGGTCACCAAGATGGCTGAGCGCGACTCACACTGTCTCGACGCTGTGAAGGCGGCCGGCATCACCGTTCACGTTTCACCGTCGCCGGAGACCACCTATCACCGGGTCCGCCATCTGACCGCGAATGTGGAC